>JAOAGV010000019.1:2467-54775 GCA_026415575.1 Candidatus Sumerlaeia bacterium
GCTTGACTCATCTCGAAACCCAGCCGTGGCTCCTGCTCGGCCCCTCGTTGGCAATTAGCCTCCTCATGCTGGCGTTCAACTTTGTCGGCGACGGCCTGCGCGACGCTCTCGACCCCCAGCGCAGCGGGACAATGTAAGCGACACGAAGACCGGCCAACAACGCCCGCAGCCCGCTACCTGTTTCGAGACCTGTCGGGGTGCGACCGCGGCCGGCAATGTTGGAACAGAAGGATACCAAGCGCGCGCAGCTTTCCGGAGTCCCCATAGTGGCGGAGCGGTGGATCAACGTTTGGTGGGTGGGGTCTTCCCGGCCTCGGCGCGTTTTTCGGCGATCACGCGGTCTATTATGCCGTATTCGAGGGCTTGCTGGGCGGTCATAATGAAATCGCGGTCGGTGTCGCGCTCGATGCGGGCAATGTCCTGTCCGGTGTGTTTGGCGAGAATGGCGTTGAGCTGGTGTTTGATGCGGACCAGTTCGCGCGTCTGGATGCCGATGTCGGTGGCCTGACCGCCGACGCCCGCCGACGGTTGATGGATGATGATGCGGGAATGGGGAAGGGCGAATCGTTTTCCGGGCGCGCCGGCAGCCAGAAGGATGGCGGCCATCGAACCGGCCTGCCCGACACAGGTGGTGCAGACGTCGGGCTTGATGAACTGAATGGTGTCGTAGATGGCCATGCCGGCATCGGCGGCCCCGCCCGGACTGTTGATGTAGAGGTTGATGTCCTTGTCGGGGTCTTCGGATTCGAGGAAGAGCAATTGGGCGATGACCAGATTGGCGACGGCGTAGTTGATCTCGGTGCCGAGAAAGACGATGCGGTCCACGAGCAGGCGCGAGTAGATGTCATAGGCATAGCCACCGCGTTCGCTTTGTTCGACGACCGTGGGGATGATAAATTGCGCCCGCGGTGCGAACCGACGGGCATCAAATGTGAAATCCGGAAAGTGGACGGGAATGTTCGGACTCTTCATGGAGGTTTCCTTTTCGCAATTCTATCGAACCCGTTGGATGTGGAATCGTTTTCAGCCTCACGCAGTCTGTGCGTCGCACCCACGGCGTGGTTTCGGCCTGCCATCCTGTTGGAACTTGTGCGGCGCATCCTTTTGGCCTTTTAGGATGCGACGGGCGTGCCGCCGGGGGTCACCAGCTTCGATTCGGGCAGGACAAACTGTTTGCTGATCGAAGCCCGCGACAGCAGAAGGTCGTTCACCAGGTCATACTTGAGATCGTCTATGAACTCGTTGAGCCGTTTTTCGCGTTCCAGCCGCGCGCGCACGGCCAGCGGCCGGCGTCCCTCGCGTTCGGCTTGTTTGGCGATGGCGCGCTCAATGTCTGCCTCTGTCGGTTCGATTTTTTCCTTCTCGGCAATCGCACGCGTGAGCAGAAGAACGCGCACTGTCCGCTCGGCCGTTTGGCGCGTGCGCAGTGCGTATTCCTTGGGATCATCGCCAAGGTCTTCCAGCCGAAGGCCCAACCGGTTGAGACGGCGGGTATATTCGCTGAGTAAATGCCGGAACATTTCCTCGCGCAGGCTTTCGGGCACGTCGAACGGATTGCGCTCGATCAGTTGGTTGAAAATCTTTTCCAGAGCCTGTTCGCGGACCCTCTGTTCCTCGTTTTCTTCAAGTTCTTTGCGGATGCGCTCGCGCAGTTCTTGGGCCGTGCTCATGCCGGCCACGTCGCGGGCGAACTCGTCGTTGAATTCGGGAAGCACCTCGCGCCGCACTTCGCATACTTTGAGGTGATAGATGTCGGCGGAGCTGGTGATGACGCCGCCTTCCGATTTCCGCTCGTAGGGCACCCGCACGGTCAGCAGATCGCCGGCCCGTTTGCCGCGAAGTTGCTGTTCGACCTCCTCGGGCAGAGATCGCGCCGGTTGGGCAAAGAACTGCGCCTTGCGTGTTAATTCCGGAATCTCCTCGCCGTTCTCATTCGTCACGCGAATATCGAGCACAATCCCGTTGCCGGGGGCATAGGGGGCCATTTCGGTTTTCTGAAACGTCGCGTGGCGCCGGCGCAGTTTTTCGATCTCGGCCTCCACAAGCGCTTCGTTGACCTCGCGGGCATCTACGGTCAAATCAAAGTGGTCGTAGCCTTGCGGCTCGATCTGCGGCCGGATTTCGAGGGAGACCGAAAACGTGATGTCTTGGTCTTTCTCGACGCCGGAGTTCTGGCGGTCCAGTTCGCGGAGCACGGCGTATTTCTTTTCCTCGACAATCTGTTCGAGACAGTTGGTGAAGAGATAGTCCAGCGCGTCTTTCTCGACTTCCTTGTGGTAGCGGTTTTGCAACAGTTTCAGCGGGGCTTTGCCGCGACGGAACCCTTCGATGATAACGGTCTGGCGCAGCTCTTTGTAATACTCCTCGGTCTTGCGGTTATACTCTTCGGCCGGCACTTTGAACTTCACGTCCACGATGGAGCCCGCGCGCAGGGTGGCTTCGAGCAACTCATAGCGAACAGGCGGTTCCTTTTCTTCTTCTGCGGCTTCTGCCTCGGCACCACCGGTTGGTTCGGCTCCTGCGGACGGCGTTTTGGCGGACGCAACCGCGACCTCGGCGGCCGGTGTTTCGCCGGCGCTTTCGGCGGTTGCGGACGGCGGCTCGGTTGCGGGCGTTTCGCCGGCGGTTGGGCTGTCGGCGGCAATTTCGGCCTTGGGTTCTTGTTCGGACAAAGCAGTTTCTCCCTCTTTGGCAGGATGACGGGCGTTTCAGCGCATAAGTTTGAAAAACTTTGATTTCAGCCCTGCAAAACCTTCAAGAAAAATTATTTTCTTTTTTACAAGCATACAAAATCAAGCAAAACCTTGCGATTGACCTGCAAGAAAATGCAACAGGGTGCCCGCAGGGCCTGCGCGAACTGTTCGTTTCCGCAGCCCTTCAGCGGCCCTACTGCCGCGGGTCTGCGATCTTTCCGGCCAGAGCGGTAGTCGCGGCAACGGCGGCACCGGCGAGATAAATCTCTGAATCGCGGTTACCCATTCGCCCGCGGAAATTTCGGTTCGCTGTTGAAAGACAACGTTCGCCCGCTGCCAAAATGCCTTGGTGGGCGCCGAGGCACGGGCCGCAGCCCGGATTGGCGATTACTGCGCCGGCCTCGGCCAAAGCCGCCAGAAGGCCTTCGTCGAGGGCGCGGCGCCAGATTTCCGCCGAGGCCGGGACGACGATCATGCGCGTCGCGGGCGCAATGCGCCGACCCTTCATCAGCCGGGCGGCCGTGCGGAGGTCGCCGAGCATTCCACCCGCGCAGCTGCCCAGAAAAACCTGATCAATCGGGGTTCCGGCCAGTTCGCCGACGGGCCGTCCGTTCGCCGGCGAGTGCGGCGCGGCTACTTGCGGTTCCAGATCACCGACGTCCAAAACAAGGGTGCGTTCGTAGGAGGCGTCGGGGTCGGGCAGAAGGAAATCCGAATCAACGTCGGTTTTCCCCAGTCGCGCGGTCAGCCATTCGCGCGTCGCCGCGTCCGGCGGAACAAGGCCGGTCTTGGCGCCCATTTCGGCGGTGAGGTTGCACAACACCATCCGGTCTTCGATGGTGAGATGCGGAATCAGGTCGCCGGCAAACTCGACCGCGCGGTAGTCGGCTCCGGCCGGACCGATCATCGCCAGAACCCGCAGCGCAATATCCTTGGCCGCAACATAGTGGGGAAGCCGGCCCGTCAGCACAACACGAAGGGTTGGCGGCACGCGCAGCCAGATGCTGCCGAGCGCCCAGACCGCCGCCATTTCCGTCCGCCCGATGCCGGCGGCAAAGGCTCCGAGTGCTCCTTGTGTCGGGGTGTGCGAGTCGCTGCCGACGATCAACCGGCCGGGCCGCGCGTGGGCGCGCTCGCACATGACCGTGTGGCAAACGCCGTGTCCGATGTCGTAAAAATTGCCGATGCCCTGCTCGCGGACAAACTGGCGGATGCGGCGGTGGTTTTCGGCATGTTCGGCCGTCGGCGCCGGGACGGCATGATCGAGGATAATGACCAGACGGGCGGGGTCCCACACGCGCTGGACGCCCATGGCCGCAAACGATTTGGCGATGGCCGCGGCGTTGTCGTGTGACATGGCAACGTCGGGCTCGACGGTGACGATTTCGCCGGGAACCACGGCACTACGGCCGGCTTTTTGCGCAAGGATTTTTTCTGCCAGTGTCTGACCCATATTCAAATAGTCCGGAAGAGCAGATCTAACACTTTATGTTCCTATATGCGTAGCGGGGCATTGGCGTGCGGGGCAGCCATACTACCGCTTTCCCCCCGACGGTCTTTCGTATGCCCGACGCGGTCTTACACCAACGCCAACACTTTACTCCGAATAACCCATTGCAAAAAAGCGACAGCACGGCTGCCCGCACTGCAAAGGTCATACCCGAGTAAGGGTTACTTTCCCTTCATTTCATTGACAATGATCTCGACCAGTGCGGCTTCTTCGGCCGCGAAGGCCTTCTTGATTTCATCAAGGCCCTTGCCATCCTTCAACAGCGAGGCGACCTTGTCGTGGCGCGCCTTCATGGCGGCGATGCACGCTTTCACCTCGTCGCGCCCGACGCGGCTGGCATGGCCACTGCAGAAATACTGGGCGTCTGCCAGCGTTTCGAGCATCTTGCTCAGCGTCTTGACATTCTCCAGCGAGTTGCCGCCTTTGTAGGCGTGGATCAGCGGCGTGCGGCCGAGAAAGATTTGATCGCCGAGGAATGCGGTCTTCTCCTCGGGGAAATACACCACCGTGTCGCCTGTTGTGTGACCGACGCCGAAATACCACAGCTCAACCGCCTTGTCGCCCAGATACAGTGTCATCTTGTCGCGATATGTGATCGAGGGAACGAAGCGCGCCAGTTTCGGATCGGTCCATTGGGACGGCGAACCGTCGCGGCCCGGGCGGAAAAACTCGTTTCGGCAATTCTCGTGCGCCACAACTGTTACGCCTTCCGGCAGGTAGCGATTGCCGGCCACATGATCGCCGTCGGAATGCGTATTGACCAGATACTTGATTGGCTTGTCGGTGAGTTTTTTGACCTCGGCCAGAACCTGCTGGACCGAGGCCTCGTCCATTTTGGAATCAACAAGCAACACGCCGTCGCCGCCAATATACAAACCGCCGTTGGCCCCGCGCCCGCCAATCAGTTCATAGAGGTTGGCGGAGATTTTGACGACAGTCAGCGGCGCGTCCTTGCGCGGCGCGCCACTGCGTTGCGCCCACGCCATACTGGTCAGACCAATTAGAACGCCGCACAAAACGAAACGAACAGCTGATGTCCTCATCGTGCACCTCCTTGGATGGTTGCATCGTATTTTGGATTGCACGTTCGACAAACCGGAGATTAACAGTGCCCGCCCCCGCGCTGTCAAGGCTTGCGGTTCCCTTCCGCTCCGGCCGCTGCCCGGATGTCGCGGTGAACGCGGGCGGCCTCGATGAGCAGAGGCTCCAGCGCGCCATAGTATGCGCCGCTTTCCATCCGGCCCTTTTCTCGCTTGAGCGCCTCGATGCGGTCAAGCAGGGCGCGATAGCGGTCGGCCAGTTCGCGTGGAACGGAGGGCGGGAAGCGGAAATCGCGCAGGAAACAGCGGGCGGCGCGCGCACCGTCGGCCCCGTCTGCGGTTGCGGTAGTTTTCTCGTCCGTCGCCTCAAGCCGCCCTTCGTCGCCTGCATTTTCTGCGAGCCGCGTCCCGCGCCCGTCGCCGTTGTCGTCGAGCAGTGCGTGTTCCGTGGCAAGCAGCCCGCGGCCGACGTAGAAGGCGTCGGTCAGCGCCGCCGCCTGACGCGCGGCCTCAAGGACCGAGACACGTTCGTCGCGGTTTTGGTCTGCGCTGTCGTCTTCTAGGCCCTGCAGAAAATATTCCATGAACTCCGTGGCGTTGCGTTCGTCTACGCTGCGGGTTGCCGTGCAGATAATGCGGCCGGGGGCGCTGAGCTTGTTGATAAAACCCGCGCTGCACGATGCGGCGTTGATGAGCACGAGATTTCTCGCGCGAACCGGCGCCAGCCATGCGGCCAGATCGTCGGCCGTCAGGTCGGGTCCGGGAACATGAAAGCGCGAAACCTGCCGCCAGTGGCTACCGTGGCCGATCAGATAGATGAAAAGGTCATCTTCCGGGCCGACCGCCGCTGCAGCCCGTTCCAGCGCCGTCCGAACCGCCTCGCGGTCGGAACGTGCCGCACCGCTGGTTGCCCCGTCGCCCGATTCGGTGAGCAGAGCGACTGAGTCCGGCGATTGTCCCATCTGCTCGACGAGCACTGTCGCCAGCCGCCGGCCCCACGCGGCAAACTTGGCCTCGTAGGCCGGGTCGCCGCCGCTGCCGCAAATAATGATATGACGCGAGGCCGCCTGCGCTTCCGGCAACGCAAGCAACAGGCCGACAACCGGCAAAAATATTTTCAATCGCGCCGCATCTTTCATGCTTCTCTGAAAAACCGCCTTCTCAACGATAGCCTTTCTTTCGGCGTAGAAACCATTCGCTGATCCACAGGAACGCCAGAAGTGCATAAAACACCGGGAAGCGCCACAGGTGAATCCTCGCCTCGTCGGCCTGCTGCGAGGGCTGCCAGCGGATGGCCTGCGCCACATCCTTCAGCCGTTCGAGGGGNAAGAACGCCCCGCCCGTCCGCCGCGCCATTTCCCGCAGGATCGTTTCGTCATACTGTGCGCGCTGAAACTCGCGCTGGTCCGCCGACGCGAGCAGGGCCTCGTCCAGACGTCCCACCGTCCGGCCCTCATCATCGAGGGCCGTCAACGTCAGCCGGTACATTCCCGATTCTTCGGGAACAAACCGGCACGCATACAATCCCGGCTCGCGAATGGACTCTTCGACGGCGAGGGTGGTCTGGCGGCCCGACGGCGCGGTGGCCGCAACCGTGACGTTCAGGCTCTCGCGTTCGTCATAGACGGCGTCGCGGACGATAAACTCCAAATCGGCCGGCTGGCCCGTCGTATAGGTCTCCTGTTTCGCGCGCAGGCGAATCGGCTCCGGACTGTCCTGCACAAGACTGCGAATGATTTGCCGCCACAACCGCTCGTGTGCCCGGTCGGCCTCGTCCGCTCCCAGCTGCCATTGCCAGGTGGAATCCGTGGCCAGCACCGCGCAGCGGCCCTCGCCATAGCGCTGGATGGCAAACAGCGGACGCGCGTCCTTCTCCCCATCCTTGCTGACCGCGCGAACATGAACCGCCGCGCCGGGCCGCGTCAGCGCAAACGGATTGATCCGGTAGAGCGCCCCAAGTTTCTCCCACAACCGCCGGTTTGTTTCCGGATCGGGATCGAGCGACCATGCGCCCGAAAGCAAGCCTTCCACGCTCGGCTGGGCCTGATACGGACGGTCCGGCTCGAGGCCCGACGTTTTCCCCGTGCCGGCATCGCGCGGCAGCCGGACCGGCATCAGAGTCTCGATGATCGTGCCGGCAAATCCGCCTTCCGCAAACGAATGCCGTCCGCCCAGAAGCAGGAGCGAGCCGCCGCGCTTTCGCACATAGTCGCGCGTCAACTCCAGCTGGGTCTGCGAAAAGAACTCCGCCTCCATCTCGCCCCAGATGACCAGTGGATAGGGAAACAGATCGGCGGCGTTCTGCGGGTAGCCTTTGACCAGTTCGTTGGGTTCCATTCCGAGGCGCAGGAAAAGCGCCTCATCGTAGCGCGGCATGTCCGGAGTTACCTCGGTACCCTCAAAAATCGGATTGGCCAAATTGGACCGGTTGCCGCGATACTTGAACGTCTTTTCAGGACCGGAGATTCGAATAAGGCTGCTCAGTTTGAGCTGCTTGTCGTCTTCGAGCGCGCGGCGGATGAACTTGTGTTCCCAATTGGGACGGCCGCCCAGATAGAGAATGCGCCACGTCTTTTCGCGGCTGTCCACCAGCACACGATGCGTGTTGTTCTGCGCAATGCGCTCGGCGGCGGTGGTCGGTTCGTTTTCACCCACCGACGCCAGCCGCGCCCGTATGTCCAGCGCCGTCCATTCTTTCGTCGGGCAGACAAATTCCAGCCGGCCTTCCAACTCCGCCGGGTCGCTTTCCACATTCAGGCGGCAGGAAGCGAGGACTGCCCCGCCCGCGCGCGCCTCGATCACCACTTCGTTGCCCGAAAGGCCCACGGCACGCAGCGGCGCCTTTACCGCCACCGACCGGTCGTCGGAATTGCTGCGCCGGACGGACGGCGGCTTCAATTCGAGGTCGCGCCAATGGGAGTCGGCACCGACGCCGACTGTGAAAATCGGAACCTTGAGCCGCTCAAGGGCGGCCAAATCCGCGGGCCGGTCGCGCGTCTGATGCACACCGTCGGAGAAGAGCACGACAGCGGCCACGTTCACATCCTCAAAATCGCGCAAGGCGGCCTCGGCTGCGCCGGTCAGGTCGCTCTCGTTCTGCTCGAAATGGAGAGCGTCCAGCGATGGAATGCGTTCGAGCGACTCGCCAAAGCGGCAGAAGATCAGGCGGCATTTTTCGCGGAGCGCACTCTCGAAATCCGCGCGCGCCGACTGATAGGCCTCCCGCAGCCGCTGCCCCCGCGTTCGGCCGTCCCTGCCGGTCACCTGCATGCTTTTCGAGTCGTCGAACAGAACCAGCACGGCGCGGTCGGTGGGGCGCACGCGCTTTCCGACGAGGCAGGGGTCGAGCAACAGAAAAAGCGCAAGCGTTGCCGCACCGGCGCGCAAACCGATCAGCAACGCGCGCAGCGCATGGCTTGCCTTCGGCATCCGCGTCCAGAAAAAGGCGGCCGCCGCCGCAGCCAGGCCCGCCAGAAGCAGCCAGCAGACCAGTTGCGGCCATGGAGCATTGAAGGCAAATTGCAGGCCTTCCAGCCCGCCCGCCGCTTCGCCCACAAACCATTTTGCCACCCGGTCAACCATCAGGGGTTTCTACTTGTTCTCCGATTCCGAGAGCGCCTCGTAGTAGCCGGCGACGCGCTTGCGGTATTTGTCCGGCACTGCGTCCTCGTTGGTCAGAATCAATTTCTCAGCGTCCTCGCTCTTGCGAATCTGACGCTCCAGTTCCTCCGCCGCCAGTGCCAGAGGAATGCCCACGGTTTCCTTGAGCAAATCAAAGCGCGGGATGCCGTCGCTGGTCGAGGTTCGCCCGCGATAGTGGCCGCGCAGTCCGAGCAGGGCTTCGCGCGCGCGCTCCAGTTGCCGCCGGACGTTGTTATCGTCGGGCAGCAACGCCTCGGCCGTGCGGATTCGCTCGGTCCAATCCAAATAGCCGCGTTCGAGAAACTCGCGCATCTGCTCGGCGGTTCTCGGCGCCAGCCAGTCGTCACCCCAGCCGCCGCGTAGGGCATCGGCCTGTGCGCCTGTGGCACGGCGGTCGCCGCCGGCGCGCGCCTTGTCGCCTCCCTGCTGCGCTTTCTCCCCTGCCCGCGCACCTTGCTTGGACGCTTCTGCGCGCTGGCCGTCTGCACGCGCTGTCTGATTGTCCTGCGGCCGTTCGCCGGGCCGTTCGCCGGCCTGATCCTGTCTCTGGCCGCCTTGGCGGTTTGCACCCTGCTCCTGCGGCTGGCCGGCCATGCGGCCGCGTGCCTGCGCCGTCTCGGACGTCGCCTCGCCGCCGGTGCCTGTGCGTTCGCCCTTCGACGGACGGGCCGCCCCCGCCTGCGCGGTCTGGCGCTGCTGGCGCTCGGCTTCGCGAAGCCGTCGCAACTCATCCAGAGCTCTTCGCATGCCTTCAAGATCATCGCGAACAACGCCTTCGGCCACTGCCGCGAGGTTCTTCTCCGCCTCGGCCAGTTTTTCTTGGATGCGCTTCTCCAGCTCGAGCGCCGGGTTCCAAATCCCGAAATCCACCAGCTGCCGCGACTCGTCCATCTTCTCCGGTATCTCCTCGCGGCTGGTCTGGCGGAGCCAGTCGCCCAAACGGCGCGACATCAGTTCTTGGCTTGCGGCCGAACGCTTGGCCAGTTCCGCAGCCTCTTGCAGCATTTGCCGGAATTCCTGTGCCAGCGCGTCCTTCTCGGCCACGGTCTGCGCGCGTTGCCGGTCGAGGTCTTCGCTGCGGCGAAGCGAACCCGGCGCTTCGGCCTGCCGGCGCATCTGCTCAATCGCCCGGCCGGCTTCCTGTTCGCGCCGGCCGATGTCTTGCATGCGGCGCTGGAGTTCGGCCATCTGCTCGGCGGCTGCATCGCGCGAGAGGCGTTCGAGCGCCTCACCGGCTTCGTCCAGCGCCCGCGCGGCCCGTGCACCCGCCGCCCGCGCCTGCTGAAATTGATTGCGCTCCATGTTTTCAAGGCTGCGCGTCATTTGCTGCCGGGCCTGATCGAGGGCGCGGCTGGTTTCGCGCGCCTGCCGGGTGTCCATTCGTCCCGACGCGGCGTTGCGCTCGGCCTGATCGAGTTGCTGGAGGGCGCGGCGTTCTTCCTCGCGCAGTCGTTCGAGCTGGCGGGCAAGTTCCTCGCGCCGCGGGGCGTTGTCCTTCTCCAGTTCCGAGACCAGTTTGTTCATTTCCTCGTTGATCATACGCTGGCGTCGCGCAAGGTCGCGCAACTCGTTGCGCGCCGCCTCGACCGCTTCGCGCTGTTCGCGCACTTGCCGCTCCTGCTCATAGAAATTGCGGTTCCGCCGCAATTCCAGTTCCTGAATCTCCCGGCGGTCGCCCTGATTGGGCTGGCCCGACATGTTCCGCGCCATCTGCACCTGCGACCGTTCGGGCCGCGCCCGCAGCAACAGCCGGTGGGCGTTCTGCATGTTGCGAATGGCCTCGCTCAGCGGCATCGAAGGGTCCTTCCATTCGGCCTTGTCCAACGCCGTGAGCGCTTTCTCGATGGCCTCCAGCGCCTGCGGCAGAAGCGAGGCGTCGGGCGCGCCTTCAAGGCCACGCTCGGTCAACTGCTGCTGCACCTGCCGCTGCGCCTCTTTGATTTTGGTCAGGCGGTCGTCAAATTCCTGTTGCTTGAGGTTTTTGGCCTCTCGCCGTAAGTTCCACGTCGCAATCAACACTTCCTTTTGGTTGGCCGCCGCTGCTCCGGCGCCCTGCTGCCGTTGCTGCTGCTGTTGCTGGCGGTCTTGTGCCGAGGCGTCCGAGACGGCTTCCTCGAATTCCCTGCGGAACGCCCGGATTTGCAGAAAATAGGGATCGCCCAGCGTCTCGAACGCCGCACGCCCGGGTTTGCCGTCATCGGCCCATACGGCCCACGTGATGAGATCGCCGACGGCAAGTTTCATCTGCTCGAGCATGAGAAGATGGCGTCCTGCGGCCGTCCTCGTGGTCTCCGCCGCCGCGCCCAGCGGCAGCCGTACCGGCTCGCGGCCGGCCACTTCTATCTGAAGCCCATAGGCGCTCAGACCGAAGTCGTCGTTGACCGTGAACTCGAACGGGATTTCATCTATCGAAGTCACGTCGAGGTCGTCGCGCGGAAATGCGATCTTGATCTCCGGCGGATTGTCGGGCAGAGCCGTGATGCGATACTCGGGTACATACTCATTGGCCGCGCCCTCGGGGTCGAGAAGTTGAACCCGATACACGTCGTTGCGGACGACCTGCAACTTTCCCTCCCACAGATTCGGCTGCGTTTCGCGCAGTGCCACGCGCACGTTGTCCTGCAGGGCCAGTTCGGCCTGCTTCAACGGCTTGTTCACGTGCACCGCAACGTTCACCTCGGTGCCCGCGACCGCCGTAATGTCGCCGCCGTGGGGCGTGTGTTTCGGCGGCATCCGCAGATATTCCGGATAGCGGTAGCCCAGATCAATGGCCAGCACTTCGGGCGGCGTCCAAACGGTGATGCGGTAAAGTCGCGATGCCGTCGAATGGAATTGCACCTGATATTCGACGCTGGCCTGCAGATCGGCGAACTGATGGAAATGCACCCGCGACGTCGCTCCCTGCTCCATCGCGGCCGTCTCCCACGAACCATCGCCTGAACGCCACCGGATCGTTACCACCTCCGGTGTTGCGTCGGAAAGCACGCGAACCACGGCGCTTTCGCCCCGCCGAACCCGCGCGTCTCCCGGCTCGACTGTGAACTCAACCCGTTTGTGCGCCGACGGTACGATCGCCCGAAACAGCGGTAGGTCGGGCACCCACAAACTGCGGTAAAGCCCCACGCACCCGAACACGCCAAGCCACGCCAGCACTCCCAGCACGCCCCACCGCACCGCCCGCCGGACATCCAGCAACTCGCGGAACGGAATCTGCTCGGCCGAACGCCACGAGTCTTCGATCAGCCGCGCGACCAACCATGCCGACTGCGCGTCCGTCCCCGATTCGCTGCACTCGATCGCCGTGATGATGCGCTGCTCCAACTCCGGATGCCGTTCGTCAATCAGCAGTGCCGCCTGTTGCAAACTGATCGGACACCGCAGCGGCCGGACCACCAAGAGCCATGCCGCTGCAATTTCGGCCGCACCAAACACCGCCAGCGCAATATAGCGCATGGCGCCTTGCGGCGCAACGGTTGCCAAGATAAACGTAAAAACGGCTACCAGCGTCAGGCTGGCGAGGCCGAATCGAAAGCTGCACTGAAGCAGCCGGCGGCGCCGACACCGCCGCGCCACCTCGCCGACCGCCTGCCGCAGCAGCCGCTCCTGCCATTCCATCCGCCCGGTCATGGTCGTATTCCTCCTTGCTGCCTTACCGTTCCTCACCCGTAGCGGGACGACTATTCTCCCCGCGCCGCACCCACACCGCCGCGGCATTCAGACTTTCCCATATTAACAACATCATCAGCGCCCCCAGCAGCCAGCGCCAATACTCGCGCTCGATGCGATAGCCGCCGACAACTGCCCTGTGTTCCCACTCCGCCGGAGATGTCTCGCGAGGCTCGACCCGCGGCGCGCACAACTTCAACTGCAATTCCTCCGGACTGACCCGCTCCGGGTTGGATTCTGACGGAGCCACATTGACCGCCTCGACCCGCTCTCCGCCGGCCGCGACGTTGCTTCGCCAGCGAACAAATCCGGCCCGCGCCGGCCGCACCTCGCTATTCTCCGCCAACGCCACCGCCGCCGTTTCTCCCGGCAACACCACCGCTGCCGGACGTTGCCCGGCCGTCGTTTCCGCGGGCGGCTCAAGCCGCTCGCCCACCGTCCATGCACGCGACTCG
The DNA here is from genome assembly GCA_026415575.1 of Candidatus Sumerlaeia bacterium. GTDB lineage: Bacteria > Sumerlaeota > Sumerlaeia > JADFCW01 > JADFCW01 > JADFCW01. The sequence goes on from JAOAGV010000019.1 coordinate 15,474, forward strand.
CCGGCTCCGCCCGCAAGCAAGCCCAGCGTTTCGTAAAGAACCGGAATGAATTTCACCGAACGCGGGAAATTCGACCATTCGAGATCGAGTCCGAATGCCCACAGAATCGCCCTTCCTGCCCCGGCATACGTTTCGATTATGGCCGGCCACTCGCGGCCATTGCTGTCGGGCTCGAACCGGGCCAGCACGCGCGGCCCGTTTTCCTCTGCCGGCGCCGCAGATTCGTTCACAAGCGCCAGACGATGGGCGTTGTAAAAACGCACCGCCGAAAAGTCGTTGAACTCGGGACTGCGCAACGGATGGAAGACCGGATGATCGAAGTCTATCCAGCCGAGCAGCATAAACTGCGATTCATTTTTCCCGCTGCGAAACGTTCCCTCCGCCCGCACCCCGAGGCGCTCGAGCAACACTTTGTTTGCAGCGTCCAATGAACCGCTGGCATCCACGCTCAGAAGGGCCCGGCCGCCACTTTCGATGTAGCCTAAGACTGCCGTGCAAGCCTCAGGCGACAGTTTGTCGAAGTTCTCAACAATCAAAATCGAAGGGCGCACGGCCGAATCCGCCAGACCGGCCTGCGCCTGTTCCGGCGATCGCACTTCGAGCCGCCATGGCAGGTCGCCATCCGTCGGGAGCGCGCTGCGCAAAAACCGGACCGCCGTTCTCTCCGGCCCGCCTTCCGCACCGCTCAAAAGCCACACCCGTTGGCGGCTTGGCGCCTGCCAGACGAAATACCGCTGCTTGCCCGCCCCCGGCTGTTCGTCCTCGATCTCCAGCCATCCTTCCAGACTTGACGCCGGCGGGACGGGCACACGAAAAGCCACCTGCCGCGCTGCACCCGGTGCAAGCGTGACCGAACTGCGCGCAATCTCCCGTCCGCCGACCACTATTTTTACGTTGCGCACCGCTTCCCCGCTCTTCGACCAGTTTCGCACTTTCCCCAGCACGCGCACTTCGTCGGCACCGCCGGCGCGAACGCTGACATCCTCGATGGCGCAGCCGGCCTGTTCGGGGCCGCCCACGTCCACGCAGCGCAGTTCGACACGCGCCGGCAGTTTCCAGCCGCCGGTTTTTTCGGGCAACCCCGCACGCTGAAAGTCGGAAATCAAATGAATCACCTGACGGGCGGCCGGCGCGCCCGACTGCCCTTCAGCCGACTGAAGCATCGCCAGCGCCGCCTGCAACGCCGGCACATAGGCTGTGGACTCTTCGGTCAGCTGCGCCGCCGCGACCGCCCGCCGCGCCGATGCCGCCGAGCCGGCCTCCGGATTCCCGGCGTCGGCCAATGGAGCAAGCATCCTTGGCGTCCGCGAAAAAACGATTACGCCCGCGCGGTCGGCCGCGTCCAACGAATCGGCAATCGCCCGCGCCCTCGTTCGCGCCGTTTCGAACCGCCTGCCCATGCTGGCGGACGTATCGAGCAGAATGACATGCCATGCCGCACCTTCCGCCGGCACCGCAGCGGCCGCCGGCTTTCGCAGGTATGGCCGCGCAAACGCCAGCGCCAGAAGCGCCAGCAGCCCCATCCGCAGAAGCATCAGCAGAATGTGCTGAAGCCGCCGGCGCTCGATCACTTCCCGCCGCGTCTGCGGGATGAACATCAGGCTGCTGAAACGCACCGGCTCGCGTTCGGGCCGCCGGATTTGATGGATCCACCACGGCGCCACCAGCAGGGCCAGACCGGCAAGAAACACAGGGGCGAGAAAAGCCGCAGCCATCAGCGTCGGCCTCCCGTTGCGGCGGCGGGCCGTCGCCGCAAACTCGAAGTCAGCAGCGAGTGGTTGCGCCGGTGGAGGAAAAAGTGCAGCGCGCGGTCCAGCGGTTCGGAGGTTGCAAACTCCTCGAGGTCAATTTCGGCCGAAACACACTCGCGGCGAATGCGGTCGAAATGGGCCCGCCGGTTCTCCAGATACTCCTCGCGCACTTGTGCCGGCACCGTGAACCGCTCGCTTCCGCTCTCGGCATCCACAAACGTCGCCGTCTTCTCGAACGGAAACGTCTGCTCGGCCGGATCGGCCACCTGCAACACCATGACGTCGTGCCGCCGTGCGCGCAGCGATTTCAAATGGTCTATCATCTGGTCGGCCGGATGAAGCAGGTCGGACACCAAGGCCACCAAGCCGCGCGGCTGGAGGAATTCGCCCAATTGCCGCAGCGCACCGGCCGTGTCGGTCGGGCCGGCCGGCTGCAGTGTCTCCAACTCGACAAAGAGCCGCTGCAGATGGCGCGCGTCACTCCGCGGCGGCAGATAGCACAATACCTCGCGGTGATAAGCCAGAAAGCCGACGGCGTCGCGCTGGCGGTGCAGGATCATTGCCAGACACGCCGTCAGCATTCGCGCGTAATGAAACTTGGTCACGCCGCCCGAGGCATAGTCCATCGAGGCGCTGCAATCCAGCAGCAGCGTGCAGCGCATGTTGGTCTCTTCCTGATACTGCTTGACGTAGAGGCGGTCGGCACGCGCGTAAAGTTTCCAATCAATTCGGCGCGAATCGCCGTCCTGCGTGTAGGGGCGGTATTGCGCAAACTCGATCGAAGCGCCCGAATGGGGACTGCGATGAATGCCCGCCAGAAAACCGTCCACCACCGTCCGCGCCAGCAGGGCAAGGTCGGCGATGCGGGCCAACTCCGCCGGGTCTATGAAATGCAGATAAGACGCCATGAAGGGCAACCCGCTTTTCCAAAATACTCTTTCATCGTTACGCCAGACCGGATTTCGGCTCTGGAATCGTCTCCAGCAACCGGCGGATGATGTCTTCGACGCCGATGCCGTCGGCCTCGGCGCGAAAGTTGGTCAGGATGCGATGCCGCAGCGCCGGATGCGCCACCGCCCGGATGTCCGCACAGCTGACGTGAAACCGCCCTTTCAGGAGCGCGCGCGCCTTTGCCCCCAACAACAGACTCTGCGTGCCGCGCGTGCCTGCACCCCACGACACCCATTTGGCGACAAAGTCGGGCGCCGCGCCGTTGTTCGGCCGGCTCGCTTGCGTCAGCCGCACGGCATAGCGCGCCACGGGTTCGGCCACGGGCACCTGTCGGATCAGCCGCGCGAAGTCCAGCATGTCCTGTCCGGTGAATACGCTCTCCAACTCGGCCAGTTCGCCCGACGTGGTCCGGCTCGCCACTTCCAACTCCTCATTTTCGTTCAGATAGTCTATCAGGATGTTAAACATGAAGCGGTCGAGCTGCGCTTCGGGCAAGGGATACGTGCCTTCGAGCTCGATGGGATTCTGCGTGGCCAAAACATAGAAGGGGCGGTCGAGCGCGCGCATTTGTCCGGCCACCGTAACCTGTTTTTCTTCCATCGCTTCGAGCAGGGCCGACTGCGTTTTCGGCGGCGTGCGGTTGATCTCATCGGCCAGAAGACCGTTGGTAAAAATCGGTCCGGGAACGAACTTGAACTCCCGGCGCCCGCTGCCGCGGTCTTCTTCGAGGATTTCCGAGCCGACAATGTCGGACGGCATCAGGTCGGGTGTGAATTGGATTCGCTTGAACCGCAGGTCCAGAATGCGGGCGATCGAGCGGATGAGAAGCGTCTTGGCCAGTCCCGGCGCGCCGGTGATCAGCGCGTGGCTGCCCGTGAACAGAACAATCATCAGCTCCTCGATGACGGCGTCTTGGCCGACAATGACACGGCGCAGCTGTTCAAGCATCCGGTCGCGGCCGGACTGCAGCTTTGTGTAGGCCTGTTCCTGAAATTGCGGACTTGCGGTTCGCACGGCTTCCATATTCGCCCTTTCTGCCTGTGGCGCGGGTTGATATCGAAAAAATGTGAATGGGCCGGATTACAAGATTTGCGCGGTAGATATGCGCGGTGAGAACGTTACCGCGCGGGCTGCCATTCCCTTAAAGTTCAACAGGGGGTAACGTCTTGATAATCTTGTGAATCCTGTCTCCTTCCCCTCAATGCGTCATGGCATAGACCACGATGTTGATGCCCATGGGATAGGACTTCTTGGCGGAGAACTCGCGGAAATACTCTTCATCCCAGTTCTCGCGCTCCCAGCCGTCGCCAAGGTCGGTGTTGTGGCAAATGATCGCCATCAGGCGTCCCCGCTTGTCGAACACACCGCGAAAGTGCGGGGTTTGCGCGTCCTGCCGCTCGTAAGTCAGACCCGTGCGAAGCCAGGCGTGAACCGACGGCACCTGCGGGTATTCCTTGATATCGAACACACAGTGAAAAATCTCGTGGCTCAGCGGCAGGGTCTGCATGGGATATTCTTCGGGCGGAAACACGCGGCTGAACTCGTAGGCGAAGTTCTCCCATTCGGCCTCGCCCCAGAAATCATCCACCATCAGGAATCCGCCGCGCAGCAAATACATCCGCAGCCGCTCGACTTCCTCGTCGCTGAACACCAGCGCCCCGGGCTCGATCATGTACAAAAACGGATAGTTGAACAGTTCATCGTCGGTCAGGCGCACGACGGCGTGCTTGATCCGTCCGCGTTCGTCGCGGTTGACGCGAATGGTGGTCAGTTCTTCCAGCCGGATGGAAAAATTGATGTCCGAGGCGTTGTAGTCGGTTTGCCAGCCGCCGCCCCAGCGGTTGCGTGCGCTATCGTAGCGCAGACGGCAGAAGGTGAAGATGTTGCCCGGAAAAATATCGCGCTGCGGCAGACCCAGCGGCGAGCCGTCCCAGCGATAGTCGTAGCCGCCGCGTCCGCGAAAACCTCGCTCGCCGCCGCGGTCATCCGGCGGCCCTCTCCGGCCGCGTTCGCCAAAGCGCGGCTGCGCCATGGCCGAAGGAAAGGGAATTGGGAAAACGCATGCAATGGACGGGATGGACAACATGGACGGATCAAACGGCGGTGCGGAGCGGGGGGGGATAGTATGCGCAATGGGTGCGGTGGCTGCGGCTGGTGCGGCTGCCGAGGTGGTTGGGCGCCCGGCGCTGGTTTTGTCTCTTTCCACAATCCGAAGCAGCCGTTGTTGGGCTTCCCAATAGTATGGCATTTCTTCGAGCAGCCGCAGCGTGTCCTGCTTGGCCTCGTCCCATCGGTTGGCGCGGCACAGGGTGTCAATCCGCTGGAGGCGATAGTCCACAGCGCGAGGACGGTCGAGCCGGACAAGCTGGTCGAGCAGGACGAGGGCTTTCGTGGTGCGGCCGGTTTCGCGGCAGGCTTTGAGCGCCGCCTGCCGCATCTCGATGTTGAACGGATCAACGGCCAGTGCGCGTTCGGCCATCTGAAGGACCTCTGTCGCGGCGCCGTCGGCCTCCAGAAGCAGTGCCAGTTTACGGCACGAGGCAAAGTCGGTGGCATGGCGGGCCACTTGCCGGCGCAGTGCCGCCCGCAGCTCGTCGCGCCGGTTTTGCCGCTCATACAACGCAATCAGCTGGCGCAGCGGCGACTCCTCGCCCGCGTAATCGGGAAACAGTGCATCGGCCTTTTTCAACGCCGCCTCGGCCCGATCCCATTCCGAGGCCGCGAGGGCTTCACGCGCCTCGCGCAACGCGTCGGTGAACGGCGACGGCAGCGTGCTCCACGCCTCGCGCGCCAGCGTGGCGGTCGAGGCGCGTCCGGACAGGACCGGCTTCATGCCTGCAAGGTGTCCGACTGACGGCAGATTGTCCAGCGGCGCCATTCGCTTCTTGAATTGCGCCCGAAACTCGCCGTCCATCGTCTGGCGCGATGTCCCCGCCGCTGCCTCGAGGGCATCAAGCGTCGCGCGCCCCTTTCCAATCTGGTCCAACGCATTTCGCAGCGCTTCATGGCCGAACCGCTCGACGTAGAAGCGCACAAACTCATACGCCACCAGATAGCCGAACATCAGGTGGGCAATTGTCTTCGGCGTGGTAAAATACCGCTCAAGGTCCGCCAGTCCGGGAAACCCTTCGGTCTCCAAGAGGGCCTTGTGTTCGAGGCTCAGGCGCTGGCCCCACGCCGTGTCGCGCTGCGTTTCCTCGAACACCGAAATGCCCTCGGACAGCCAGCGCGGAATGCGGTTGTGCGTTTTCTGGAGCGTCACCACGTGCACAAACTCATGCCACAGGACCGACCGCCAGTTCATTTCGCCCTTGGGCCGCGCCGACGGTGAGTCCATTGTCACCAGCCGCCCGAAACAGATCCCCAGATGGCCGACACTGCCCGGCAGGCCGACCGACCGCACCATGAAGTCGTCGTGGTTGTCGAAAATCTGCACGCGCACCGGCGTTTCCAACTCGACGCCGTATTTTTGCGAATAAACTCGATGGGCTTCGTCGAGAAGCGCAAAAGCGTCGTCGGCCAACAGATACGCCTCGCTGCGCGGCAGTTGCAGGGCAAACGGTCCGCGCTCGATCTGCTCGAACCGCTTCAGCGAATCAAGCAGGTTGAGCATGTTGAATACCGTCACATTGTAGCGGTCGGCCTCGAACGCTTTTTCGAGCTGGCGCCGGCCCTCGTCCTCCTCGCCCAGCCGCAGCAGATCGAACGCATAGAGCGCGCGCGCCGCGATATCGTCGGGGTCAATTTCGAGCGCGCGACGGTGAAAGTCTGCCGCCTCGCGGAACCGGTAGTGTCGCGAAGCAATCCGGCCCGGCGTGCTGAACACTTCCGACCCGTATGGGTTGATGCGAAGCGCCCGCGCCTGCGTCAGCGTCAGCGACGTTGCGTTGTCCAGCAAAAACCACGCCGCCGCCTGAAGCGACAACATCCGCAAACTGTTGGGATTGATCGTGAGGGCGGCATCAATCAGCCGGAGCGCTTCTGCGGCTTTCCCGACATCGAGGGCCTGCTCGATTTGGATCGCGCGCGCGCGGGGATGATTCGGATTCAGCGCCAAGAGCCGCTCGAGGCACGGCTCCAACCGTGCGTCGGCCGACTTCCAGTAGCATTCGGCCAGACCGGCCAGCGCCGCCTGGTTCTCCGGCTCGATCTTCAGCGCCTTTTCATAATACTCCGCCGCCAGCTGATAGTCCCACTTGCGAAAGGCGAGGTCGCCCGCCGCAATGAACCCGGGCGCATAGTCCGGGGCATTTTCCATCACCCAGCCGTATAGGGAGTTCAGAATGATCTTGGGATTCTGGCCCTGCAGCTCGGCGATTCGCCCCTGGGTCAGAACCAGTTCGCCCGAAAGCGAATAGCGCATGAGAATGCGCGCGCGTTCGGCGGCGCGGCCCAACGTCTGCAAATAGTCGTCCTTGCGCCCGCGCTCGCGATACAGCAGGGCCAGACGCAGCAAATAGACGGGCGAGGAATACCGGCTCTCTATGCGTTCCAAGTCCGCAATGGCCTCGTCCAGCCGGCCGGTTTCATAGAGCAACTCGGCGCGGTCGGCCGACCACTTGACCGGCTGCGGCATGCCCTGCTCTTTGATCAGGGCATCGAGACTTTGGAGCGCCTTTGCGTACTCGCCCCGGCGCCAAAGAGTCAGATAGTCTTTGGACAGATCATCAAAGGTGCTTGCGGCAAGGGCAGGCAGACAGGCAGCCCACAACGCCAACACAGGCAGACGCCGCACGGCAATGATGAACACGTCCCGGATGACGCGGCTTGCCATTTTCATCACAACGCCTTGAAACGCGCCCAAACTTCTCCCCTCCGGCACGTTTCCCTACCTCAACCATATAGAAGGAACGACCTGTGCGTGTCAATCCTTTTACTCGCCTCACGGGCATCCAAGCGTAACGTATTCTTTGGCAGTGGGAAACTTTACAGGAAATCGGCGAAGGGGGATGAGGGTGGGGTGGAATAGCGTGCGGTCGGCATGGAAGCCGACCCTCCATGGTGGGACGCCGTGTGGCGTTGGTTTGGGAGCCAGTGGGCGCAAATGGTGCTAATAAAGTCCATTTCTGGATTTTTATCTATTTATACTAGAAATAATGTTTGACAACCCATACAAAAGAATGATTATAAACACATTTGAAAGGCCCATGTATGGCCCGTTGAATAGTAGATATTCTTGGCGGAGGCTCCAATGCCGGATCTCCATCTCGAATCTCCCGTTCCTCTCTACCGCCAAATGGGCGACATCTTGAAAAAAGAAATCGAGTCGCAAGGCCTTGCCCCCGGCGCGCGACTTCCAACCGAAAAAGAACTGGCCGAACGCTTCAAAGTTAGCCTAATCACCGTTCGCGGCTGTATCAGCGAACTGGTTCGCGAGGGCATTCTCATCCGACGGCAAGGCCGGGGAACTTTCGTCGCCTCGCGCAAACCGAAAGTTACCCAGCTTATCATGGCTATTGTGCCCGATATTACCGACTATTTCTGTGCCCGATTCATTACCGGCGTTCAGGCTGTTTGCGCCCAGTTTGGCTACGAGCTGATCACGGTCAGTTCCCATGATCATGCCCAGACCGAGCGCAATCTGCTCGACCGTGCTTCCGCCCGTGGCGTCGAGGGTTTGATTATCGTCACCGGGCGCGGGTCGTTTGCCAATGGCCACTTGGTCGGAAACCGTCTGTTCGTTCCGTTGGTGATAGTGGATTCCTACCATCCCAGCGTCGAGGCGGATTTTTTTTATACCAATGACGTGGTGGGGGCTTATGAAGCTACACATCATTTGATTCAAGCCGGCTACCGTCGAATTGGGCATCTCATGGGCCCGCGGGGGCATTTTCTGGCCGAACTGCGCCTCCATGGCTATCGGCGTGCCATGCGCGAAACCGGTATTGCGGTGGACAATAAATGGATTGCCGAAGCCGGGATGACTGCCGAGGCCGGCTATCACGCATTGAATGCCCTCCTGCGGCAAGACATTACGATTGACGCCGTCTTTGCGTATAATGACATGGTAGCCCTTGGCGCCCTCCGCGCTTTGGCTGAAATCGGCCGGCGCGTCCCGCAAGACTTTGGCCTCGCCGGCTATGGCAACCACCACGTGGCCGGCTATCTCCAGCCCCCGTTGACCACTGTGGATTGCGATCTCGAGGGCGTCGGCCGCAAGGTGGGGCAACGTCTTTTGGCGCGCATCCGCGACGAAGTGCGCGGCAGCGAATTGCTGAAAGAAATCCTCCCCGTCCGGTTGGTCGCCGGCGGGACAGCGCGAGGTGCCTGATGAAAACCGTGAAGGCAAAGCGTCGGAGCAAGGTGCAGATCGCTGTCGAAAACAAGCAGGAATGCCTGGTGGAGAAGGGCACCACTGTTGGCCGTGTCGCCGAAATGCTCGGCCGCGCCATCGGTCTGGACGTCTGCGCCGCCTTTCTCGACAATCGCATCGTAGACCTGCACACCCGGATTGATCAAACCGGCCGGCTGAATTTCATCGGCTTGGGTTCGCGCGACGGCAACCGCATGTACCAGCGCAGCCTCTGCTTTGTACTCCTCGCCGCCGTCCGCGATGTCTATCCCGACCTCAAGCTGGTGATTCACCACTCGCTGTGCAAGGGGCTTTACTGCGAATTGCGCGCCGACCGCTACCGCCAAGTCGAGCACGTTACGCTCACGCAGGCTGACCTCGACAAGATCGAACGCCGCATGCGGGAGATAATTGCGGCCGACCTGCCGTTTGTGCGCGAGGAAGTCTCGCTGGACGAAGCGCGCCGCATCTTCCAGAAAATGGATCATCCCGAAAAAGCCGCTCTCCTGCGCTATCGCAAGGATACGCGGATCAGTCTTTATCAATGCGGGCGGCATCGCGAACACTTCTGCGGCTATCTCCTGCCGCGCACGGGGCTTGTCCAGCATTTCGAGCTGAAACTCTATCCCCCCGGCTTCATCCTGCGCCATCCGGAACCCAGCCGCCCCGACCAAGTGCCGCCCTTCGAGGACAACCCCAAACTGTTCCGGGTGTTTCTCGAATACGGCCAGTGGTGCGAAATTCTCGGCCTCGATACCGTCTCCGGCTTGAATGAGGTCGTGGCCGCCGGCGGCATCTCGGAGTTCATCAAGATCGCCGAGGCGCTCCATGAGAAAAAGATCGCCCAGATTGCCGACATGATCAAAGAAAGTCCGACGCATCCGCAAGTCATACTGGTTGCCGGCCCGTCGGCCTCGGGCAAAACAACGTCGGCCAAGCGGCTGGCCATTCAGCTGCGCGTCAACGGCTATCGGCCCCTGCTGATCTCGCTGGACGACTATTTCTTCGACCGGTCGAAAACGCCCCGCGACGAAACCGGCCAACTCGACTTCGAGGTGCTCGAAGCCATAGACGTGGACCTGTTCAACCAGCAGCTGCGGCAGTTGCTGTCAGGCAAGACCGTGGTGTTGCCGCGTTACAGTTTCCACACCGGCAAGCGCGGCCGCGGGCGTGCCGTCTCGATTCGCCCCGGCGATCTCATTATTGTCGAGGGGATTCATGCATTTAACCGGTCGCTGACCAACGCCATTCCCGAAGGCCTGAAGTTCAAGGTCTATATCAGCGCCCTGACGCAATTGAACCTCGACAGTCTCAACCGTGTTTCGACCTCGGATACGCGCTTGATCCGGCGCATTGTGCGCGACTGTCACTCGCGCGGCTACGACGCGGCCGAAACGCTGGCCCGCTGGCCGTCGGTCCGGCGCGGCGAAGAACGCGGCATCTTCCCTTATCAGGAAGACGCCGATGCCATCTTCAACTCGGCACTGGTCTATGAGTATTCCGCTCTCAAGCCCTATGCCGAAAAGGCCCTGCGTACGGTCAACCGCAAGAGCGAGGTATTCAGCGAGGCCAGCCGCCTTTTGTACTTGCTCTCGTACTTTCTGCCGATTGAATCGCGCGACATTCCGCCGTCGTCCATCCTGCGCGAGTTTATCGGCGGAAGCATCTTTGCGGGCTGAGCCGCCGGCTGCGATTCGGTTGACAAAGCCGGTCCGATCCCGTCAGCATCCGGTTGAGCCCGATTTGAACAATCACAAGAACAGTCTATCGCGTCAGGAGGAAAACGAAATGTCGGAATGTCCCTCGATGAAGAAAAACAAGGCGTTTTGCACCTGCACCTATGAGCCGTGCGAGCGCAAGGGCCGGTGTTGTGAATGCATCCAGTATCACTGGTCGCGCAAGCAAGTGCCCGGCTGCATGTTTCCGCCGGAGGTCGAGCGCATGTATGACCGGTCGCTGAAGCGCTTTTTGCAGTGCCATCAGGCTTAGCCGTGCCTCAAGTCAAGAACGGGGAAAGTGGAGTTGCGGCAGCACGCAATTAACGCTTTGGTGTGCCGGTTGTAGTTTAACTCTGACTTTCTTGTGAGTCAGCCCCGCGTCAGTCGGTCAGTTTTTAGTGTTGGGCGTGTGGGCCTTCGTGACAGTGGGAAAGAATACAGCAAACTGAAATTTGAAGGACAGGCAGTTTTCATCGAAAACAGCATCAGGAAGTCGGACGCGTGGGCGAAGCAGCTCCTTTCATCTTTTTCGTTCTGTTTGCTGCAGGGATTGTGGCAATAATCCTCTTCGCCATTCGTCAAGCCGCCAAGCGCCGGGCGGCATGGGCGGAGCTGGCCGCAAGGTTGGGGTGCACATATTACGCAGAAGACCCCCATAACATTCCGGAATCGCATCCCCACGCGTTGTTTCACCGTGGGTTTGGCCGCCACGCCTATAATGCCATCGAAGGCCGGGTTGAAAACCGCGACGTTCTTTGTTTCGACTACTTGTATAAAGAGCGACACGGTTCGGGCAAAAATCGCCGCACCGAGACATATCACTTTACCTGCCTGCTCATGCGCCCGCCGGTAGCTTTCCAGCCGCTGTTCATTCGACCCGAAACGTTTCTGGACCGTATCGGCGAATTTATCGGTTTCGACGACATAGACTTCGAGTCCGATGAATTCAGCCGCCGCTTTCATGTGAAGTGTGCCGACAAAAAATTCGCCTATGATATTCTGCATCCGCGCGCCATGGAACTTCTCCTCGATTGTGGAAAAATCCACATTGAAGCCCAAGGCGATTCGATCCTGTTTTACTACACCGGCAGGCTGTCGCTGCCCGACAAGGTCGAGGCGCTCATCCGCGCAGGGGTTCAGTTCGTCGGCATGATCCCCAATTATCTGATCGCGGGGCAGACAGGAGGCCGCTGATGGGGCCCGAATTGGTTGTGCCGCTGTTTTTCTTCCTGATCCCCTTTTTGATACCGGTGCTCTATGTCATCGGCATTTACAACCGGCTGGTCAAACTCCGCTTCACGGTGCGCGAGTCGTGGTCGAACGTGGACACGGAGTTGAAGCGACGCTATGACCTCATCCCCAATCTGGTGGAGACGGTCAAAGGCTATGCCAAGCACGAACGCGAGGTGCTTGAGGCGGTGGTGCGGGCGCGCGCGCAGGCAGTGGCCAGCACAGGTTCGCCCGCCTCGCAGGCCCGCGACGAAAACGAACTGGTTCGCCAGATGCGGTCGCTGTGGGCGGTGGTCGAGCGCTATCCCGACCTCAAGGCCAACCAGAACTTTTTGCGCTTGCAGCAGGAACTGGTCAACACGGAGGACCGGATTCAGGCCGCGCGCCGGTTTTACAACAGCAACGTGCGGGCGATGAATGTCCTTGTGCAGTCGTTTCCGAGCAATCTGATTGCAGGGTTGTTCGGCTTTAAGGGCGAAGAGTATTTCGAGATCGAGGACTCCGGCGTTCGCGGGCCGGTGGCTGTGTCCCTGACGTAAAGACACTCCCCGTAGTCCTCACTTCAGTTGGAACTATATGCAGCAGGCACTTTCCCCCATCCATTTCGACTTGCAGATCTTTTACGCCCACACACCCGGAATCGTCGTTTTACAGTGCGGGCATTTGCCGTCGGCACCGATCTGCGACCGCGTGACATAGCCATAGCGGTTCACGATCTGCTTTTTGCAGTTGTGGCAAAACGTATTCTCCCCCGGCGCGCCGGGGACATTGCCGACGTAGGCGTAGCGGATTCCGGCGTCGAAGGCAATCTGGCGGTTGCGTTCGAGCACACGCGGAGAGGTTGAGGGCAGATTGTTGAGCATATACATCGGATGGAACGCCGTGAAGTGAATCGGAACATCAGGGCCAAGATTCCGGACAATCCATTTGCACATGTCGCGGCATTCGGACTCGCTGTCGTTGAGCGTGGGAATAATCAGAACAACAATTTCGAACCAGATGCCGACGGTCTTGAGTTCGACAAGGGTGTCGAGCACGGGCTGGAGTTGGCCGTCGCAGAGCTCCTTGTAGAATTTTTCAGTGAAGGCCTTGAGGTCAATCTTGACGCCGCTGAGCACCTTGCACAGTTCGCGCAGCGGTGCTCTCTGGATATAGCCGTTGGAGATCATGACCGTTCGGACGCCGGTCTTTTTCGCCGCCATGGCGATGTCATACATCCACTCGTAGAACACCACCGGCTCGTTGTAGGTGAAGGCGATAGACCGCGAGCCTTCGCGCTGGGCGAGTGCGACCATCTGTTCGGGCGTGACATAGACGGCGCGCACCTGCTCGGGCCGCTTTTGCGAAATCGCCCAATTCTGGCAGAAGCGGCACCAGATGTTGCAGCCGGCCGTGGCGGTCGAAAAAGACGTTGTGGCGGGCAGGAAATGAAACAGCGGCTTCTTTTCGATGGGGTCCACGTTGAGCGAGCAGGGACGGTTATAGACGAGCGTGAAGTAGTCGCCGCCGCGGTTTTCGCGCACACCGCAGCCGCCGCGTTCGAGGTCGGCCACTTCGCACTGGCGCGGACAGAGCGTGCAGACCACGCGTTGGTTCTCGCGCTTTTCCCAGTATCGCGCCGGAGCGAGAAACTTGTCCGAGGCGGCCGCCACACCCTCGACGCCGGCGTCGGGCATGGCGTCTTGGCCAAAGGCGGGGGCCATTGCTCGATCCGCTGCAAGAAGGCAGGCTGCGCACGTGCCGCCCAGAACTTGGCGGAGAAATAAACGACGACTCGGACTTGGGATTTTGGTTTTTCGATTTTGCATGGCGTAACCGGCGGAAGGGTTTGGTGCAAAACAACGTATCATTGCAAGACCTCGATTGCGTTGTATCCTGCTAAAACCCCAACGCATCATCCGCGACCGGTGGCCTCTGGTTCAGCTGATGATTCTCCACCCACTCGGCCCGGATCATCGGCCAAAGTTGTTGTGCGAAAGTCTCCATATGAGCGCCGAAATCTGCATGCATGCGTATGTGTCGAATGGACGAACGTACTGCAGAAGCCATTCTTGTGGCACGCCGGCTCTTACACGTCGGCCACCTCGATTTTCGCCGGGTCGTTCTGCCCCAAGCCTCGTGCGGCCGCCGTGGCCAGCCAGCGCGGCGGCCGGCCTGTTTCGCTTAGCGGTTTCAACCCGGCTTCCTTGCGTTTGGCCTCGATCATCTGCCAGCCGATCGTGTCCAAGGCAACCGGATCAACCGATACCAGAAGTGTGTCGGCCTCCCAGCGGAACTTCGGATGATAGGCCGGCCCGGCCTCATACTGCGCGTAAAGTGCGTCGCAGACAATCAGCCGCATCTTCTGCCGCACCACGGGCAACGCCGCGAGATCGGCAATATAAGGATCGCAGTTGTTGTCGTGATAGCGGTTGGGATTGTCTATGCAGCCGTAGAGATTCTTCATGCTGACCGCCACGCCCGCCAAATTGTGGTCCTTGAGAACGGGAACGTTGATCAGGGCGGTGGGAAACTGCGTCAGCAGGGTCGAGAGAAAACCGCCGATCTTGCCGCTGACCGTCATTTGCCCTTCATAGTCGCTTTCGGTGCCGAAACAGCGCCAACCCTTGCCGTTGCGGTTGATGGTGTAGCCCGCGCGAATCAACTCGCGGTTGAAACGATCCCACACAAGGATGTTGCCTTCGGGCACACCTGCGCCGAGCAGCCCGCGCACGATGGCCTCGACGACGGCCGGCTGGGTCGAAAGCCCTTTGCCGCCGAGCGTATTGATCTTCAGCGCGACACGGTCTTTGGGAGAGAACAAGGACTTCCAAGCGGCGGCAGAGTCAGCGGTGTTAGTTACACGCTTCAGACACTCTCCCAACATTGTGTCCAAAGCCATCGGATCAAACCGGTCGGGCCCTGTTCGCACGTTCGGCTGATGCGCGCGCGCCACAAGCGAACGGTCGCCGGTCGCACGGACATTCGTGGTGCTCGGCGATTCCGCCGAACAGGCAAGCACGCTTCCCCCCGCCGCCAGAGCCAGCGAATCGCGCAAAAACTGTCGCCGCGAAGCATCCATACCTACTTGCCGGCCGGACCGTGTTCCTTTTCGCCGAAGACCTGCGCCGTAAAGACCTGCAATTCCGCGCCCTCTTTCCAAGCCCCGCGCGGCAGCGAGGCCTTGCGGCAAATTCCCTCCAAATACTGCTCGAGGTTCCATCCTTGCTCGACGGGCACCTGCGGCAGGAACACGCCCTGATTGAACCCTTTCTTGATGATCAGGCCGTGGCGGCCGATGACAATTTCGTCGGGCGACTTGATCTTGCGCAACGGCGACATGACCGAAATCTCGATGTCAATTTCGGCAAGTTCGTTTTTCCGCACCGGCGTGAAGCGATAGTCGTTGGTTGCGGCATTGCAGGTATTTTCGATCACGGTCTCGTAGAGCGGTTTGATCGGTTCGATATAGCCGATGCAGCCGCGCAGGTCGCCGTGTTTGTGGAGCGTAACAAACGCACCGGCGTTGCGGCGGAGGTTCGGTGTGAGGTTGAATTGGGACAGGTCAATTTTTTTCGAGCCGCGCTCGACCCATTCGGTCAATGTGGCGCGGGCGATTTTCAACAGCGTGTGTTCTTCCTCGGACGTCAGAATTTTGTCGGATTGCAAGCCGCCGGAGGTCGGGTTGCCGGAAGCGGCCGGCTGAGACGACTCGGCCGGCTTAGTCGCTGAGGGCTTTTTCGACGGTGTCGTATAGACGATGGCGCAATAGCCGACGGAGTAGGAGTAGTCGCCGGTCATTTCGCCCGAGATGCGATGCTGCAAGAGGTGGCCCGTGCAATCGGCGTCGAGGAGTTTGAGCAGCACGGCCAAAGCGAGCCGGCCGCAAATGGTCTCGCCCGGCCCCTCGATATACTTCATAAAGCCCGCGTAGTCTTTCTTTACGAGCAGATCGGCGGCACCGAGGTCCGCTTTGTTTTGCTGCGCGGCGGTTGTGTTTTCGAGGTGCGTAAAGTCCGTCCCGATCACCACCAGCGTATCGCCGAAGATATACGGACGAAGCGCATCGGCTGCGGCCTGAATTTCCGCATCGCCCGCATGGCCGACCAGCACCGGCACCAGCTTCCAGCCGTCTTTGAGCACCACTTGCAGGAACGGCAGCTGGTTCTCGTCCGACCATTCGCTGACATGGGCTGGCGGCACGGCGGTGAACGCTTTTGTCGCCAGAAGCGCGCGAACGCAGTCGCGGTCCACGGGGATGTTGCCGAGCGGGGTTTCATAGGCGTCCACGTCGTTGACGGAAACGCCGCGAAACGGAAAACGGTGGCTCAGCCCGATCACGATGACGCGGGCAAACGACCTGCCGCGCACGGCGGCATAGCTGTAGGCCGCCACCGGCCCGGAGTATTCGTAGCCCGCGTGGGGGGCAACCAGTGCCACGATTTCGCCTTTGGGCATTTCGAATTTTGCTGCATCGAGATAGCGCTCGATGGACTCCTTCAACCGCTTGGGGTTGCCGTCAAACCACCGGCCTGCGCCCGCGCAGCGATGGATCTGCTGGCCCGAAGCGCCGCCGCCACATGCTGCAAACAGGGTTCCCATGATCATCACCGCCCCGGCCCACCTACGCCTTGTTTTTGGATTCATGATGCTCGTTTTACTCCTTGCTTTTTCATAACAAGAATCCTATGTTTCCGGCCGAGTGATGTCAACAAGGAGAAAACGCATGATGTCGGGTCTGTCGGCAAAGGGAGCACGGGTGCAAACCCTGCGCGTAGTGCACATGGGCGTTGGGGCCATCGGATGCGAGGTCTGCCGCCTTGTCCTCGACCGTCCTCATCTCCGTTTGGTGGGCGCCATTGACACCAACAAAGACCTCGTTGGACGCTCGCTGAGCGAAGTTCTGGGATTGAAGGAAGACTGCGGGGTGACGATTTCCAACGACATTGAGGGCACACTGGATGCCTGCGAGCCCGAAGTGGTCATCCATACAACCACGTCGCGCCTGTCCGAGGCGGTGCACGAGATCGAACAAGCCGCGCGCCACGGGGCCAATGTGGTTTCCTCGACCGAGGAGTTGCTGTTTCCGCGCCTAAACCGTCCGGGCGAGGCGGCCCGTCTCGAAGTCGCCGCGCGCGACAACAACGTTGCCATCCTCGGCACGGGTGTCAATCCGGGCTTTGTCATGGACACGCTGGCCGTGCTGGCCACGGCAGTCTGCAGCGAGGTTGAGCACGTTGAATGCCGCCGGGTTGTGGACGCCGCCACGCGCCGCCAGCCGCTTCAGCTCAAAGTGGGCGCCGGCCTTTCTGTGGCCGAGTTCGAGTCGCTTCTGGCCCAGGGGAAAATGGGACACGTCGGACTGACCGAGTCCATCGCGCTGATTGCCACCGCGCTTGGCTGGCAGTGGGACGACATCAACCAACGGACCGAACCGGTGATTGCCACGCGCGACCTGCGAACGGACTATGTCCAGGTTCAAGCCGGCCAGGTCGCCGGCATTCACAACACCGGCTGGGCAACGGTCGAGGGCCGCGAGCGAATCCGACTTGACCTGCAAATGTATGTCGGCGCCGAGGAACCGATGGACGAGATTGTCATCCGCGGCAAGCCTAATATGACCCTGCGCATTCCCGGCGGCACGCCCGGCGATGCGGCCACGGCGGCCATCCTCGTCAACGCCGTGCCCATCATCGCCAACGCCGAGCCGGGGCTGCTGACCATGTTGGATATTCCCATCATTCGTTGCCGGATGTAAAATCCACCTCAGGACCTCACTATGGACTTTCTTGCGCTGCTCGGCGGGGCGTTCCTGCTGAGCGTCCTTCACGGGTTGATCCCCAACCACTGGGTGCCATTTGTCCTGTTGGGGCGCGACCGCGGCTGGCGTTCCAACCGGGTCTTGATGGTAACGCTTTTAGGCGGTATAGCACATATTTCCAGCACGATTCTCATAGGAGTTCTGATTGCGGTGGCCGGTCTGGCGTTCAGCCAGCGCTATGAAGAGGTCATGCGCTGGCTCGGCCCCGCCATATTGCTGGGTGTCGGTTTGTGGGTTTTTTGGCGCGGCCGCCGGTGCCATCACGGCCATCATCATGCCGAGCCCTTTTCGCACACCGAGGCCTGTCATCATGATGACAATGAGGGGCTGGAAAATCGCCAACGCCGGCTCGACACCCGCGACATGACCGCCATCGGCGCGCTCCTGCTGATGATGTTCCTTTCGCCCTGTCTCGAATTGGAGTTCTATTATCTGAGCGCAGTGCCTCTGGGATGGAAGGGCATTGCCGCCGTTTCGGTGATCTATATGCTGGTGACCGTCGGGACGATGCTGGTGGCGGTGGGAAGTGCGGCACGTGGCTTGCGGCAATTGCGCTGGTCGTTTTTTGAGAAACATGAGCGAAAAATCGGCGGGGCGGTGCTGATCCTGCTTGCCCTGTGGTGGGCTTTTTTCCCATTATAGGTCCGGTGCGATGGGTCTCTTGCACCCGGAGCCTTCCTTCCGCGCGAAATGCATGAGAGGTCGGCGAGGAGGTCGGCGCAATGTCGGTCCCAGCCCTTCACTTCGGTCGCGCCTTCACCCTCATCGAACTGCTGATGGTCGTGGCTATCATCGCGCTACTGGCGGCCATGGCCCTGCCCAATTTTCTCGAAGCGCAAACCCGCGCCAAGATCAGCCGCGCCAAAAATGACATGCGCAAGATTGCACTGGCGTGGGAATCCTACCGCGTGGATTGGAATTGCTACCCGCGCGACGCCGACAACGACCCCACACGCTCGCAATGGTGGCAGAACGGCTTGTCCCAAGTTACCACGCCGGTGGCCTATATCAGTTCACTTCCGACCGATCCGTTCTTTGGCAAAGTGGTCTCCGGCTCCAACGACAACTGGGTCTCGCCGTCCTATGAGGTGGCCAGCGCCGTGGCTACCATGCCGCCGAATGCCCCCGCCCCTTGGGGCGCCCCCGACAACGGCTACGATTGCTATTGCGTGTTCTCCGTCGGCCCCGACTTGCGCGAGCACTTTACCAACAACGACGACTGGCCCGCCCGCAGCAACTGCAACTTTATTCCCTACGATCCGACCAACGGCACGGTCAGCCTCGGCGATCTTACGCGACTCGGCGGCCACTACCGCATCGGGCCTTGGACCATTGACGGTGTGAGCTGGGAACTGTGGAGTCTCCCGTTCGATTGAAAAACGCCTGAACTTGGGTTTCACCGCTGGGGTTTTCCCCGCGCCGAATCGCAATCGGCGGGGCTGCCGCGCAGTTTTTCGAGAGCGTGGGGAAGGGCCGGAAGAATGACGGCGAGGTTTTCTGTCGCCGCACGCTTCGAGCCGGGCAGGTTCACAATCAGTGTGTTTTTTCGGATGCCCGAGACGCCGCGTGACAGCATGGCGTGGGGCGTTTTTTGGAGCGACGCCGCCCGCATCGCCTCGTCCAGTCCGGGGGTCGGGCGTTCGATGAGACTACGCGTGGCTTCGGGCGTAACGTCGCGCGGCGAAAGTCCCGTCCCGCCGACCGTCAACACCAGATCAATGCCGTGCCCGTCGCTGTAATGCCGAAGGCTGTCGCCGATCGCAATAACATCGTCGTGAACCACCTTGCGGCGATAAACATGGAACCGGCCCGTTGCTTGCAGCATTTCGATGACCGCCGGGCCGGCTGTGTCGTCGGCAAGACCCGACGCGCAGCGGTCGCTGGCCACCAGCACCACCGCTTGGAACAAATCGCGCGATACCACCAGTGCAAGCGCCACCGGATCGCCCGGCCGCACTTCGCCGCTGCGGGTAACTTTGGCAAACACGCCGGCTCGCGGCATGATGCAATTACCCGTCCGTTTCTGAATGTCGCAGCCTGTGTGGCAATCCTTGCCGATCTGGCAAATCTTCAGTTCCGCCTCACCGCCGATGCGCAGAACCGATCCCAATCCAAGCCGGTTGAGGTCAATGCCGCGCAGCGCGAGGTTTTCGCCGAAAACACCCGGAACGATGGCACTATCCCGTACGGCCAAAGACTCGATGGCCGCGATGTCGAGCAGACTGACCTGCCGGTGCCACGCACCGGCATGGGCATCGCCTTCGATGCCATAGTTGGCGCGCAAAACAGCGCGTTCGACCGGCTGCTTGGGCTGGCCTTTGAACGCACCGACACAAACATGAACCAACGTGCCCTGTGCGGATTTCTCTTTGCCGTTCATGGAGATTTCTTTCCCGTGCGCATTTGAGGCGGAGCAGACTTTTGCGCAGTCCGCCGGCTGCAACCGCCGGCTGACGGCCGTTTCCAGTGGCCGCTGCGGCCGCCGCCCTTTTCCAGCAGGCGAATCGAACTGATTTCGATCTCCTTGCCCAGCGACTTGCACATATCATAGACGGTCAGCGCCGCCACAGCGACAGCGGTCAGCGCCTCCATCTCGACGCCGGTCTTGCCATCACAGGCCGCGTACGACTCGATTTTCACGACGTCGCCTGCCAGCGTCAATTCCAAGTCCACCACATCCAGCGCGAGGGGATGACACAGAGGGATGAGCGCAGCGGTTTGTTTGGCCGCCAAAATGCCGGCAATGCGCGCCGTGTCGAACACATGCCCTTTTGCTGTTGCGCCTGTCTGGCGCAGAACCGCAGCAATCGCCGGCCCCAATTGAACTGTTCCACCGGCCCGCGCCCAGCGCTGTGTGGCCCCTTTTGCCGCGACGTTGACCATCTTGACTCCGCCGCGGCGACCGACATGCGAGAGTTTGCGTCTGCCCACCTCTTCAACCTCCAATGGCCGCCATCAGGCGCGGCGAATGGCGTGCCCGCTCGACGGGCTTCGACCGCAGAGCCGCTTTCACGGCTTCCGCCAGAGCCGCAAAGTCAGGCCGCGGCCTGTTTGTAAAATACTGCGCGACCAGCACGCTCTCGCGGTGCATGAGGCAGCCCAGCAAAGCACCGTCGGCGGTCAGACGCAGTCGGCGGCAGCCGGCGCAAAACGGACGGCTTTCGGGGGAAATGAAGCCGACGCGACCCGCACCGTCATTGATGGCAAATGTGGTCTGGATAGTCGGGCAGCTTGCGGATTGAGCGGGCCTCGCACTTCTCCCATCCCCCTGTCCGGCCCCGTTGAGCGGCGTCAAGCGCCAGCGTGTCCGCAGCCGCTCGCGGACATCCTCCGAGGCGACAAACCACTTCGCATGATGCGGTGCGGCGCAACCGATGGCCATCAGTTCAAGGAACCGGATTTCCAGTCCGCGCGCCAATGCAAACTCCAGCAGATCGCCTGCTTCGAGTTCATTTTCGCCGCGCAGTACCACCGTGTTTAGTCTCACCTTGCGAAATCCCGCCGTGCGGGCGGCTTCAATTCCCGCCAGCGTGCGGTCCAATCGCCCTCCGCGCGTCAGACGCGCGTAACGCTGCGGGTCGAGGCTGTCGAGACTGATGTTGACGCGGTGCAATCCGGCTTTGCGCAAGGGGATCGCCGCGTCGGCCAACCGTTGGCCGTTGGTCGTCAGCGCCAAATCCTCGACTCCCGTTTCGGCCAGCCGGCCGATCCATTCCAGAATGTCCGGCCGCGTCAGCGGCTCGCCGCCTGTCAACCGCACCGCGCGGAGCCCAAATCGGTCGCGGAGGAAACCCACAAGAGTTGCAATGTTTTCCAACGACAGTGGGTAGGCTGAAAGGTCTGTGTTCTCCGGCGCCGCCGCATCCTGCGCTTCCGGCATGCAATAAATGCATCGCAGGTCGCACCGGTCGGTGACCGAAATGCGCAGGCAATCCACGGTGCTGGCTGGCGGCGTCACGCTACGTTCTCCACGGATGATATTCCACCCACTCGCCGGCGGCATACTCGCGCTGATCCGTGAGCACGACCACGCCGTCGCACAGCGCTCCGGCCAGTACATCGGCCGAGCCGCGCGAAGGTAGGGGCATCGCGAACAAAGGGAGGTCATCGCCGCGAGACTCCAACTTCACAGGAGCAAAATAAATCCGGCCGGAAAAATTGGATACGGCAGCCGCAAGGCGGACCCGCTCCCGTGGCGGCCCGCACTCCCGCCGGCCCGTCATTTTCCTCAATGCCGGTGCTACAAACTCATGAAAAGTCGTCAGTACACTCATCGGATTTCCCGGAAGTCCAAACACCAGCTGCCGCTTGGGTCCCATGGCAAACAGAAGCGGCTTGCCCGGTTTCACCTTCACGCCGTGAAATATCTTCCGGCAGCCCAGATCTTCCAGTGCTTTCGGAACCAGATCGTATTTCCCCGCCGAAACGCCTCCGCTGACCAGCACCACGTCGCACATTGCCAGTGCGCGGGCAATTCGCTGCCGCAAGGCCGGCAAGCGGTCGCCCACAATGCCGAACATGCGGCAGTCGGCGGCTTCGGTCGCCTCGATAGCGGCACGCAGGGCCGGTCCGTTGGCATCGCGCTGGATGTGCGCCGCAACTTTACACATGCTCCCTTTCGCCAGTTCTTCTCCCGTACAGACCACCCCGACGCGCGGGCGGCTGACTACGGCGACAGGATCGGCCCCGACCGAGGCGCACAAAGCGATTTGCGGGGCACCCAGCCGCGCTCCTTTATTCAGAAGAATCTGGCCTTTGCGGGCAACGGAACCGCGCGGCAAAATGTTTTCCCCCCGCTGCACACTCGCATGAAAGCGGATGGTGTGGGCCTCAACTTCGTGGGTGCTTTCCACGATGGCCACCGCATCGGCGCCGCGCGGAATGTTGGCGCCCGTCAGAATGCGCACACAAGTGCCCGGCCGCACATGCGGCTGTGCCGCCGAACCGGCCGTAACTTCGCCGATCAATTTCAGCTCGCACGGCAGCAGTGCAAGGTCCCCGGCCCGCACGGCATAGCCGTCCATGGTCGAGCGGTCGGCCGGCGGGATGTCGCGGTCGGCGCAGACAGCTTGCGCCAGAATGCGCCCGCGCGCCCGATCGAGTGGAACCTTTTCCCCCGCCTGCCTGCGGCAATGCGACAGGATTTTGGCGCGGGCCTGATCCGGAAAGAGAAGTTCAGCCATGAATGGTTCGCCTCCAACCAGCACGAGCTCTAACGGGGCATCCCTCCCAAGTCAAGTCCAGTGGCACGAACCCCCGTCCCTCTGTCTCACCGTGCCCGTCCCTTCCGTCACGTCCCACCCCGCCCATGCCGTCCATTTTCCCTACCCTCACTCCAGCTTGACACTGCTTTTTCCTTTGCCACCTTGTAGGTCTCAGGCAGAGGTGCAACAAACTCAGATTTTCCATCCTACGGGAGATTCATCATGGACATCACCATCACGTTCACTGTGAACGGCAAGGCCGCAACGGTCACCACCGATCCCCAGCGGCCGTTGCTGGACATTCTCCGCGAGGACCTGCAACTGACCGGCACGAAGTATGGTTGTGGCGAAGGCTTTTGCGGTGTCTGCACTGTGCTCATGGACGGCAAGCGGACTCTGGCCTGCATCACACCCGCCAAAGACGCCGACAAAAAGGCCATCGTGACCATCGAAGGATTGGCCGACGGTGACAAACTCCATCCGGTGCAGGAGGCGTTTCTGGCCGAAGGCGCCATGCAGTGTGGCTATTGCACGCCGGGCATGATTCTCACCACCGTCGCATTGCTTCGGGAACATCCCCAGCCCACCGAGGCCGAGATTCTCAACTGGATGGACGGCAACATTTGCCGCTGCAACAACTATCCGAACATTCTCAACGCGGTGCGCCGCGCCGTCCGCGAAGCACGGAGGTAACCCATCATGACCACGACTCGAACAGAGAAGCCGGAACGTGGAACGAAAAACGCAGAACGCGGGAAACCGAACGAAAAACAAGCGAACCTGTCTTCCGTGGCCTCTGTGTCCTGTTTCGCTGAATCGGTCACTCAAAGACCCGTGCCGGAAACTGGAAACGAAATGGACCGGCGCGGATTTATTCAACTCCTCGGCGCGGGAATTTTGGTCACAGTGTTTGAGGGTATCGCCGATGCCCAACGCAGCAGCCGCAGCGGCGGCGGCAGCGGTGGAGGACGCGGCCGAAACGTCTCGGCGCGCATCCACATCGGCGAAGACGGCGTCATCACCGT
Organism: Candidatus Sumerlaeia bacterium; assembly: GCA_026415575.1. Classification (GTDB taxonomy): domain Bacteria; phylum Sumerlaeota; class Sumerlaeia; order JADFCW01; family JADFCW01; genus JADFCW01. The sequence continues at coordinate 39,445 of JAOAGV010000019.1, forward strand.
GATGACCGGCAAAATTGAAATGGGTCAGGGCGCGCGCGCCGAACTTACCCAGTCGGCCGCCGAGGAACTGCATGTCCCGCCCGACTCCATCCGCATGGTCATGGGCGACACGCATCTGTGTCCCGACGACGGCACAACTGCAGGCAGCCGCACCACGCCTTCGACCGTTCCGGCCGTCCGCCAGGCTGCCGCTGCCGCCCGCATGTTGCTGATCGGCCTCGCGTGCAAGCAATGGGGCGTTGCGGAAAACAGCGTCGAGGTGCGCGACGGCGTGATCACGCATCCGCCCTCGAATCGCACGGTCACATTTGCCGAACTGGCCAAAAGCGGCGCGGCGGCCAAGGCGCTCGATCAGCCGGCACCGCCCGGCGTCAGCGTAACGCCTGTCAAAGAGTGGAAGGTGATGGGAACCTCCTATGCGCGGCCAAACCGCCGCGACCTTGTGACCGGCGCGCACAAGTTCCCCTCGGACCTAATCCTGCCCAACATGCTCCACGGAAAAGTGCTGCGCCCGCCGTCTTACGGGGCAAAACTTCTCTCGATTGATCTCGAACCGGCAAAAGCCATGAAGGATGTGGTCGTCCTGCGGGAAGGCGATTTTGTCGGCGTGGCCGCGCCAACCACGTTTCAGGCCACGCAGGCGCTCAAGGCCATTGCCGAAACGGCCAAATGGGAAAGCGCGCCGCATCCGTCGAGCACGGAGGTCTATGACTATCTCCGGCAGCGCGTCCGCTCGAAACGCGACCTAGAAAATCCCTTTGCCAACGAGATGGGCAAAGCCGCCAAGGTGCTCAAGCAAACCTACCGCACGGCCTACATTCAGCACGCGCCGGCGGAAACCCGAACAGCGCTGGCCGAATGGAAGGACGGCCATCTCACGGTCTGGACCTGCACGCAGGCCCCGTTTGGCTATCACTCGGAACTTGGGCGCGCATTTCAACTGCCGAGCGAGCGCGTGCGGGTGATCGTGCCGGATTTCGGCTGCGGATTCGGCGGAAAGCACACGGCCGAGTCGGCGATCGAGGCGGCGCGGCTGGCGCGCGCAGCAGGTCGGCCGGTTTCTGTCAAGTGGACGCGCGAGGAGGAGTTCACTTGGGCGTATTTTCGCCCCGCGGCGGTAATCGAGATCGAGGCGGGTCTGGATGAAAAAGGGCAGATCGCCGTCTGGCACTTTATCAACATCAACTCGGGTGCCGCGGCGGTGCAAACACCCTATCGCATTGCGCACAACAACTGCCGCTATGTGCCTTCCGATACCCCGCTGCGGCAGGGTTCCTATCGCACACTGGCGGCGACGGCCAACAACTTTGCCCGCGAGTGTATGATGGACGAACTGGCCGCGGCTGCAGGAGCCGACCCGCTCGATTTCCGTCTCGCTCATCTGGACAACGACCGCATTCGGGCCGTGCTTGAAGAGGCAGCCCGGCAGTTTGACTGGCGCGGGCGCAGGAAGCAAAAGCGTGCTCCGGGCACGGGCATCGGCCTGGCCTGCGGCACCGAGAAAGCCTCCGTTGTGGCTGCCTGCGTCGAGATTTCCGTGGATGAAGCGAAGAACGAAATCGTCGTGAAAAAAGTCACCGAGGTGTTTGAGGCCGGCACGGTGGTCAATCCCGAAAACCTCAGGAAGCAAGTCATCGGCTGCATTCTCATGGGCTTGGGCGGCGCGCTGCGCGAGGAGATGATCTTCGAGGGCGGCAAGATGCTCAACGCCTCGTTCGGCAAGTATCTGGTGCCGCGATTCAAAGATGTTCCCGAACTCGACATTCACCTGCGCAACTGGCCGGGCATGGAGCCGGTCGGCGGGGGCGAAACCCCGATCATCGCCATCGCACCGGCCATCGCAAACGCGGTGTTCGACGCCACCGGCAGGCGGATTCGCCAGATGCCGATTAAACTGAGCGCGGCCAAGCCGGGCCAAACGACTTGACTATCGCCTCCGGCCACAACCCCACAAATGCGCTTTTGCGCATTCTTTTTCAGAACCAGTCGTGGTATCCGGGCAAGCAGACGCTTGCCAAGACAGGCGGTCGGTGCGTTGTAGCAAAAGGGCTGGATTGCGTCTCGCGCGATGAATATGTATCAAAAAGTTGTTGAACTGACCGTGAGTCAACGTCCCTTTGCCGCGGCGTTGGTGCTTCAGGCCGAAGGTTCGACGCCCGTTGGGGCGGGTGCGCGGGCCGTCATCGAAGGCGACGGCAGGATTTGGGGGACAATCGGCGGCGGGGCGGTCGAGGCCGAAGCCCAACGCCGCGCCGTCGAGGCCATTCAATCGCACCAGCCCGTCGTGTTCGACTTTATGCTCGAAGGTGCAACGGTCTCCGACGCCAGTCCCATTTGCGGCGGCAGGATGCGCGTCCTAATTGACCCGGCGGCATCAGAAGACCGCGACGAATATGCCAAGGCGGCGGAAGCGCTCGCACACGGCGGACGCGGCGTCTTGATCACTGCCGTCAACTTCTCACCGCTCATGATCAAGACCAACTGGATGGCCGACACCTCGTTTCATCCGGCCGACAGCGATCCCAAATACGAAGTGATTCAAACGGTTCTTGCGCGCGAAGAACCCCGATTGCTCGCCCTCGATGCGGCCCAAAGCGGCCTGCTGTTTATCGAGCCGGTGATTCCGCAGCCGCGCCTGCTCATTGTCGGCGGCGGACACATCGGACAGGCGCTCGCCCTCCAAGCCTCGCTCGTCGGCTTCGACATCACGGTGCTTGACGACCGCCCCGTATTTACCGACCCCGCCTGGTTTCCCGAAGGCGCGCACATGCTCTGCGGCGACATCGCCAAAGAGGCGGCGGCCTTCCCTGTCGCCGCCGATACCTACATCGTCATCGTCACGCGCGGCCATCAGTACGACGCCGAGGCGCTGGCGGCCTGCATCCGCCGCCCTGCTGCTTATATCGGGATGATTGGCAGCCGACGGAAAGTTGCCGCGATGCGCCGCGAGTTCATCGAGTCGGGCCGCGCGACTGCCGAGGAGTTCGACCGCGTATTCGCCCCCGTCGGCCTCGACATCGGCGCGGTCACCGTGCCCGAGATCGCCGCCAGCATTGTCGCGCAATTGATCGCCGTGCGCCGCAAAGCCTCTACTGCAACCGCAGCGGCCCTCTCGCGCCAAAGCGCGCGTTGACGCCTATCGGCACACGTTGCCCGGACTCTGTCTTCTACTCATACAACCACCATGCGCGGTCGGCCGATGTCATAGCCACGCGCAATCCCGACGACATCGGCGTGGCAATCAGGCGCGTGCCCAGCGTGTCCTCGCTTTCGGCAAAATAAGTCACTGTGCAAAGGCTCACGTGGCGCAAGTCGGGCTGAAACGCCGCCTGCCAGCGGTTCTGTCCGGCGTTCCAAGCGAGGTTCACCCGTGTCAGCGAGGTCACCGGCTGGCCTGACGCATACTCCACGTTGCGAGGGATGACCACCGCCCAGACCGACTTGGCCGCCACCGCGGCGTCGAGTCTCGCCCACAGCGTCGCCGTCTTGCCCGACGCCACCGTTTGGGTGGTCGCCACGCTCAGAATAAGCGGTGCATTGAGGCCAAACGCCGGATAGCGCCCGAAGACGTGCCGGGCCGCCAGCGCACCATCATTTTTGTTCGACACGCCGTCGTTGTTGTCGTCCATCCACGGAGTTTGCCCCGCCGGATTGCCCATGGTGGTGAAAGACAGCCGCGTCCACTTGTAGCAATTGTCGAGCGTGTTGCCGAGGATGGCGTAGGAGAAGAAGTAGAAGGAGAACGACTCTGCGCCGGCCGGCGGCGAATAGACGGCCGGATTCTTCTCGGTGGTCGAGGTGATCACGATGCGTTTGACGCCGGAGGCCGCCCGGCACTGCTGGAGAAAGCCCCCCGAAAAGCAGCAGTCCACAATGAGAATGACCTCGCAGCCTGTTTTCGCCTGCAGCGCGTCGAGGTGTGTGTCGAGGTCCTTCGCCCTAATGTATTCGGTTGGATTGATGCGGAAAAAGTAGTCGTTCGTCTGCGAATTGTACGTGCCGTGATCTATCATGTAGATAAAGACACGGGCAGCGCCCTGCGCCCACGTGTCCACGGCCGACCAGAAGGCGGCGGCGGTCGCCTGCGCGTCGGCGTCGGGCCGCCCATCGTTGTTCGAGTCGCGCGTCTGCCAGTCGGGAAACGCGCTGAGAAACTGAACATCGGTATGAGAGTAGCCGCGCACAAGACAGGTGAAAAATGCGCGGTCGGCCAGCGCCTGCGTCTGCGGCCCGATAGGATTGCCGACAAAGTTGCCGCCGCCGGCGACAAGAATCACTTTGTCGCCGGTGTTGACCGCCGTCGGCGTAGTCGGTGCGGCACTCAGCGGCCAGATTTTGACCGTCCCGTCGCCGCTGGCTGTCGCCATTTTGGTTCCGTCCGACGAAAACGCCACAGAATTGACCCAGTCCGAGTGGCCGGCAAAGGTGCGCAAACAGACGCCGGTGGACATATTCCACAACTTGGCCTTTCGGTCATAACTGCCGGTCAGGATTTTCGTACCGTCGGGCGAAAACGCCACCGACACCACAGCCCCTGTGTGCCCCGTGAACGTTCGGATGCAGGTATTGTTGGTTGTGTTCCATAACTTGGCGGTCTTGTCCAGACTGCCGGTCAGCACCTTGGTGCCATCGGGCGAAAACGCCACCGCGCGCACGATGGAAGTATGGCCGTCATAAACCTGCAAGACGTCCTCTGTTGTCTTGTCCCACAAGATCGCCTTCTTGTTGTCCCCGCCGGTCAGCACCTTCAGCCCGTTGGGCGAAAACGCCACCGCGCGCACCCATTCGCCGTCATACCAATACCAATGGGGATTATCGCCCGTGGCGACTGTCCACAGATTGGCAAACGATTCATGGGCCGTCAGAATCTCCGTGCCGGTGGGCGAAAAACTTACAGCCATTACATAGTCGGCTGCTGGATCGTAAAACGTGCGAACGAGGCCGCCAGTCTCCGGATTCCAGAGTTTGGCCCGGCCGTCCCAACTGCCCGTCAGAATGCGTGTCCCATCCTTGGAATACGCGACCGAGTTGACCAGATAGCCGTGGCCGAAGAACCGTCGGATTTCTATCCCGTTGGCGGTATTCCACAGCGTGGCGCGCGTATCCCAGCCGCCGCCCGAAAGGACCTTCGTCCCGTCGGGCGAGAATGCCACAGCCGCGACCGGACCGGTGAAACCCGAAAAGGTCTGCACCAGCGCGCCCGTCCCGACATTCCACAACCGCGCCGTCCCATCCAGACTGGTTGTGAGAAGCCGCGTCCCGTCCTTCGAAAACGCCACGGTCAGAACGCCGCTGGTATGCCCCGTGAAGGTGCGGATCAAATTCCCCGTGGCCACATCCCATAGCTTGGCTGTCCCGTCCCAGCCGGCTGTGGCCAGCAGACTGCCACCCGGCGAGAACACCACGCTCGGCACGTCGGCTGTATGGCCCGCGAACACCTGTACCTGCGTTGCCGTGGCGATGTCCCAAATCCGCGCCACACCGTCCGCGCCCGACGTTGCAATCCGCGTGCCGCCCGGCGAAAAGGCCACCGACTCTACCTCGCCATTGTGGGCCCAAATATAGGCCGCCAGAGACCCGTCCGAGACATTCCACACCGCGACCGTCCAATCATAGCTGGCCGTTGCGATTTGTTGACCGTTGGGCGAGATTGCCACTTCGCGCACCAGTCCGCCATGCGTGCCGAAGGTCCGGATCACTTGCCCCGTCGAAGCATTCCACAGTTTGGCCGTCCCGTCATGGCAACCGGTAACAATTCGTGTGCCGTCGGCCGAATAGGCGACGCCCCAGACCGAATTGGCATGGCCCGTGAACGTGCGCAACTCCGCGCCCGTCGCCGTACTCCACAGTTTGGCTGTTCGATCCACTCCGCCGGCGGTGACAAACTTGGTTCCATCGGGCGAGAATGCCACCCGATTGACCCAGCCGCCATGACCGGTGAACATGCGCACGCTCTTGCCCGTGCTCTTTTCCCAGAGAAACGCGCCCCCGCCTCCGCCCGTCAGCGCATACTGTCCGTCGGGCGTCATTACACCGCACAGGAGCGTTCCCAAGCCGCACATCTGCAGCGGCGTCGAGGTCACCGGCTCGGCGCGGGCGGCCGCGGCTGTCAACGCGCATCCCAGAAGGATCGCCCATTGTCGGATGGATTTCATCAAGGCACCCCTTCACAGGGGTTTTGTATGCTAACAAATGAGTGCAAAAAACTTTTTCTGCTGCAATAGAATTCAGTTTGCCGAAGGTCGGAATCGGGTAGATGAAGTCGCGCCATTTGGGCAAAAGATTTGAAGATGCATCACTCTGCGGGAAGAAACGAGGAGAAAGCAAGGAGATGGAAAAAGGGACAACACTCCGGATGTATTTCATGTTGGCGACCGTCCCGAAAGTGCACCAGCGCAAAACCAATGTCGGAAGATCGGCATGTGATGGCCACATCATTCCAAAGCCCTCTTTCGACATAACGCGCGCGGGCGACGCAGCCACATGAAAATGACATGGAAGCGCGGTCAGGTCTTTGGTGGAGAGTCGGGGGCGGGCTCTTCTTCGACCAATTCGGCCGCAGCGGTTTCGATGTCAGCTGCAGCAGCTTCCATCGGACCGAGCCATTTGACCGACTCCTCGGCCGGCAGTTCCTCAACGTCTTTGAGTCTCCGCCCCATGACGCGCGTTCGCTGCTGGGCTTTGGAGACCGTCTCGCTGGCCTCGTGCAGTTTTCTTTCCACCTTGTCCAAAATGTCGCCGAACTTGCCGAACTCCGTCTTGACGGCACCGAGCACCTTCCACACCTCGCTCGATCGCTTCTCGATGGCCAGCGTGCGAAAGCCCATTTGCAAGGCGTTGAGAATCGCACCAAGGGTGGTCGGTCCCATGACCATGACGCGGGATTCGCGCTGGAGCGTGTCCACAAGACCGGGGCGGCGCAACACTTCTGCATAGAGACCCTCGACCGGCAGAAACAGGATGGCGAAGTTGGTTGTGTACGGTTCGCAGATGTATTTTTCGCAGATGTCGCGGGCCTGCAAACGCACACGGCGTTCGAGCGCTCTGGCGGCTTCCTCGATGCGCGGCAGGTCGGCAGCATCTTGAGCTTCGAGCAGGCGCTGATAGTCTTCGAGCGGGAACTTGGCGTCAATGGGCAGCCAGACCGGCGGGGCGCCCTCATTCTTGCCGGGCAGTTTGATCGCAAACTCGACGCGCTGATCGCGGTTGGGGATCGGGGCGACATTGGCCTCGTATTGGTCGGGCGAAAGGAGTTGTTCGAGCAGGGTGCCCAGTTGGACTTCGCCCCAGCCGCCGCGGGTCTTGATGTTGGCGAGCACGCGCTTGAGGTCGCCGACGCCCAAGGCGAGCGTATGCATTTCGCCGAGACTTTTATAGACGGATTCGAGCCGTTCGCTGACTTGCTGGAAGGATTCGCCCAAACGCCGCTCCAGCGTGTCGTGTAGTTTTTCGTCCACCGTCTTGCGCATTTCTTCGAGTTTTTGCTCGTTGTTCTTCTGAATGTCTTTCAACTGGGCCTCGATTACATTGCGCAAGGTCTGGACTTCCTGAGAGGTTCGATCCGTCAGGGTTTGAAGCGTTGCGGCCAGAAGCCCCAGTTGTTTTTCCTGCCGGTCGGCTTGCCCTTTCAGGTGTTCGAGGAGGGCGCTCGAAACGTCCTTCAGCGCTTTGGCAATCTCTTCGCGGCTGGCGGCGGCGGAGCGCTCGGCGCTTTGCTGGAGAAGCGCAAGGCGGGTTTCGACCGTCTCGCGGATTTTCTCCATTTTGTTTTCATTGGTCTGGATGAGGGTATCCAACTTGGCCGAAAAAACGTCGAACAGGTTTTTCTGCCATGTGGTGTTTTCGGAAAGGCGGGCGGACAGGTGCGCGGAAATGTCGTTCAGCGTTCGCGCGGTCTCCTCGCGGCTGCGATGGGCGTGCGCGGCAGTTTCTTCACGGTTCCGCGCCATTTCCTCGCGCACGAGACGTTCGGTGCGTTCGAGACCTTTCTCGATCGAACCAAAGCGCTCGTCAAATGCCTCGGGGCGGGCTTTTCGCGCGACCAGCCATATCCCCGCGGTCAACACAATATTCACCACCGCCAGAACAATGACGGCGGCCAGCAGATAGGAACTCATCTTGCACGTCCTCTCAGCGCTCCTGCTTCAGCGACGGGGCGTCCGACGGGATGGCGATGGTTGGCTCGCCCGTCAGATAACCCAGCGAAACCAGAAACAGGTCAGCCTGCTTGAGCGTAACCTCGGTCCAGGGCGACTTGTTGAAAAAGCCGTGCGGCATGCCTTCGGCAACAAACAATTCAACACGATTGCCCAATTCCTTGCTGCGCGCCAAAAATGCCCGCCCCTGCTCGCAGAACTTGTCGCTGGTGCCGTAGAACAGAATGGCCGGCGGTGTCTCTTTCTTCATCCCCAGAATCGGCGACAGTTGGGCAGTGAGGTCCTTGCGCCGCGTCTCGCCCGACTTGACGCCCAGTCCCCGCATGTCCACAACGGGATTGAAAAGCACGAGGGCGTTGGGTTTGGAGGAAATGGCGGCGTCTTCGCCGTCGGCGTCGAGGCTGTCGAGCATCGCAGCGCAGGCGGCCAGATGTCCGCCGGCCGAGCCGCCGGAGCCGACAATGCGCTGCGGGTCCACGCCCAGTTCGGCGGCATGGGCGCGGAACCACCGGATGGCGCTTTTGCCGTCCTCGACCGCCTTGTCGGGCGTGGTGTTGTGTTTCGACTGGATGCGATATTCGGGGCGGGCGGCGACCATGCCGCGCGTGGCCAAATACGTGGCCTGCGGCTCGAATTGCGCCGGCGTGCCCGACCGCCAACCGCCGCCGAAGAAAAACACGATGCCGGGCCGCTTGTCCGACGCCTTCCAATCGGCTGGAAAATGAATCAACATTTTCAGCTCGCCCTGCGGCGTCTTCTTATAGACGCATTCGATGACCTTGCCCGGCTCGCCGGCCACCTTGTCTTTGGTCAGTCCGGTGTCCTGCGGCCAGACACCAACAGGCCCGCAGGTCATTGCGCAGAGCCACACGAGCGTTTTCAGATGGGTTCGCATTTTCCGATCCTCCTTGTTTCAGCGATTGCCTGCCTAAAACGGCGAGCAGTTCAACCCAAGGTTTGACCCCCGAGATGTTTTCCATCAACGCAACGGATTCTCATACCAGATCACTCCGAGGTTTTCGACCTCTTCAGTCGTGATGATGTCCAGATCGCCGTCGCCGTCAAGATCAGAAGGAACAACCATGTCGTACTTGGTTCCGGGGACGCCGCTGATCTCGCGGGCCTGCCAGCGGTTGTCAGCCAGATTGCCCTGATAGGCCAACCAGACTACGCCGGATTTTTCCGCCTTGGCGTTTTCGCACGACAGGACAATGTCCGGCCGGCCATCGTTATTGATGTCCGCGACCGCCACGCCCTTTCCCGTGCCGACGTTGTCCGGCAGGGGAATGGAGACAGATTGCCACACGTCACGCCCCGCGCGGTGGAACCACAGAATGTCGCTGGTTGTTGCCGCGACGACATCCAATGCGCCGTCGCGGTCGAGGTCGGCCAAGACCATGAACATCATCTCGCGGTCGCGCCCGCCGATGAAATGGTTGACCCACGGCTGCGTTTGCGCCGCACCGAGACCGGGGTTTTCGAGCCAGCGGCAGCCGCGCAAATCGCCGCGCCGGTCCGTCAATACAATATCGCGGTCGCCGTCGCCGTCCATGTCCTCGGCAAACAGCGACATAAGCCAGCCGACGCGTGACAAGGCGTGCCACTGCCAGCGGGCGCTGTCTCGCGCGTCGGGTGGCAGGGCAAACCAGCCGACCGAGGCATTCTGGTTTTTCCCTCCGGCGACAAGGTCGGCGCGCCCGTCGCCGTTGATGTCCAGCGGCAGCGAGAACATCCATTGCTGGGCATTGCGGGAGGCCGGAATGGCCTCGGTTTTCCACGCCGCGGCCTCGAGATAGCGGTCCTTCGCTTTGGGCGCCCAGTGGACAAATAGCGTTCGGACTTTGCCTTCGCAGGCACTCACCACGTCCGTCGCACCGTCGCCGTCCAGATCGGCAAATACGGCGTCCTCGACGCTGCCGGCCGGGCCGACCGTAACCGCCGGCCACGGCGCACGGACCCGCGGGTAGCCCGGATGGAGGTAGGCCCGCACCACGCCGCCCTGCTCCCAACCGGTTGTAATGTCCGGCAGGCCGTCACCGTTGACATCGGCCAGACGCGTGCCGTCGGCACCGCGCGACGTGTTGTCAATGACGTGGCACGCCCATGCAACGCCGCGTTTGCTTTGCCCTGCGTGTGATGGCGCTGTCCAGTGGGCCGTCAGAAGCAGCAGTGGGACAGCAATTGCACGACTGCACATACGATGGCTCTTGTTCATGCTTTGATGCCTCCATCTTATACATACCTGCCCAGTTTTGCAAATGGAGGGTCGGCTTCCATACCGGCCCATAAGATTTCGGACAAGGGACCGCCGCGCCCGCTAGCTTCAAATGGCAACCCCGAGGATTTCGCCCAAGCCAGCGATCAACGCGTCCATTTCTGTGCGCGTGCCGATAGTAATGCGCAGCCCGTTGCGGGTTTCGGGTGTGTCGAAATAGCGGACGAGGATTTTCCGTTCTTTCAAGTCGAGGAAAAGCCGTTTGGCTTCGGCGTGGCGCGCGAAAACAAAATTGCCCTGCGACGGCAGGACGTCGAGGCCCATCTCCCGCAGGCGCCGCCCCGCACGCTCCCGTTCGGCGACAATCCGCGCCGTCCGCCGCCGGTAATAGTCGGCGGCCTCCCACGCGGCCAGTCCCGCCAGCTGGCTCATTGCATTGACATTGTAGGAGTCGCACACCACCAGAAGCGGGGCCATTCGCGCTGGATGCGCCAGCACGAAGCCGACGCGCAAACCGGCCAGTGCATGACTCTTCGAGAACGTGCGGGTCAGGACGACGTTGTCATACCGCCGCACGAGGGCCATGCAGTCGGCGCCGGCGAAATCCTTGTAGGCTTCGTCAATCACAAACAACGTGCGGCGGTTGGCGCGCACCAACTCTTCGACGCGTTCCGGATCATAGAACGTGCCGAACGGTGGATTGGGGTTGGCCAGGAAGAACAGTTGAATACCGCGCAGGTCGAGTCGGGCTGCGGGCCATTCGCCGTTGCGCCCCACTTTGAACCGCACAGTCTTTGCGCCGAAGAATGCGCCCACCAGCGGATAGTAACTATACGTCGGCCAGAGCATTCCGACGCGGTCGCCGGCGTTGAGATAGGAATGGGCGAGCACGCGCAGCGCCTCGTCGGAGCCGTTGGTGATCAGGACGCCGTCGGCCGGCCAGTCGAGCGCGGCGCCAATGGCCTTGCGCAAGGCGGTGCAATCGGGCGGCGGATAGCGCCGGGCGCGTTCCGGATCGAAGCCGCGCAAGACCTTGGTGACTTCGGGCGCCGGCGGATAAGGATTCTCGTTGGTGTTCAGTTTGATCCATCCCGACTCCGTGGGCTGCTCGCCCGGAACGTAGGCTTTGAGTCGGGCAAGATGGCGGTTGATGGCAACAGGCATGGGACAGGTTCCTTATTCAGAGTTCCTTCAGCCGCTCGCGGACGGCTTGAGCGTGGCCGTGGAGGCCCTCCATTTCGGCGAAACGGATGGTCGGCGGGCCGAGGCATTCGACGCCGCGGCGGGTCAGTTCGACGACATTGCAGAAGCGCAGAAAATCATCCACCGACAGCGGCGAGAAAAAGCGCGCCGTCCCGCCGGTCGGCAACGTATGATTGGTACCCGCCGTATAGTCGCCGATGGCTTCGGGCGTCCATGGGCCGACAAAAATCGAACCGGCGTTGCGCAGCCGCTTGGCCACCGCGCGCGGACGCCGCGTCATCACCGCCAGATGTTCAGGCGCACGGGCGTTCGCAAGACCGACAGCCTGTTCGAGCGTTTCGGTTTGGATGATCGCGCCGTGGGCCGCAAGCGACTTGCGAATATGCCCGCTGCGCGGCGCCGCTGCGGTTTGTTCCTCGAGCGCCGAGACGATTTGCTGCGAGAATGCCGCATCGGCGCAGTGAATGCACAGCGCTGCCGAATCGGGACCGTGCTCGGCCTGACTGATCATATCGGCGGCGACAAACGCGGGGCGGGCGGATGAATCGGCCAGCACCAGAATCTCGCTGGGACCGGCCATCGAGTCTATGTCAATCCGCCCGTAGAGCAAGCGCTTGGCCAGCGTGACGTAGATGTTGCCCGGCCCGACCACCTTGTCCACGCGCGGAATGGTTGCCGTGCCAAAGGCCAGCGCGGCGATGGCTTGCGCGCCGCCGACTTGATAGACTTCGCGGATGCCGCACAGGTGGGCAGCGGCGAAGATTGCGCACGCGGCCCCGACGCTTCGCGCAGGCGGCGTCGCCATCACCAGCCGCGCGACACCCGCCACACGCGCCGGAATGGCGTTCATCAGAACGGTCGAGGGCAGTGCGGCGAGAAAACCGGGGACGTAGATGCCCACGCATTCCAACGGCTGATAGCGCTGGGTCAGGCGGCTGCCGAGCGTGTCGCGAAGCGTCCAAGAGTTGCGGCGCTGGCGCCGGTGAAACGCCTCGATGCGCCGTTTGGCCAACTGGAGAACTCGGCGGTCGGCGGGTGGGAGTGCACGCCAAGCGGCTTCGAGCTCTGCCGGCGGCACGCGCAGTTGCGATGCGCTCAGACGCACGCCGTCAAATTGCCGCGTCAGTTCGAGCAGGGCGCGGTCGCCTTCACGCCGCACGCGCTCGATGATCGCTTCCACCGCACGGAGGCGGCGGGCTTCCAACGTCTCGGCCGACCGCAAGCGCGCTTCGATTTGCACGCGGTCACGCGGAAAAACCAGAATTGTGACGATTGTTTTCATGTTTCAACCTTACAAGGGCGACGGCAACCCCGGCACGCTGGAGAGCCCTCACCCGTGCGGGCGTTTGGCACGTCATAGAGAGGTTCCGCTTTTCAAAAAAGTCAGAACCCTTTCATCGCGCAAGACTTGGCCTTGGTCCTCCGACCAAATAAAGCGTTATCTGCTAGCCTGCAGGGGGCGCGAAGTCAACGGGAAAGCACGGTTGTTGCGAAGGGTAGTTCGTGATGTGCAAATCATGGCGACAGCCCTTGCGACGCTTCAACGAAGCGATGCTCGCTGCACTGTGCCGTATGTGCAGCGCAGTGAACAATAGCAAGCTTTATCGAAGCAAAAACCGCTTCTGCGGATGCGGGCACTCACGTTCATTTTTTCTTCTTGGCTGCCTGGCCCCACGGCACCCAACTGGGGTAGGTCGTTTCGAGCGGAAGACGAATAGGTCCGGGCGTGCGGGGAGCAAACCCTTCGTTCCAAAAAACATAGAGACCGCCTTTGCCCGCCGTCACGACTTCGTTGTCGCCGTCCTTGTCGAGGTCGCAGACGACGGCCTTCATGCCCATGCCGATGGCATAATTGGGCGGCGGGCTGGGGCTTTTGACGCCCGGATACCATGGAATGTGATTGAACGACAGGACGTGCCGTTCGAATCGTCCGCCCTGAATGTCATACCAGAACACAAACAGCGGATCGTAGCAACTGGTGTCGCGGCCGTGATGGGCGAACAGGCGCTTGCCCGTTACCAAATCGGGCTGGCCGTCGCCGTTGAGGTCGCCGAGGACCATCGTGTGGAACTGGCCGAAGTCGGTTTCGATCCAATGGGTGACAAACGAGCGCTTGCCGTCGGCCCCGCGCTTTTGCTCAAGCCACGCAAGGCCGTATTCATGTGAGGCGCCGACGATGATGTCATTGAGGCCGTCCTTGTTCACGTCATGCACAAGCATGGGATGCGAGGCGGCAATCCGCTGGTTGGGCTGGTCCACACGATGAACGACATAGTCGGGGTGAAACACCCACGATGTGGCGCCGGCCGGATTCGCCGGTGCTTCATACCACCCGACAGGCGTCACGATGTCGTTGCGCCCGTCGCCGTTGATGTCGCCGATGCCGTTTCCGTGAAACTCGCCCTCGGTGCCGATCACATGCTCGACCAGCCACGGCGCGCGATCTATGTGCTCGAGCCACGTCATGGCCTGTCCGGCGACCGGCGCCCAGTGGTTGACAAGAATGTCGTCGTCGCCGTCGCCGTCGAGGTCGCCATGGATGACGCCCTCCATGTTGAGGGCCGAGTGAATGCGCGTGGCCTTCCACTTTTCGCCGGTCTTGCCGGGATTTTCATACCAGAACGCGCCTTTCATGACCATCCAGCCGGAGCTGACAATGTCGGGGCGACCGTCGCGGTTGACATCCATGGCGAACTCGCTGTTGTCGTCGGTTTCGGGGCCGTTGGTCTGTGCGCCGTCGCGGAAATCGCTGTGGCGAATCCAGTCGGGCGCCTCATACCAGTTGCGTCCGCAGGTAAGATCGAGATCGCCGTCGCCGTCCACGTCGAGAACGGAGACGCACTCGCAGAATGGCCCAAACCAGTAGGTGTGTTGGGCGGGATTGTGCTCGGGCCCGTCAATGCGCATGGGGATAAAAACGGGCTCTTTGCCCCGGCCATCCATTGCGAAAAGCAAAACAATGCCTGTAAGGATGCTCAAGGTGTGTTGTCGCATGGTGATTTCCTTCCTTCTTTTTTGATCTGAAGTGCCTGTTCTGAATTGTATTGCATGGGTTGTTTTGAAACAGGGAATGCCGGTCTTGAGGAGCAGTGTCTTTCGCGCCAGCTTCCTGCAGCACGGTCCATTNGTTTCCGGAAAGGTGAAGGAGGTCAACCGTTTTGTTAGGCTAATACCGGCGACGGTCGGGGTGGAACCCGACCCTTCATGTGGGGGACGCTTTCCACAGCGTCCGATAGGAAATGGGTGGAGGTGAAAACTAATCCGGTCGGGGTGGAACCCGACCCCCCAAATTAGTATAAAAATCTTATACACCCATCGGTTGGGAGATACCCCCATTTCCTGTAACAGGGCAAAATCGCCTTCCTTTTTCCGAAAACGTTTGACAACGCAAACAATCCGTCGGTAATACCCCTTCCAGCAACGGGGCAGAGCAGGAAAACTATATTTATCGTATGCGAGGTGTATAGGCAGGACACGCAGCAAAGCTCTGTTTTCCCCTACTATTATTGCGGAGGCTGAACGATGTCAGAGTTTGAAAAACTGACGCCCCCCGCCGAGGGCGGGATTATCGAGAAAAAGCGCAAGAAACTTCGCGTGCCCGACAACCCGATTATCCCCTTTATCCAAGGCGACGGGACGGGGGTGGACATTTGGCCGGCGGCCAAGAAAGTCCTCGACGCTGCCGTCGAAAAAGCCTTTGGCGGGCAGAAAAAGATTGTCTGGTTTCAAGTCCATGCCGGCGAGGCAGCCATGGAAC
>JAOAGV010000001.1:0-347 GCA_026415575.1 Candidatus Sumerlaeia bacterium
GATTTATATCGGCACACCGTCAGGAGGTTTGCTCTGTGTGGGGCGACCCGAAGAAACCGCCGAGCCGATTTGGGCGGGCTTGCTCGGCGGGCCGGGACAATCGGGTCGGGCCGATGCCAGTCCGCTGCCGGAGAAACTGGAGTTGGCTTGGACGTATTCGGGCGAAAATGGTGAGACCTCCGGCCCGTCAATGGCCTTTCAAGTCACAGGGCCGTCGGCGTTTTTCAAGAACGCGCTTTATGTGCCGTGCCGCCGCGGCGAGACCGCGGGCCTTCTGAAGCTTGCCTTGAGCGATCAGCCTGCCTCGCCGCCGAAGGCCGCGTGGTTCAAGCCTCTCGCTCACTCTG
>JAOAGV010000001.1:357-115238 GCA_026415575.1 Candidatus Sumerlaeia bacterium
CTGTTTTGCTTTCGCCCGCCGCAGCCGGCAACGCAGTTTATATCGTGGAAGGACAGTTGGGCGACAGCAGTCGCACCCTGCACGCGCTGCACTGCGACAACGGCCGCAATCTGTGGTTGTGGCCGGTTGCCGACGGCGCTTCAGGCGAATTCACAGTTGGCCGCAACCGCATTTTGCTTGCGGACAGGGAAAACGCGATCGTCTGCCTGCCCACGGGGCCAAACGGGACATCGGCCGTTCCACATCCGCAGTGGAGATGCAGCGGCGGCCGTCCAGTTGGTTCGGCAGCCGAGTCCGAAGGCCGCGTTGCTGCTGTCTTTACCCATCCCCATCGCCTTGTTCTTCTCGACGCGGAGACCGGGCGCGAGCTCTGGAACCGCGAATTAACAACAACGCCTTTGACCGGGCCGGTTTTTTCCGGCGAAACAATTTTGGTCGGCCACGAAAGGGGGTTGGGCGCATGGTCGGTTCTTGACGGCCGCTGTGTTCGAGAGTGGCCGAATCTGGGCGGCATCGCATGGCCGATCGTTGTTGCAGGCGACAAAGCGGCCTGCGTCAATACCAGCCGGACGCTTTACCTCATGGACCTGTCCCGCTGGGGGGTTGTAAAAACATACGAGCAGGTTGCAAGCCCCTATCTTCCGATGTTGACGGCCGACCGACTTTGCTTTGCAAGAGAAACGGGTTGGGTGTCCGCCAGCACGGATGCCGAGCCGCTAACCGCCACGTGGTTGCGGCTGCGCCGACAGGAGCGGATCCTGAGCCCCCTGATTGCGGCGAAAGGGTGTGTGTATTTTGCCAGCAGCCGCGGGCTGGTGTGCGGGCGATAGGGGAGTGGAAGGGATGGACGAAGCGGACGTGATGGATGGAAAGCAGGCTGTAAAACACAATTCAACCGGAGGTGGACCCACGATGAGGGAAAAAACAACGCGCCGGGAAATGCTGCGAACCTGTCTGGGAGGAATAGGCGCGGCGATGGTTTCGCTGTCGGCATCGGGCGGTGCGAAGCGCCGGCCGAATTTCATTATCATCCTCGCCGACGACCTCGGCTACGGCGACATCGCCGGATTCGGGACAAAGCCGCTGCCGTATGCCACGCCGCGGCTCCAACGCATGGCCGACGAGGGCGCGCGCCTCACCGACTTCAGCGTGCCCATGCCCTTTTGCGCCCCGACCCGCGCCTCGCTCCTGACGGGCCGCTATCCGTTCCACCACACCGTGGTCGGCAATCCCACGCCCGACGCAGGCATTAACGATGCCGGTCTGCCGCCGAACGAAGTTACCATCGCCGAGGCGCTCAAGACCGCCGGCTATGCCACGTGCTGCATCGGCAAATGGCACCTCGGCCACACGCCGCCATTCCTGCCGCGCACGCAGGGCTTTGATGAATACTTTGGCATCCTATACTCCAACGACATGCGGCCCGTCCAACTCGTTGAAAACGAGACCGTAGTCGAGTATCCCGTCGTGCAGGCCACGCTCACCCGGCGCTATACGGACCGCGCGCTGGACTTCCTCGAGCGAAATCGCAACCGACCGTTCTTCCTCTACCTGCCGCACGCAATGCCCCACAAGCCGCTGGCGGCGTCCGAGGATTTTTACACGCCCGAAACCCCCGACGATTTATATGCCGATGTCATTCGGGAATTGGATTTCTCGGTCGGCCGCATTCTCGACACACTCAAAAAACTGGGGCTGGACGAAAACACGATGGTGATCTTCACCTCGGACAACGGCCCTTGGTATGGCGGAAGCACGGGAGGCTTGCGCGGCATGAAGGGACGCTCGTGGGAAGGCGGCTATCGCGTGCCGCTAATCGCGCGCTGGCCGGGCCGGATTCCCGCCGGCGTGGTCAACAACCAGATGGCCGGCATCATTGACATCATGCCGACAGTTCTGGCGGCCGCGGGGATTGAGCCGCCGAAAGAGCGCCCGCTCGACGGGAAAGACATTATGCCGCTTTTGAGGTCGGCCGACGCACCGAGTCCGCATGAAGCGCTTTTTGGAATGACAGGCGCCAACGTGGCAACCGTGCGCAGCGGCAAGTGGAAACTGCATGTCCGCGCGCCCGCTGCCGAACCAAAACGGCCGCCGGAAAAATGGACCGACCCGCGCGGCCCCGACGGCGTGACCATCCTTGCGCCCTATGAACAATACACACCCGCCGCCTATCCGGGTGTGGCCGGTGGCGATGTTCCGAAACCGCTTATGTTGTTCGATCTCGAAGCCGACCCGGCCGAACAACACGACGTGGCGGCGCAGCATCCGGAAGTGGTGGCGCGGCTGAAGGCAATCTACGACCGGACGGTGAAAGATTTGCCGGAACTTTCATGGCCGAAGGGAACCGGCAAACTGCGGCGTGTCAAGGGCGGTGCGCTGAAATACGACTGAGCGCGGGTATGTAGTTCCCATTTTTGTGGGCGATTGGATTGGGCTTTGCCACGCGGCGGGAGCTACAATCATCCCGACCACCGCTCCAAAGGTTTTCCCGAAATCAGGAGAATGTCGTTCAATCATGCTGTGGCCTTATTCGGGCCGGAAGGGCGAAAAGGAAAAGGCCGGAGGCAGTACCCTTTTCATTATGAACAAATTGGCGTCCACTTTGGACTGCGGCAGCCATGCTGCCGCTTTCTTTTGTAACAAACTCAAACCCGCCAAGCGGCGGTTCTTTCCGCAGCGCCGACGGGTTGCCTAACGACGGACAATTTCAGCAAAGCGGCAGCATGGCTGCCCGCACTCCAAAGCCCTTGGCGCTGTGCGAGGGAATTCTTCCGGCATCAAGCGGCAATCTTGCCTGTGCTCGCTGAAACATTCTCCCGATTTTGGGAATTACACCCCGCGAAAGGTTTGCCATAGTTATTGAAGTTCGGGTAACTGGCTGACATGGAAGATACCCCATTTCGGCCATTGTTTGCCGCTTATCTGAGCACTCTGGTCGTCTTCAATTTTGGCGGGGTCTGATAAATCCAAAATCCTATGAACGGCATTCTCGGAACGAAACGGCCAAAGTCTATTTTACATGGCCGGTTTCCATGGCCAGCCGGATCAGTTCGGCCGTATTGCGCACCTGAAGTTTTTCCATCAGGCGGCTGCGATAGGTGCTGACGGTGCGTTCGCTGAGCCCCATGCTTTTGGCGACCTCGCGGACGGTGCGGCCTTGTCCAAGGAGGGTAAAAACCTCGAACTCGCGGGTGGAGAGCGACTCCAGCACAGGCGGGCGGGTGTGCGGGCGGGCAAGGCGGTTCATCAGGCGGTCGGCAATCTCGGCGGTAACGTAGGTTTTCCCCTCGCGAATCGCCTTGATGGCCTTGATCAGCTCCGTAGCAGCGGCTTGTTTGAGAAGAAAACCGTTGGCCCCGGCCTGAAGCGCATGATAAGCGTATTGAACGTTGTCATGCATGGTGAGGATGAGAATGCCGGCGCGGGGGAGGATGGCGCGAAGGCGCCCGACCGCTTCGAGGCCGGTCATGCCGGGCATGCTGATGTCCAGCAGAATGACATCGGGATTTGTGGACTCGGCTTTTTGGATGGTCTCAACGCCGTCGGCGGCCTCGCCCACAATCTCGATCAGACCGCTGTCTTCGAGCACGCGGCGAAGCCCCTCCCGGACCATGATGTGGTCATCGGCAAGCAAGACGCGGATTTTGGGCGGCATGTTCATGATTCCCTCCGGACGGGCACGCTGGCACGAATGGTCGTGCCTTGCCCCGGTTGCGAAGCGATATGCAACGAGCCGCCGACCAATTGCAAGCGTTCGCGCATGCCCAGCAGACCGAAGCTGGTCTGCCAGTTCAGCGAGGCGGGATCAAAGCCGCGGCCGTCGTCGCGGATCATTAAAGCAATGTGTGCTTCGTTTTCCCGGGCGAGAGTGATTTCGACTGCGCGGGCGCCGGCGTGTCGCGCCACATTGGTCAAGGCTTCCTGAACCACGCGGTATAGCGCCACGGAGCATTCCGAAGAAATGGGCATAACCACGCCAAAGGGGTTGGTCAGGCGGACGGTAATACCGGTGCGTTCCTGAAACTCATCGAGGCAGGATTCAAGCGCGGGCGCCAGTCCGAGGTCGTCGAGAATGCCGGGCCGCAGCGAGGCGGTCAAATGGCGGACGGTGGTTTGGGCTTCGTGGATTTGTGTGTGCAAGCGGGCGAGAACTTCAGTGGCTTTTGTTGCCGCAGGCGTATGCCGCGCCATTTGACGGTCAAGGTCAATCTGAATGGCCGTAAGGATTTGGCCGAGACTGTCGTGGAGTTCGCGGGCAATGCGGGCGCGTTCGTCTTCCAGCGAGCGAATGAGCTGGCCGGACAGCGAGTGCAACTCGCGCCGGGAGCGGTCGAGCTGGTCGTGGGCCTCGGCCCAGCTTAGGGCCACGGCCAGTTGGTCGGCGATGGCGGCCAAAAACTTTGTTATGTGCGGCCGGGAGGCGATGGGTCGGGCGGCCGCAGCGCAGAGAACCGCGACAGTTGTCTTTTTTGAGCGGATGGGGAAGGTGAGCAAGTAGCGGATTTCGCGCCATTTCAAGGGAAATGGAAGCGGTTCGGTTTTCTCCCCCAAATTCAGGTCTTCTGCCTCCAATCCCCGCGACGCGGTTAAAGAGGACAGGGGAGGACCGGTGGTGTCTGTGCCGAGCGCAATCCAAGTTTCCATCTGGCCGGTGTCGGAGACAGCGCGTTCCACGCTCAGGATCTCGAAGCCGGTAAGGTCCATGATTTGGCGGAGAACCGTTTGGACGGCTTCTTCGAGAGGGGTTCCGGCAAGGAGCCCGCCCGTCAGGCCAAAGCCGATTTCCGTGAGGCGGACTTCCCATGCCAGAGAAGTTTCCAGTTCATATTGATGAACCGCGGCGGCGACAAGTCCGGCGACCTCTTCGAGCGCCACGATGACGGGCGGAGAAAAAACATCTTTCCGCCGGTCGGCTGCATGGAGGAATCCCATAAATCGGTCGCCGTGCCGAATCGGCAGCAAGGCAAGAGCCCCGACGGGCGGCGCCAAACAGCTGCGGCCGACATACGGAGCAACCGGAGTGGCGCGATTGGCCTCGCCGGCAACGTCGTTGCAGACAAACGAACCGCCCGCAGTGAGCGGAAGCGCGCCGGCAGCGGTTTCGCCTTCAAGAAGTGCACCGCAAATGCACGGCTCTTCAGAGGCGGGACGGGCATTTTCCGCGGCGATGAAGGATTCGGGAAAGCCCACGGAGGCGATAAAGGGAAGCCGGCCGTCGGAATCGGCCAAGCGCAGACCGACCGAATCGCAGCCGACGAACACACGCACCGCCTGCACGACGTCGCCTGCATAGTCGGTGATCGAGCGGTGGCGGGCCAGCGCACCGCGTACCGTGCCGATGAGCAGGGCGCGTCGGGCTTCGAGATTGCGGGCGGTGACATCGCGCAGGACGCTGAGGACACCGGCGCGGGCACCGCTCATGATTCGCGCGTGCACCTCAATTTCCACGGGACGTTTGTCGCGCGTGCGCAGGACGCTTTCGAACAAGGGCAAACGGCCTTGGTCGTCGGCGTTCTTCATTCGGGCGCCGACTTGCTGCACATACTGCCAGCCGCCGATTTTATCGAGTCCCTCGTAGAGCAGTTCTTCCTCGGAGAAACCCAGAAGCGAACAGGCGGCTTGATTGACGGCCTGAATGCTGCCGGAGAAATCGTGGAACAGAACCGGATCGCCGATTTCGTCGAACAACTGCCGGTAGCGCCGCTCGGAATCCATGACTTGGGCGTAGAGCCGGCCGTTTTCGAGAGCCACGCCGATCTGCGACCCGATGACTTCGAGCATCTCAATTTCCGCCTCGGTAAAATGACTGGGACGGTCGCACGCGATCAGAAGCAATCCGAGCGGAACGCCGCGGGAGTGGATTGGCACCAGAAGAAGCGAGACAATGGGCTGGGAACTGCCGGAAGGCTGCGGCGGTATGGCAAGGGATGACAGGTCGGAGACCGTATGGACGCGGCCTTCGGCGAGGACGCGGCGGAACGGGGGAGCGTCGCGGCGGAAACCGGATTCCACGGAGCGCGTGAACGCTTCGTCGAGGCCGCGGCGTGCGCCGGTGACCAGCTGTTCGTCTTCGAGCAGAAACAGGGCGCCGCTGGACACATCCATGACATGCAGGGTTTCTTCGAGCGAGCGGGAAACGAGATACTGGAAGTCGAGGGATTCGTTAAGGGTACGGGCAATAGTATAGTAGGCGGCAAGGCGGCGGTTGCGCCAATGGAGCTCTTCTTCGGCTTTCCGGCGGGCCGTAATGTCGCGCGCCACGCTCTGGATGACGGATTTGCCGGCACGCAGCACCGACCGCTGAGTAACTTCGCAAGGGACGGTAGTGCCGTTGCGGGTGCGAAAGAGAACCTCGAAGGGGGCGGGCGGACAGCCGGGTTGCGGGGCGGTAAGACGACGCCATTCAATCTCGGATTCGTGGGCTATGAGGCGGATCATATTCATTCGCATCAACTCGGCGCGTCCGTAGCCAAGCAATGCGCACGCGGCTTCGTTGATGTCGAGGATACGCCCGTCGGTCTCATGGACCAGAACGGCATCGGGGATTCCCTCAAACAAATCGCGGAAATGGGATTCGGATTCGCGGAGAGCGGCGCGCAGGCGTTTCCATTCGGCCGCCTCGCCGACCCGCCGGCGCAAATAGTTCGGATCGAAGGGTTTGGTAACATAATCAAACACGCGCAATTTCAGCGATTCAACCGCCGAGGGCAGCGAGGGGAAACCCGTGACCAGCAGAATAGGCATTTCGGGAAAGCGGCGGGCCACCCAGTGCAGGCACTCGAAGTTCTGGTTGCCGGGCATGCGATAGTCTATCAGGACGACGTCAAACGGCTCGTCTTGCAAAAGCCGCAGCGTGGCCTCGCCGTCGGCGGCAAGGTGGCAGTCGTAGCCGGCGCTTTCGAGCAACATGCGAACCGATTCAGCGAAATCGGGCTCGTCGTCTGCAATCAGAACACGGTATTTTTCCGATGCGGAGGCCATGGAGTGTCATCCTGACGGCAGGGAGATTCTTATGCGGGTGCCGCGGGGCGAGGTCGAGACCACGGCAATATTGCCTTGCAGCGCTTCGACGAGGCTGCGGGAAATGGACAGGCCCAATCCGAGCCCGCTGTCGCGCCCGCGGCCGCGGCGGGTCGTGAAAAATGGCTCGAATACATGGGGCAAATGCTCGGGGGCGATGCCCGGTCCGGTATCGGCGATCTCGGTGATCACTTTTTTGTCGTGTTGGGTGGTGAGGATTTCCAGTTGCCCGCCGGCATTCATGGCGTCCATGGCGTTGCGGATGACATTAAAAAAAATCTGGGTCAGGAAACCGGGCGGGGCGAGGATTTTGGGCAAATCCGGCGCACGATGATCGAGAAGCGTTATGCCTTTTTGGCGAAGTTTCTGCTCGAGGGTTTGCAACAGCCCCCCCAGAATGTCGTTGACTTGGACCAGCGCGGCCTGTTGCGCCAGCGGTTGATAGAGGTCGTAGGTCTGGCTGACAATCCGCCCGATGCGTTCGACTTCCTTTCGCATCAGATCAAAGTAACGTCGGATTTCGGGGGAGGCCGGATTTCCCTCGCTGATAATCGTCATGCAATTCTGAATGGTGGCCAACGGATTGTTGATCTCATGGGCAATGGCGGCCGCCACTTGGCCTTGGGCGGCGAATTTTTCCGCCTCGGCCCGCTCGCGTTCGAGGCGGTGGATGGTCTGCGTACGCTCGGCCACAAGGTCTTCGAGGCGCTCGCTATGGCGGCGGAGGTCTTCTTCCATGCGGCGGCGATCGGTGACATCTTGGCCGACACAGATCAGGCCGATGGGGCGGTTGTCGGTTCCGAGCATGGCGTTGGCAGTCCAGGCAATGATGCGGCGGCGGCCGTCTTTGCGCATAATAGGAGTTTCGAGTTCGCCGCCGGTGGTACTGGAAATCACAGCCATGAGTTTGGCGCGCACCTCTTGACAATAGAACGGGTCCGGATAGAGGCGTTCCCAAATGCCCGCATGGCCGAGCACTTCGGCGGCGGAATAGCCGGACATGGCCTCGGCGGCGCGGTTCCATGTGGTCACATTACCGTCCAAGTCCATCGTGCTGATCCAGACGTTGGCGTTCTCAATGAGGTTGGCCCGAAACTCGGACAGTTCGGCAATCCGCTGTTGGGATTCCACCCGCTCGGTCGCGTCTTCGAGAAAAGCCACGTAGCAAGGTTTGCCCCAAAGCGGCACACGGTCAATGTGAACATGCGCCCAAAAGGTTGTGTCGCCCGAACGGCGCAAAGACCACAGCGAGCGATGGAGAGAACCGGTGCGGCGAAGCGTTTCCATTTCACGCTCGGCCATTTCCCAGTCTTCGGATGGGATGAACTGGGGTGGGGTGATCCCTTTGAGGCGGTCGGGAGTTGTCCGGAACAGCTGGGCAGCGGCCGGATTGCCCCGGAGCACCGTAAAGTTTTCGTCCATAACGATGATGCCCTGGCTCGAGCCGTGGAACAGTTCGCGATGCCATGCCTCGGACTCTTCGAGGGCCAGAGCGGTTTGATGGGCCAGTCGGCGGAAGCGACCCAGTTCGGCGAAGTTGCGAACTTTGGCCAGAAGAATCGCGCTGCGAAAGGGCTTGGCCAGATAGTCGAGGGCGCCGAGCTCCAGCCCCCGCTCGATGTCCTCGTTGGCCAGTCGTGCACCGGACATAAACAGCACCGGCACATTCTCGAAGCCGCGGCGTTTTCGGATTGCTTCGAGCAGGTCAAACCCCAGAATATCGGGCAGGGTGACGTCCAGCAAGAGCAAATCCCACGGCGACCAGCCGGCAGGGCCGGCACGTTCTACCTCGGCATCGAGTGCGTTCAAAACTTCGCGACCATCCGCACAGAGGGTGCATGCGAATCCGGCTCGGGAAAGAATGCGTTCGATCAAAATTTGCAGCTGCGGGTCGTCGTCCACAACGAGAATGTTGCCGTGTGCGGCGGCGGGAGACTGCATCGTCATCTTGCTGTTTACTCCAATGAGACCACTTCTTGGGGCGACGTGGCTCCGGCTTCCAATTTCCGGAGCAATTCTGACAACATCTTCTCTTCTTTTTCATGCAGCTGCTCAAAGGCGATGCCCAACGAGCATGTAGGGCCCGCTTCGCTGCTGCGATAATCATACCAGACAATCTTGCCGAAGAAGACCGCCTCGGTACGGATTTCCGGAAGTTGGCACTGGACGCGCACCATGCGCTGACGTAGAATCAAGCGGCGATAATCGCTTTCGGTCAGGTTGGGAATCTGCACCAGCATGCCACCGCGGCTGATATTTCGGCTGCGGCCGGAAAACCGCAACGGGTTGAAGGTTTCTTCCTCGACCAGAACCCGCACAAAGACCGGCACGGAGTAATCGAAGCGCGCATGTCGGCGTTTTTCCGCCCCCGAGCTGACTGCAGCTGCGGGCGCGAGCGGTGCGCCGGTTGACTGTTTTGGTATCTCGCTCATGGCGTCCTCCTTGCGGATTGGAGCCCGTCCGATGGATTCAATGGATTTGTTGCAGAACTATTTGCAAGAATTCGATCCGGGCGGATGGACAAAAACAACCCGGCGATGGTAGGGTCAAACTGTGTGCCGCGCCCCGCCTCGATTTCCGCAAGACATCGTGCCTCGGCGTGGGCATCCCGATAAGGACGGGCGCTGCTCATGGCATCAAAGGCGTCGCACAGCGAAATGATGCGGGCGACGAGGGGCATCTGCCCGCCGCGCAGCCCTTCCGGATAGCCGCTGCCGTCGTATCGTTCATGGTGATAGCGCGCGCAGTCGGCAATGGCGCCGCGTCCGAAAAAGGGGACAAGGATCTCGTAACCAACGGACGGATGCTTCTGAATGATCGCAAACTCCTCACGCGTCAGCGTGTCCTTTTTCAGCAGCACACCGTCGGGAACGGCAATTTTGCCGATGTCGTGCAGAAGAGCGCCAACGACCAGCTCATCAAGAGTTTCTCCATGAATTTCAAGTGCCCGACCCAGCTCGACGCACAACGCGGCCACCCGCGACGAGTGTCCTTTGGTATAAGCATCGCGGGCTTCCAGTGCCGTCGCCAGCGCCACCACACCGCCGACAAAGCGCCGCTGCATCTGGAGCGTAAGCCCGCTCAGCTGGCGGCTGAGATGCTGATGGCTTAGCCGAATCTCGCGGAACGACTCGGCCCGCGCCAGAGACCTTTCCACTGCTTCCAGCAAGGTCGGAATCGGAACGGGCTTGAGCAGGTAATCGTCGGCCCGCAACCGCAGGGCCTCGATGGCTGTCTCCAATTGCGCCCGACCGGTAATGACGATGATACGGACAGTGTCGCGGCGGCGGCGGATTTCCCGAATCAGTTCCAGACCGCTAAACTCCGGCATGACCAAATCCACCAAAACCACGTCGTAGGTCTTGGCGTTCAAACAGGCCAAGGCGTCGGCGCCACTGTGGGCCGTATCGCAGGTGTAGCGCGCCTCGTGAAGAATTCGGGCAAGGAGCTGGCACACAGCCGGGTCATCGTCCACCACGAGGAGACGCCCCCCGCGCAGCGCCCGCCGTGGTTCCGCGCCGACCGAGCCGGCTTCCTTCATCCGGCCGGCCAGCCGGTCAATATACGGCACCCACTCGCTGGAAATGGAGGCGATGCCCGGTTGTTCGATGGCCGGCGGGGCTTCGGGCGCAAGAGGCGACGCCCCCTCTGTCGTGGCCGGCCGTTCGGTCGCAGCGCCGCAGGGCGCTTTCAGACCGGCCGGATTTGCATGACACGCTATAGGCATGGTGTTCGACCTTTCCCCCCCGTTGGGGTAAGACATTTCAATCCGGCGCTCTAGGGCATCTGTTCTGCAAACATTTTTTCTTCCGTGCTTCTGCGTGCGACTTGCCGGAAAACCCAGACCCTCGACTCATTTCGGCATAATTGTAAGGCGCAAACAGAGGTTGGTATCAACAAAAAACACAGGCCGGCGTGTAGTCAAAATCACTATTTTTTTGTAGTAAAAACGGCAATTGGCAAAGTTCCAATTGG
Source organism: Candidatus Sumerlaeia bacterium (assembly GCA_026415575.1). GTDB lineage: Bacteria > Sumerlaeota > Sumerlaeia > JADFCW01 > JADFCW01 > JADFCW01. The sequence goes on from JAOAGV010000001.1 coordinate 11,353, forward strand.
GCCAATAGTAGGGGGACATGTTTCATACCCTGTCCGTCAGTCTGGCGGTGGAACTCTGTTTCGTCGAATATACGACCTGCCTAATATCGGCAAATTCCTGCAAATGGTTTCCGCTTGCAATACGCCCGCGCTGCCGGCAATCTTTCGCCGCAGTGACGAACGGTTATGTCAGGAGGGAAACGGATGAACGTCTATGAAGCCATCGAGAAGCGCCGCAGTATCCGTGCCTATAAAGACCAGCCCGTCGAGCAGGAAAAACTTGACCGCATTTTCGAGGCCGTGCGCAAGGCACCGTCAGCCAGCAACCGGCAGGAGTGGCGGTTTGTCGTGGTGCGCGACCCAGCTGTGCGCCGCGATCTCATGCAGGCGGCCAGCCAGCAGTCGTTTGTCGCCACCGCGCCTGTTGTAATCGCCTGCTGTGCAGAAACCGACGGCCATGTGATGAAATGCGGCCAGCCCTGTTACCCAATTGATGTCGCCATCGCAATAGATCACCTTACGCTGGCGGCAGTGGAAGAGGGGCTGGGCACGTGCTGGATCGGTTCGTTCAATGAGGCCGAGGTGAAGGCGATCCTCGGAATTCCGGAGAAAATCCGCGTGGTGGAACTGCTGACGCTGGGCTATCCGGACGCTGCGCCTTCGCCGCGCACGCGCAAGAGCCTCGCAGAAATTGTTTGCTACGACCGGTGGGCCTTGTAAGGGCAAGGCCGGCGTTGGCCGTTGGGACCGAATCGAAGAATTTCGGCACAGCACATTCCCCAAGGTTCGCAAAACATCCTGCCACGCGTTTGTTTCTTGTTTTGTCGGTCTCGGAATTGGATTTTGAGAAGTTTGGATTTGGAATTGAGAGGTATTGTTTATTGTCCTCGATTTTGTTCTTCTATACCAGGAAGTTTCCAATGCCTTTGGCGGGCAATTCAGAAGAAGGGAAAAGACATTGAATCGTTCCAAGACCTTCCTGCACATCGCCGTTATTTTTCTTGTTGCCTTGGCACTTCGCGCCGGATGTTACCAACTCTTTGGCTCCATTCCGAATAACGATTCGATTGCCTACAGGCAAATGGCCGTCAATCTGGTTGCGGGGCATGGCTTTTCCGATCGTTTCGAGGCGCCATACACGCCGGCGCTGTTTCGCGTGCCCGGATATCCGATGTTTCTGGCCGCCCATTATGCGCTCACGCGGAACGGCGAGGCTGCGGCGCTGCGAACGCAGATTCTTCTGGGCTCGCTGACGTGTCTGCTGATTTACGCGCTGGCGCGGCATTTTCTGCCGCCGGGGCCGGCGTTTGTGGCGGGACTTTTGTCGGCGGTCAATTTCGTTCATATCTATCTGGCCGCGTGCATCCTCGCCGAGGTCCTTTTCACATTTGTCATTTGCTTGTTCTTCCTTTGTGCCCTTCGCGCGGCAACCTACGATCGGGCATCGGGGGCGTTGGTGTGCGGCGCCCTTCTGGCTGTGGCCATACTCATTCGGCCGCCGGCAGCTTTTCTAGTGCCGGTATGTCTGGCGGCATTTCTGCTAATGCCTGCGACAGTCCATCGGGGCAGGCGAATGATTGTCCTTCTGGCGTTTTTTGCGCCGGTGATGCTGGCCACGCAGATTTGGTCGTGGCGGAATTATCGCGCGGGCGGCGGCTGGAGTCTCACCGCGCAGGGGGGCTATTACGCCTTGTGGAAGGCCGTCAGAATTACCGACATCAATCCCGATGACTATACCGGCGGCGAGCGTCTGGTGGCGGAAATATCGGGCAAGAGTCGCGAGGTGTTCACGACGGGCGAAATCTTGCGCAACCGATACGGGTTTTCCATCGCAGAAGTGAACCGGCTCTATCGGCGGGTCGGTTGGAAGGCGATGGCCAAAGCGCCGGTGCGCTATGTGCTGTTCAGCGGCTATGATTTCATCAATGCGTTTTTGTCGCCGGCAATTCCCCTGCGCGCGTTGGCCTTGCCACCCATTGGCTGGACAAACGCCCAACGGTATATGCGGGACAATTTGCACGAAGGCAACTACGGTGCGGTGGCTGCGAATCTTTCGCTTCGCGCTTTTTTTGCCGTACTTTTCTTCGGCCTCATGCCGCTGGGTGGTCATGTGCTGTGGCGGCGGCAGGTGCAGACGCGGCCGCACCAAGCGCTGCTGTGGGCCTTTGCGCTGGCCACTCTGGGAGCAACCGCCCTTCTGGCGGGCGGGAGCGACCGGTTCCGCGCGCCGATGGACCCGATCTTCACCCTATTCATTGCAGCGGGCATCTGCCGCCTTGCCGGGTGGAAACCCGCAGAGCTGGGGCCACGGGGGCCGAAGCCGGGAACGCGCGAATTTTTTGACCGCAACATCGAACGCATCGAGCAGTTTGCCCGCCGCAACCGCTATTATCATGATGAAATCGCCCGCCTGTGGCGGTTCTATCTGACACCCGGCGACCGTGTGTTGGAAATCGGATGCGGCACGGGCGATTTGTTGGCTGCTTTGGCGCCGGAAGGCGGGACAGGCGTGGACTTCAGCCATGAAGCGCTGCGGCGCGCCGTCAAAAAATATCCCCGCCATCGCTTCGTAGAAGCCGATGCCCACAATGTGGCCTTGAACGAAAAATATGACGCCGTGGTAATGTCCGATGTGGTCGGCTACCTGCACGATGTTCAACAAGCCTTCGAAAACCTTCATGCCTGCATGAAGCCCGGCTCGCGCCTGATGGTCAACGTGTTCAACCACCTGTGGGAGCCGCTTCTAAAGTTGGCCGAGCATCTTCACCTGAAAAACCCCGCGGGAATCCAGAACTGGCTGTCGCTGGGCGACATTGCCAACCTTATGCGGTTGGCCGGATTCGAGCCGATCCTGAGCGGCTATCGTTTCCTGTTTCCCTTCAAGGTGCCGATTCTGGCGCCGCTGATCAACCGCTTGATTGCCAAACTGCCGGGCATTCGCAAACTGTGCATGGTGCAATATGTGATTGCGCGTCCGGTTCCGCAATGTCCGCCGGATTGGGCGACCCGATACAGCGTTTCGGTGATTGTCCCGACGCGCAATGAGGTCGGCAACATCGCCGGTGTGTTCGAGCGAACCCCGTTGATGGGCAAAGCGATGGAGTTGATTTTTGTGGACGGCAATTCCACTGACGGAACCGTCGAGGAAATCGAGCGGCGTATGGCCGCCTACACGGGGCCGATGCAAATCCGGCTGATTCATCAGGGCCAAGGGCGGGGCAAGGCGGATGCCGTTCGGAAGGGGTTCGACGCCGCCACGGGCGACATCCTGATGATTCTCGATTCGGACCTGACCATGCCGCCGGAGGAATTGCCGAAGTATTACCGCGCCATTGCCACAGGCCTGGCCGAACTGGTCAACGGCTGCCGGCTGGTCTATCCGATGGAGTCGCAGGCCATGCGCCTGCTGAATTACGCGGGAAACAAGTTTTTCAGCGTGGCGTTTTCGTGGCTTCTGGGCCAGCCAATTCGCGATACCTTGTGCGGGACGAAAGTGCTCAGCCGCACTGATTATGAAAAAATTAAAGCGGGCCGAATTTTCTTCGGCGACTTCGACCCGTTCGGCGATTTCGATCTGCTGTTTGGTGCCGCCCGCTCCGCGCGCAAAATCGTAGACCTGCCGATTCGCTATCGCGACCGCACGTATGGTGAAACGAAGATCAACCGCTGGCGCCACGGCTGGCTGCTGATCCGGATGTGCGGGATTGCGTTTGTCCGCTTCAAATTGAGTTGAGCATGCACGACGCGCACGAAAAATTTCAAGCCGCGCAGCGCCGGTATTTTCTGGAACCCAACGATGACAAGTTTCAGTGGATGACCGGCAATCCCTGTTTCTCGGCCAAGGAAAAGGCGCTCCTCGCCACCCTTCATGTGTTGCGTCCGGCCCGTCTGCTCGAGGTGGGCTGCGGCGAGGGCGGAAACCTCGCCAACCTTGCATTCCGGCCCGACCTTGCCGTCGGCGTTGACCTTTTCGAAAAACGCTGCGCTTATGCGCGCCGCCACTGTGCGGGCGCCTACTTTGTATGCGCCGACGGCAGCCGTCTGCCTTTCCCCGACGCTTCTTTCGATCTGACGTTTTGTCGCGACCTCCTCCACCACGTCGAGGTCAATGCCGTGTTCGTTGCCGAGATGGTTCGCGTCACGCGCACCGGCGGCGTGGTCATGTGTATCGAAGCATGCGGAAAAAATCCGGTGATCGCGACCTTGGCCACGTGCTTTCGCGCCGAGCGCGGCCTGTTCCCTTCCAATCCCGCCTCGCTGAAGTCGCTTCTGGAATCCGCCGGTCTCGATGACGTTCAGGTCGAAATGCACCAGCCCCTGCCGTTTTATCGCATGGTGCTCCATCCGCGATACGGAATCCCGTCTTTGGGTACGAAACGATGGTATCAAGCGTGGACCGACTGGTCGGATCGCATGCTGGCGCGGATTGTGCCGCGGCGCTGGTGGGCTTATGCCGTGGTGTATGGAAAGAAGCGGGAGTAAATGAACACAGGATAAAGAAGGGAAAGGCCGCCATGGAGAGAAAGGACAATGACACATCGCGGTAGTTGGTCTTTCCGTCTTTCCCGACCTTTCTATGTTTTGTCCTTCAGCTTTTTTCCAAAAACTCCCGGACCGCCGCCGCCACCTCATCCACTTGAGCGTCGGTAATATCCGGAAACATTGGCAGCGAGAGAATTTCGCCCACAATGCGTTCGGTGACCGGCAAGGCGCCGACGCGGGCCTGCGGATGGCCGGTCATCATCGGCTGCAAGTGCATGGGCACGGGATAATGCAGGCCGGTGGCGATGTTGCGCTGGCCCAGAAAACTCTTGAGGGCGTCGCGCTGTGTCACACGAATCACATACAAGTGATAAATGTGATCAAAACGGGCGCGGGGTGTCCGGACACCGGGCACGTCGCGCAACTGTTCCGTATAGCGTGCTGCGGCGCGCCGCCTCCGCTCGTTCCACGCTTCCAGATGCGGCAGCTTGACCGACAGCACGGCGGCTTGAAGTGCATCGCAGCGGTAGTTGTAGCCCAGCAGGGTGTGGTGATACTTGTCGGGACTGCCATGGTCGGCCAGCAACCGGGCGATGCGCGCCTTTTCGGGGTCATTGGTCACGACCATGCCGGCATCGCCGAATGCGCCGAGGTTCTTGGCCGGATAGAAGCTGAAGCACGCCATATCGCCGAACGAACCGGCGCGCCGGTCGCCGATGCGCGCCCCGTGAGCCTGCGCGGCATCCTCGATGACAAGGAGATTGTGCCGCCGGGCGACCGCGCCGATCGCTTCCATGTCGGCGCACTGGCCGTAGAGATGAACGGGTAGAATGGCGCGGGTGCGCGGGGTAATGACCGCCTCGATCTGTTCGGGCGCGATTGTGTAGGTTTCTTCGTCCACGTCCACAAAAACGGGCGTGGCGCCGGCGTGAAGAATGCCCTCGACCGTCGCCGCAAATGTGTGGGCGGTGGTGATGACTTCGTCGCCGGGACCGATGCCGCAGGCCGCGAGCGCCATGTGGAGCGCCGCGGTGCCGGAGCCGGCCGCCACCGCATGGTTGACACCGCAAAAGTGGGCAAAGGCACGCTCGAAGTCGGCCACTGCGCGCCCGCCGATGAATGCGGACGTCGAAATGATCTCGCGGAAAACCCTCTCAAACTCCGCCTGAAGCGGCGCGTGCATTGCAGACAGATTTACAAACGGAACCATGACACACTCTCGAGTGGATTCAGGACAAAAAAGCTGCAAACAGGAATCACCTGATTGCCGGCGCACCGTATTGTCAAGACGCAAGAGGGCGTGGACCGGACGTTGCTCGCACAAGGCGGGACGCCGCAAAGCGGCGAGGGCGACAGGCCGCACTCTTTCAAAACGCCAAGGGTTTTTCGACCGGCTCACAAGCAACAGCGACCTTGAAGTTTAAACTTCGAGCGAAAGTCAGACGGCAAGAAGTTCGAGCCAATCGGCAACGAGGCTGAGAGCGCCTTGTTCGTCTTCGATTTTGCCGCGCACGCGAAACGGTCCCACATGCACGGTCAGCGGCGCAAACCGGCGATAGGCCTGCGGGAAAAGTGTGACCTCGAAGGTGTCGGTAAGGTCTTCAAGCGAGAGGAATTTCATAAAGCGGGACGGACGTCCTTCCTGTCCGCGCGTGCGCACCAGTTTCGAGGCAATCGGCCAGCCGATCATCGTGACGCGGCGGCCGACGTGGCGGTGCATGTCGCACGCGGCCACTGTGCCGCGCCATACCTGCGCCGGCAGCAGATCGAGGGGATGGGCGCTGACGCCGTAGCCGAGCAGTTCGATTTCGTCGGCCACGCGCTCGGCGATTTTCGATTTTGGATTTTGGATTTTGGACGGGGGAGACGGAGCGGAACGAATGGGAACCCCGGATGAACACAGATTTTCACTAATCTTCATCGGTGTGAACCTGTCTTTGTCTGTCGTTCGTTTTTCGCAATTCAAAATCGAAAATCCAAGGTCTCCAAGGTCGTTTTCCCGTTCGCGCCGCCGAAAATATAAATCCATCGTCAGAGAGAGTTGTTCGCGGGGGATACCGAATCGGTCGAACGCACCGACGCGGATCAGACTCTCGGTCGCTTCGGGGCCGGCGCGCGTGCGACGCAGAAAGTCCTCAAGCCCGTCGAACAGCCGCTCGCGCCGCGCCCGCACAATCTGCCGCGCCAGACTCAGCGGAAAGTTTTTGATCGCCGAAAATCCTACACGTACATACCCAATTTTGGATTTCCGATTTTGGATTTTGGATGGGGGATGCGGATCTGTGGTTCGCTTTTCCCCGTCCAAACTCGAAAATCCAAAATCCCAAATCCCCTTCTCCGTCTTTCCCGAATACTCGACCTCACTCTCATTCACGTCGGGCGGCAACACGCGCAGACCCAGCCGCCGGCACTCCTGAATATAGGCCGCCGCTCCATAGAATCCGCCGCCGTTCGATAGCACCGCCGCCATGAACTCCGCCGGATGGTGCGCCTTGAGATACGCCACCTGATAGGACAGCACGGCGAACGCCGCCGAGTGGCCTTTGCAGAACGAGTAGGCGGCGAACGACTCGATCTGCCGCCACAGTTCGGCGACGGCCTCCTCGCGCAGGCCGCGCGCGCTGCAGCCGGCAAAGAAGCGGTTGGCAAGCTGCTCGAACGCCGCCCGCCCGCCGCCCTTGCCGCACATGGCACGGCGCAGGATATCCGCCTCGCCCAACGTCAGCCCGCCCAGTTCGTGCACCACCTTGAGCACATCTTCCTGATAGACCATGACGCCGTGCGTGTCGGCGAGAAGCGTTTCTACTTGCGGAATGCGCAATGCGGAATGCGGATGGACCGATTGCGGATTGGAAACGGGGCGGTTTGGGATTTTGGATTGAGAGACGCCATCCCCAAATGGCTTCCTCCGCGCCGCCCGAAACCGCTCGACATAGAGTTTCATCATCCCCGACTCGGCCACGCCCGGTCGGATGATGGACGACGCGGCCACGACATCCTCGTAACATTCGCAACGCATGCGCTGAAACAGCCCGCGCATCGAGGGACTTTCGATATAGAAACACCCCATCGTCCGCCCCGAACGAATCAACTCGGCCGTCGCCGGATCGCGCTGGAGCGCATCGAGATCGTCGAGGATCGAAAGGTCGGTCTCCTCGGATTCCAACTCGTGTGTGTTTCTCACTGCAGGCATGTTTTGCACCACTCATCGCGATCAAGAAATGCGATTCCGCTGGTTGGCGACCTGCGCCACTTTTTTCTCTCCCGCATTTTCCCATTCCTCCGCCTTCCCACTCCCCACTTCCACCGTCCGCACACAATCCCGCAGGACGCCCAGCGAGCGGTTGCCGAGGATGTCCATCTTGATCAGGCCCAGCGCCTCGATCGCATGCATCTCCATTTGCGTGATAATCGGCCCTTTGGTCGAGCGCACAAGCGGCGTATAGTTCGTGACCGGCTCGGGCGTGATCAGCAATCCGCCGCAGTGGATCGAAAGATGGCGCGGGAAACCGATCAGGCGCTCGGCGCAGGCGAGGATGGTTTTCCATGGTTCCTGACCGACAGGCAGGTCGCGGCATTCGGGAAAAATTTCGGGCAATTCGGCGAGGCGCTTGCCTTCGCCCAACCAGCCGGGAATCGGGCGCGTGAAGCGGTTGACCTCGGCCTCCGCAAGGCCCATCGCCTTGCCCACCTCGCGGATGGCCTGGCGCGGCTGCAGGGTGATGTGCGTGGCGATGAGGGCGACGCGGTCGCGGCCGAAATGGTCGAAAATCCAGCGGACGACGTCGTCGCGTTGGCGCCACGAGAAGTCGAGGTCAATGTCGGGCGGCGAGCGGCGCTCGGGGTTCAAAAACCGCTCGAAATACAGATTGTGCCGGATCGGGTCCACGGGTGTCAGCCCCAGCGCAAACGAGACAATCGAGTTGGCCGCCGAGCCACGTCCGAGCAACAGCCAGCCGCGCCGGCGCGCCTCGTCGGCGATTTCGTGGACCGCCAGAAAATACTCGGCAAATCCCAGCCGCGCGATGATCTCGAGCTCGTATTCGAGCCGGCGCGTGGCCGTCGGCGTCAGCGGCCGATAGCGCTGCTTCAATCCGTCGAATGTTACTTTCCAGAGGTGTGAAAACGCCGTTTCGCCCGCCGGCAGTGTGACACGCGGAAATTTCCAGCCGCCCAGAAGCGGCGGCTCGCGCAACGCCCAGTCCACATTGCACCGCTCGGCGATATAGAGCGTGTTGCGCAGGGCCGAGCCCAGACCGCGAAACAGGCGCGCCATTTCGGCGGGGGTGCGGAAGTAGTGCTCGGCATCCACCACGGCGAACGAGGCGGCATTGATTTTGGATTTTTGACTTTGGATTTTGGATTGAGGGAAGGGAACCACAGATTGCCCAAATTTCCCAGATTCATACGGGTTTTTTATCTGTGTGAATTTGTGTTCATCCGGGGGTTGCTCTTCTTTCCCCATATTTTCGCAGTCCAAAATCGAGAATCCAAAATCCGAAATCGCTTCATCGTCCAGCGTCTCGATGGTGCGCTGGGCGGCAATGGCGCGAAGCAAGCGGTAGAGCGGATAGTCGTCGCGGCAAGCGAAGTGGACGTCGCACGTGGCGACGATGGGAATGTGCAGGGCGGCGGCCAGCTCGTAGAGGCGGCGGCAAAGGCCGCGCCGGCGCGCCGTCAGGATCAACTCCGCAAAGACGTTGCGGCGGCCTGCCAACACACGCAGCAACACCGGAGAGTCGGTCAGAATCCAGACGTGGTTTTCCGACAACGCCAACAGTGCCTCAAGGAGCGAGCCGGAGACTTGGGATTTTTGATTCTCACCGGTTTCTTCCACACCTCGCCGCGTCACGAGGCGCGAGATTTCCGCGTAACCTTCGGCGTCGCGCGCCAGAACTACGGCCCGGGGCGTCGAAATGAAATCTGGGATTTTGGATTGAGGGAAAGGCCCCCCAGATTGCACAGATTCCTTTTTGGGGCCCTCAAGACCTGTCCTAAACAAAATCCGCTCATCCATTTCCGGCGGATCGAACCCGTCAATCTCGGCGCCGAGGATCGGCTTGATGCCTGCCGCGCGACACGCCCGCGCAAACGGCACGACAGCATACAGGCCGTTGGTGTCGGTCAGCGCCACGGCGCTCATACCCGCCTGTCGCGCCGCCTCGACAATTTCGCCGACCGAGAGCGTGCTGTCCAGAAAACTGTAGTGGCTGTGAACATGCAAATGCACAAACATACCGCATTTCATGATCTACATTCGGTTGGAATGGAAAACAAAGCAGACCCTTGGGGTTGCGGGTTTTTCAAAACGGTTTCACATCCACGCCGGCCTCGCGCCATTTGTGTCGAATCCGCTCGACCTCGTCGTATCCGATCCACAGCGAGCGCACGGAGGCCAGCGTGGCGGCAATCGCCCTTACGCCCTCGCGGTCGAGATCGGTCGGTCGGGTCTTGAAGAGCATCCCCACCCAATAGACCAGCGTGCTCAGGGGCCCGCAGGCCGGCGGGATGTTGCGCGTCAGAGCATCGGCGCGACGGATCACCGCGACAAACGCCTCGGTGTCGCTGCAATCGCTGTCGGCAAACCGCCGGCACCAGCCGGCCAGTTCGCCCAGTTCCTTCAACACCAGCGACTCGTGGTCGGTGGCCATGTGGGCGGCGAAAAGAGATATGACGGCCATGGAAATCACCTCGGAGTTGGAATGGTTTTCGGCAACCGGCGGAGGCGTGTTCGACGGTGCTTGCCGAGCCAACCAAGAGGACTATAGAACATTTGTTCTATTCCGCGTCAAGAAAATTTTTGCCCAAAAAAATTACCCCATAGCTTCTTCCAGAAATCGGAGTGCGGTGGCCGCAGGGGCAGATCGGCAATCTTTTGAAGTATGCGCGCTACTCAGGCTCGACCGGGCATTTGACTTCTGCATGGAACTCGCCAGTCCGGAAGCAAATCTCCTATCTCCACACCGGCGGGCCGGCCTTTTGGTCCTGAACGCACTTCATCCGGAATCGCGGCTTGACAGCAACGGCCTGCGCCGGCACGGTCGCCGCCATGAACGCCGCGTCCGACACATCGGCCAAAGCGCTTCGGATTCCCGCCGTACTTCTTGTCGTGGCGGCGGCCTTCTCCTATGGCTTTGTTCCCGAACGGGCCGACAATGACGTTTGGTGGCATCTGAAGACGGGGAAACTGATTGTCGAGGGACGGCATTTGCCGGCCACCGATCCTTTCACCTTCACGGCCGAAAATCTCCCGTGGCATAATCACGAGTGGCTGGCGCAGGCCGTTTTTTATCAAATCTTTCACTGGGGCGGCGGCGTGGCGGCCAATCTCATCGGGCTGCGCGCGTTGATCGCCTTCAAATCGGTGCTGCTGGCTCTTGCATGGCTGCTGCTGCTTTGGCTTGTCCATGAGCGCTGCCGCTCGGCGACCCTTGCAGCCGGAATCGCCCTGCTTGCGTTGGATGTTTCGCGCTACACGCTGTATCCGCGCCCGCCGGTTTTTACCTACTTTCTGATGGCTGTGTTTCTTCTGGTGCTGCAAAAATGGAAAACGCGACAATGGCCGCCGGCCGTGCTGCTGGCCTTGCCGCCGGCAACCGCACTCTGGGCAAATCTGCACGGCGGTTTTCTGGTTGGACTGATCCTTGTCGCTTTATATGGCGCGGGGGAAGTTGCTGAACACTTCTGGTGGAAGGGCGAAGCGGCCGGGGCGGGGTGGGCCGTCCCCCTGCGGCACCGACTGAGTTGGCTTGGCGGAGTGTTCCTTGCGTGTCTGGCTGCTTCATTGTGCACCCCCTATCACTACCATCTCTACGAATTGCCGTTTCGCGTGATGAGTTCGACAGCGTTGGTCAAGACCATTGCCGAAATGCGCTCGCCGCTCGATCCGGCGGTTGCGCGTTTTTATCTGTCGTTCTTTCTTATGGCGGTGCTGCTTGTAAGCGGCTTGGCCGCCGCGCGCTATTTGGGAGCCGCGCGACCGCCCGCCGCCGATCTGTTTATCCTTCTTTTCTTCGGCTATCAGGCCGCACGCCACACGCGACATCTGCCGCTGTTTGCCATTGCCTGTGCGCCGATTCTCGGCCACGCCGCCGGACAGATTCTTGATCGCTACGGCGAGTTGGTCCGCCGGCGGATTGCATGGATCGCCGCGGCGGTGTTGATCGCGGCGTTTGTCTATCTGGGCGGCGTGCGGCATTTTCCGGAAACCTATTGGAACCGGAATCGGCACTTGGCACGCGGCGTGACGTATATCGAAATCAACTTTCCCAAAGAGGTCTGCGACTTTATCGAGCGGAACGACTTCAGCGGCCGCATGTTCAATCCGGTCAATTGCGCCGGCTACCTCATCTGGCGGCTGAGCCCCGAGTTGCACAAAATCTTCACCGACAGCCGGTTTGACATCTTCGGCGATCAGTTCATCTGGCATGAGTGGGCCGTCCGACACGGCATCGAGCGCGAGGACTGGGATCGCATCGCGTGGGAGCGGCTGGGCCTGACCGAGCGCGAAGGCCGTCACGTGCGCGAGAGATGCGGCGGTGATGGCTGGGCCGAGATTCTCGACCGCTGGCAGATCAATTATGTGATTGCCGAGCGGTCGTGGCCCGGACTGAACAAGTTGCGGGGGGCGACGCAATGGGAAAGCGTGTTCCAATGGATCAAGCCCTTCGAGCCGCGCGAGGGATACGAGATTTTCATCCGCCGCACGCCGGAAAACTTTGCCCTCATCTCCAACTGCCGAAGACTGTTCGAGGAGTATCAACGGCGCTATCGTGCCGAACGACGGGCCGAAGCGCCGGCGCGCCGGCAACGGGAACTGCCCGCTCCGCCATTTGAAAAGCCCGGCAAAAATACGACACCCTGAAGTGGGAACGACAAACAGCAAACCAAAGTTTGCGCCCCATGTTTTTGGTGCTCGATCTCCATCAATTGCGACGTGAAGGATTCCGCGCAGCCCCACAATCAACTGTGTTCCACCGCTGGAACGAATAACGATGATGGCTGAGGAAAACCATTGGAGAGGACTCGGTTGGGCGGCGCTGATTGCAGCGCTGGCGGCCTATGGCTGGCTGCAAGGCGCCGGGGCCTATCGCGCACTCCATGGCAACGACTTCCGCCATCTGTATCTCGGAAGCGTCTTCCTGCGCCATGGGATGAATCCCTACGATGAACTGGAGTTCTTGAACTGGCGCGAGCGTTACTTCGGCCCCCTCGGCATCAACCCCTATGTCTATCCGCCAACCACCGGTCTCGCGCTGCGTTTCCTCACGCATTGGGATTGGATCACAGCCCAGCGGGTGTGGTTTGTTCTCAACCACGTGATGCTGCTGGCGGCACTGGCTCTCTGCGCGCATCTGTTTTTTGGTTTTCGCAACCCCTGGCTTCTGGCTCTCATCGCAGCATTGGCCGCCACGTCGTTCCCTCTGCGGCGGACATTCACCGCCGGCCAGCTCAACTGCGTTTTGCTTTTGCTCTACAGCGTTCTCTGCTGGGCGGTGGTCCGAAAGCGGGCGTGGCTGGCGGGACTGATGGTGGGATTCGGGACGCTGTTCAAACTGGTTCCCGGAATTTTCTTTCTGTATTTTTTGTGGACGCGCCGCTGGCGCTGTTTGCTCTGGTCGGGCGTCTGCTTTGCCGTTGTTCTGACAGTCTCCGTTGCCGCGGTCGGTTGGAAAGTCCATGCCGCTTACTGGCCCGTGATGAGGGCGATGGGATATGGAAAATCCGTTTGGGAAGCGCGGCTAATCCATGACGGCATCGAGCCGTTCTACCGCGACCCGTATAATCAGTCGCTGAATTCTTTCTTCCATCACATTCTGGCGCCCGATCCCGTCGCACACGAGAATCCGCGGGACCGTGTCATTCCATGGGTGATGCTGGGTGCTCACGGCAAGATATTTGCCGACATTTTGACTTGGTTGGTTTCGCTTTTCCTTCTTGCTCTAGCGCTTTGGGCGATACGTCCTCAACGTCTCCCTTTGTCCATTCCGTCCCCGCCGTCCACCGCATCCATCGCATCCTCATTTCCTGCCGAACCCCTCGAAATCACCCTCATGATCCTCTTGAGTTTGCTGCTTCCTTCCATTCTGTGGGACCACTACGCCGTCGCGCTTTTTCTGCCGCAAATTGCATTGTTTGCTGCGCTGCTGCGCGCGGGCCGCGGGTTGAGTTTTGCCATGGCCGTCTGGATGGCCGCCAGCATTGTGCTGGCCATGCCGATTGCTTTTGATCAGTATGCTTTTTTACGGGGGCCGGGCTTGTTGGGCATGTCGGCAAAGCTGTTCGGCGTCCTCGCGCTCTATGGTTTGGCTGTGGCACGTTTGCGTGCGGAGCGTCGCGCGCCTGCATTGATCAGCGCAGAGCCCAAAACAGCACCGTTGCCAGAAAATGCCAGTCCACCTCGGGCTTGAGAATGCGGGCATACTCGCGGCCGGAAGGCGAGAGAAGAACGATGCCCGGCCCGTCGGTCGGCACGCCCAGACGCATGGCCACCCGTCGGCCTTCGGCATGGGATAGATTGACCATACAGCAGACGTAGGTGCACAGAAACGGCTGCATTTCCGGCTGGCGAATCGCTGCTTCGTAGGTGTGGCACTGTTCGGCGTCGCCCGTGGTGAAATAGAGCAGAAGAGGACGACTGTGTTTCCGGCAATAGACGGCGCAAGCGTCGGCGTTGGAATACCACTGCACGGGCGTGCCGGGCTTGGGAACTACGATTTTAATTCGCTCGCGCCGGCGCCGCCAGAACCGCTTTGGCCGTGCGGCCGGCGGGGGCTCGTGCACTGTCTCGCTTTCGATTTCTGCGCCAGACCCACTGAGCAACAGCGCGCTGCGCCCCCGCGCCAAGTCTTCGTAGCCTGTCCCAAAAGTGATTTCGCTTTCCGTTTCACCAGCCGGTGCCTCGCGGCGGCTTGAAGCAGAATCGGCTTCCTCTTCGGGTTCCGCGTGAATCAACAGGGCGCTGGGAATGCTCTCGTCGAGAATCTCCCCGCCCGCCGGCTCGGACAGGGGCGAAACGGAGGGCAAGGGTGCGGATGGCTCCGGCTCGGCTGTGGCCTGCTCTTCCCGAGCGGTCGTCTCGACCTTCGCTGTCTGGTCCTCCATTAGAAGCAGCGTAAGTTCGCCCACATCCATCGGCGGGGCCTCGTGCTCCGGCGGCGGGGGCGCCGCTTCCCGAGCGGCCGGATGCGCCCCAGCCTCGATGTCGGGCAGGGGAAGGTCGCCGAGATCATCGAGCCGGACAATGCCGAGGTCTTGTTCTTCGGCCGGCGGCATGACTACCTCGGTTTCTTCGACCGCCGGTTGGCCCTGCGTGTCATCCACGACGGACAATCCAAAATCCGCATCGTCGGGGATGACAAGACTGCCGGTCTCGCTTTGGAGCAGGAGCGGGCTGGCGTCCAAGTCATCACCGGACGTTGGGGCTCCCGTTGCTGAGTTCTCATCGCTTCCGCGGGTCGGGCGGGTCTCTGGCTGTTTTTCACTCATGGGGCTTTCCGTCGGCGGTCCTTCGTCCTTCCGGCGGCTTCTGCAACGGAAATATACCGCGAAGCAGCCCCTCAAGGCAACTGCAAAGACATAGGCGGGCTGAATTGGATCGAGCAGGCGTTAGCTAGCGGGAGCCTGAATCTGTTGAGATATTTCGGTGCGCAATAAAAGGGGATTGGTGGGCAACCATGCCATACTCCGAATTTCAGGAATCATGACCGAATTCGACAGGGCGAAGTTTTTCCGTTGCATCGAATCCCGCGCAATATCCAAAATAAAAACAAATGCCAGTTGTGCGAATGCAGATTCGCACGCAGTGCAACCGCGCTGCTATAATTTGGCCCAAGAGGAGGCTTCCATGCATTTCACGAAACGCCGTTTCTTTTTGTCCGCTTTTCAAGTGGTCGTAATTCTCATGACAGGCGGGATTCTCGCGTTGCCAACGGCCCGCGCAGGCGCTGCGCAAAAACCCAACATCGTTTTTATACTGATTGACGACATGGGCTATCGCGACGTCGGCTGTTACGGCAGCCGGTTTTATCTGACTCCCAACATAGACCGTCTTGCGGAGCAGGGCATGCGGTTCACCGACGCGTATGCGGCATGTCCGGTGTGTTCGCCGACCCGGTTGAGCATCCTGACGGGCCTCTATCCGGCACGCGTCGGTCTGACAAACTTTCTCGTCGGCCAGCGTTGGCCGGACAATTCCCCACTCCGGCCCTTCACGAACTGGAAAACCGAAATGCCGCCCGAACAGGTGACTCTGGCCGAGGCCCTCAAACCTCTTGGCTATGTGAGCGCCTGTATAGGCAAGTGGCACTTGAACTCGCGCGAGTCGGGCGAACGGTCGAAAGCAACATCGCCGGAAGCACAAGGGTTTGATTTTGTGGTTGCCAGTGCGCCCAACCAGACAGACAAGCAAGCAGCCGGTTTTACCGACAAAGCCATCGAGTTCATCCGCGCCAATCGCGACCGCCCCTTTTTCCTGTATCTTTGCCACCACAGCGTGCACATCCCTCTCGAAGCGCGTCCGGAATTAATTGAAAAATACCAGAAACGCGTCCGCCCGGACGACCCGCAAAACAACCCCACCTACGCCGGCATGGTCGAAGCGGTGGATGAAAGCACCGGCCGGATCATGGCTGTCTTGGATGAGCTGGGGCTGACCGCGAATACGATTTTTGTCTTTACCTCCGACAACGGCGGACTGTCCGTCCGCGAAGGACCGAATACTCCGGCCACATCCAACCTGCCTTTGCGGGCCGGCAAGGGCTATCTCTACGAGGGCGGTATTCGCGAACCTTTGATCATCCGCTGGCCCGGCGTTATCGCCTCGGGAAGCACCTGCAGCGTGCCGGTGTCATCCGTGGATTTCTATCCGACCTTTCTCGAAATTGTCGGTCTGACGCATCAACCGGTGGATGGCGTGAGTATTCTCCCGCTCCTCAAGCAGAGCGGCACTCTTCAGCGCGAGGCCCTCTTCTGGCACTATCCGCACTACAGCAATCAAGGCGGTCTGCCGTCGGGGGCGATTCGAATGGGCGAATACAAGCTGATTGAGTCTTATGAAGACGGCCGGCTGGAGCTTTACAATTTGCGCGAAGACATCGGCGAGCAACGCAACCTCGCCGATTCAATGCCGGAAAAGGCCAAGGCAATGCGCCAGAAGCTCGACGAGTGGCGAAAGGCGCTGGGGGCGCAAATGCCCGAGAAAAACCCCAATTATGATCCGTCAAAACCGCCTTACAGCGATCCGGCAAAAGCACCGCAGGCCTGGCAGGAGAGCGAACCCAAACCCAAGTCCAAACCGGCGAAGCGTGCTCGAAAGTAGGGCCGATTGCATCGGCTGGGCAAAGCCACCTTGCTGCCCAAGCGGCTGAAGATCACCTTTCGCTGCCCATCCGCTTCCCACTTCACGCTGCCTACTTTTCCGGTTTCTCGAAAAACATGTTTTTCATGTCATACAAGTCAATCACGGCTCGGTTGACAATTTGCTCGGGTGCGCCGACCTCGATGCGGGTCGTGCCGTCGGCCGCACCATAGCCGCCTTCGGCCGCCGACCGAATGTCGGGCAGATACATCGGCCATTCCACTCCGCCGCAGGTGGTATAGCCCGCATAGAAGGGAAACGGCACGTTGGCGTCGCGCTTGAAGGCCGTCTGCAGCCGCAGAAACGATTCGCCGGGAACCGCTGCCACGCCGATTGTACGATTGATCAGCACGGTTGCCATTTCAATGGGAACGGTTGCTGTTGTGCTCCAGCGATGGCGAAACGTGAGCGTGTGCTTGCGCCATTGAATCTCGTCGGGCCCTTTGACGGGCTGTGCGGTGCGCAGGGCGCGCAGCACCTCTTCGGCCAGAAAATTGCCCATCTTCCGACCTTCTTTAATCGCTCCCGGCTCGGCTTTTGGATTCTCGCGGAACAGCGGATTGACGCTGCCGCCGGCACCTTGCACGAACAGGCACATCGGCGGTCCGGCGAGCGTTGACTCGATTTTGTCGGCCATCGCGCCCGGATACTCCGCGCTGATCAGCAGATTGTTGCTGCCGTGATTGACCGGATGACAAGCATAGCCGACCACCAGCGCGCGTGTCGTTCCGGCGTCGGCGTTCTCGACGCGAATGACAGCCACGGTTGGGTCCACGGGACCGTAGGGGATGCGCTCGGGATTGAGCGACATCAGGCGGCGCCGTCCGTTTGGACCCACAACCATGCGGTTGTAGCCAAGCGTGATTTCGCCATGTGCAATCGAAAGGCGCGCGGGAAACATATTTTGCGCGGCGCGCTCAATCGCCTCGATCACGCGGTCTTCGGTCCAGCGCAGGAGTTTTTCGCGTGTGGCCTGATCTTTCCACGCTGTTGGCCGAAACTCCGGCCCCGCGTGCGTATGGCTGGCGGCCATAAGCGTCAGGCCGATTCCGAACCGTTTTTCGGCTTCCTGCGGCACGCGCTCGGACGGAAACCGGATGATGTCCATGGCCACAAGCGCGATCTTTTTGCCGCCGCATTCGAGCACCAGCGCTTTGGCAAAAAGCGGCGTCAGCACGCCGCTGGACGGTGCGGTGCGTGCCGCGTAGCCGGCCATCGGCACACGGCCTTCGGGCGTGATTTCCGCCTTGCCCACTCCCGCGCGGAGCTGAGCGGAGTGCGAGGGTGCCGCCAACATCAGATACGCAAGGGCAGCGATTGCCGTTAGTTGAATTCTCCACACCATGATGGTCCCCTTTTATGGGCTATCCAAGAGCCTGTCTGAGAGCGCAGACCATTCCCAACCGGCCATAACAATCTGCGCGAAAGTCGGCAACCCATAAGCGTCCTCCCCCAAATAAAGGAGTACCTGTTGCCCCTTGTAATTCAAAAGGCACTACCACGACGTCGTCCTTTCCCAACGCATACCGCATTCCCGCACACTCCTGTTCCCGCATCCAACCGCCCGCCTCTTATTTCTTCTTGCTCACTGTCGTTTTCGCTTTGGCCTTTTGGTCTTCCGGCACGTCGAAGAACATCCCCAGCATGTCGAACAAATCAATCACCGCCTGATTGACGATACGCTCGGCTGCGCCGACCTCGATGTGCGTCGTGTAGCTGGCGCCATAGCCCCCTTCGGCTGCCGCGCGGATGTCGGGAATGTAGTCAGGCGGTTCGACTCCGCCCACGCACGTATAGCCCGAAAACAGCGGGAACGCCACCGGCGCATCGCGCTTAAAGTACGTCTGGAGCGACAGGAACGGCTCACCCGGAACCGCTGCGATGCCGATTGTGCGGTTGATCATCACCGTGGCCATTTCGACGGGCACGGTCGCCGTTGTGCTCCAGCGGTGGCGGAACGTGAGCGTTTTCGTGCGCCATTGAATCTCGGCCGGTGCCTTGACCGGTTCGCAGGTTTTCACGGCGCGCAGCACTTCGTCGGCCAAAAGTTCGCCCATGATCTTGTGGCCCGTCACGGCGTCGGGCTGCCCCGTACGTTCCTCGATGAAAAACGGATTGACGCTGCCGCCACCGCCTTGCGCGAACAGGCAAAGGACATTCGGCCCCAGCGCTTTTTCCCCCTTGGCCGTCATTGCGCCCGGATAGTCGGCGCTGATGAGCAGACAGCGATGGGCAAGGTTGACCGGATGGCAGGCGTAGCCGACAATCAGCCCCCGAGTAGTGTTGGCGTCGGCATCCTCAATCCGGATGATCGCGACATCGGGGTCCACCGGCGCCTGCGGTATCCGCTCGGGATTCCGGAAAAGCGGCCTGCGGCGGCCGTCCGGCTGCATCTGGAGACGATGGTAGCCGAGAGTGATCTCGCCTTTTCCGACCGACAGCCGAGCGGGAAACATGTTTTCTGCGGCTTTGCCGATGGCCTCGATCACGCGGTCTTCGGTCAGACGAAAGGCCTTCTTGCCGCCGTCGGGTTCAGGCCAGCGGCGGCTGTGGAAATTCGGGCCAAAATGCGTGTGGCTGGCGTTGAGCAACACGAGGCCGATTCCAAACCGTTTTTTCGCTTCTTCGACCACGCGCGCCGACGGAAACTCAATGATGTCCATGGCCACAAAAGCCATGCGAGTGTCGCCGCATTCGAGCACCAGAGCGCGGGCCTGCAGCGGGTCGAGTACGCCGATCGAGCCCGATGTGCGGGCCGCGTAGCCCGAAAGCGGCGTGCCCTTGGCCGGCGGCGTAATGTCGGTCTTGGCCAGGCCTGCGCGCAGCGCTGCCGAATGGGCAGGCTTGGTGGCCATGCCAATGAGGCACCATGCCAGAACAATGGTTAGATGCATTTTTTTCATTGCGGCGTCTCCTTTGAGAAAATGGCTGTTCTGAAGCCGCTCCAACCAAAAAAAGAATAGCTTGGAACCGCTCGGAAGAGCAAGCAAAGTTTCTCCCCGAGGCATGAGATGCATGCGGCGACAAAGCGCGGCGAAGATGGTGCTTGCCTTTTGCGGGGCAATGCGTTTCGATTCTTCGCCGATGGGAATGAACCATCAACGAAAAGGCTGGAGAGGAAACAATCATGAGCGAGAAGAAGTGCAGGGGAGTTCATTCGGGGCATTTGTGTGTGCTGGCGAGCGAGGAGAAATTTGAGAAGATCAAGGAAATGACGCGTCAGCCAAAACATATCTGCTTCAACTGCGGGCGCGTGGCCGATTCGGAAAAAAACTTGTGCAATCCGATGCCGCTGGAGTGAACGTCGTGGACACGGGCTTTGCCGCTGGCGACACGCCACCCGTATCATGAAACCCGCTTATCGGCACGGAAGAACATGATCGAACAACCTGTGTTGCGGAGGGCCAGAAATGAATCGCAAACGCTTCACTTGCGCTGTCGCACTCTGTGCATGGAGTATCGGTGCAGGCCTGTCGGCCTATTCCAACGCCGCCGAGACTGCCCCGCCCGCCGAGGTGGTGTTGTTCGTCGGATCCCTAAGCGCACAGAACGCTGTGGACCGGCGGCAGGGGATTTTGGATGAGCTTGAAGGCAAGCCGGTTCCGAAACCGGCGGCGTCGGGTGCCACAATAGCGCTGCCAAAAATCACGCTGAAGGCCGGCGAAAAACCCCGCATCGGATTCGTGACCAACACGGCCGCCCAATTCTGGACCATTGCGCGGGCCGGATTCGACAAGGCGCTCAAGGAGTTCGATGCCGAGGGCGAATTCCGCATTTCCGCCGCCGGCACCGCCGCCGAACAGAAGGCCATCCTGGAAGACCTTGTGACCAAGGGCGTCCACGCCATCGCCATCAGCCCCGTGGACCCCGACAACCAGACGCCGCTGCTCAACGAAATCGCCCGCAATGTTTTCCTCATCACGCACGATAGCGATGCACCCAAAAGCAGCCGCATTCTTTATCTCGGCACGGTTAACTATCTGGCCGGACGCGAGGCCGGCAAACTCATCAAGGAAGCGGTCGGCGCCGGCCGCCCCATCCGCGTTGTAGACACGCGCACCGACAATGCCGACAGCGCGCGGGCCAAAGCCAACGTGCAGGATGTGCTGGTGAGCCGTCCGGGCGTCGCCTGTCTGGCGGGCTTGTGGGCCTACAACGGACCGGCAATTGCGAGCGTGCTGCGCGAGGCCAAACTGGCGGGCAAGATTCAGTGCGTGTGCTTCGACGAAGAAGCCGCAACGCTGCAAGCCATTCGCGACGGCGTGATCCACGCCACCGTCGTGCAGAAACCCTACGAGTTCGGCTATCAGGCCGTGAAGATTCTTGCGGCACTGGCGCGCGGCGACCAGTCGGTGATTCCCCCGACGCGCGCCGTGGACACCGGCGTGACCGTCGTAAGAAAGTCCAACGTGGACGAGTTTGAAAAGTGGTTGAACGGTCTGGTCAAGGGGACGAAGTAAGGGTTCTGGACTTTTGGCCGTGAACTCTTGACTTTGAACTTTTGGCCCCGTCGTCCATTCTGTTCACCGCGTCCACTTCGTCCATCATGTCCACTGCTTCCATAATGCCCCCCTCCGCTGCACTTCTCGAAATGCGTTCGATCACCAAGCGCTTTCCGGGCGTGCTGGCGCTTGACGGTGTGAATTTTACCTTGCACCGCGGCGAAGTGGCGGCGGTCATCGGCGAGAATGGCGCGGGCAAGTCCACACTAATGAAAATCCTTGGCGGCGTGCTCGAAGCCGACTCGGGCGAAATCCGCCTCGAAGGCCGCCCGGTCGAAATCCGCACCGTCCAGCACGCCATCGCCCACCGCATCGCTCTGATTCATCAGGAACGCAATCTGGCCGTCGGTTTGAACATTGCCGAGAACATTTTTCTCGGCCACGAACCGCGACGCTGGCCGCCACTGCCCATCCTTGACCGGCGGACGCTGCACCGCCGTGCCCGCGACATCGCAGACCGCATCGGCCTTGATGCCGACACGCACACGCCCGTTCGCCGCCTGTCGCCCGGCCAACGCCAGATGGTTGAGATCGCGCGCGCTCTTTCGCTCGACGCGCAAATCCTCGTGATGGACGAGCCGACCAGCAGTCTGTCGCAACGCGAAACCGACGCGCTGTTCCAAGTGATTCGGGAGTTGCGCGACCGCGGCGTTAGTATCGTGTATATTTCCCACCGCCTCGGCGAGGTGCGCGAGGTCGCCGACCGTGTCGTTGTGCTGCGCGACGGGCGAAACGCCGGCGAACTGGACCGCAATGCCGCCGACCATGCCGCCATGGTCCGGCTGATGGTCGGGCGCGACCTCTCGCAATACTACCGGCGCGGGCATCCAACGCCGGGGGATTTGGTTTTGGAACTGCGCGACGTGGAACTGCGCGGACGGCCGGGGCGCCGCATCTCGTTTCAAGTGCGTCGCGGCGAAATTCTCATGCTGGCCGGGCTGGTCGGGGCCGGCCGCACGGAAATCGCCCGCGCACTGTTCGGACTGGACCCCATTGCAAGTGGCGAGGTGCGCTTGGACGGCACACCGCTGCTCCTGCGTAATCCGTTCGAGGCAATCCGATGCGGCTTTGCGCTCGTGCCCGAAGACCGCCAACTGCAGGGGTTGATCCTCGACATGACGGTGCGGGAGAATCTGTCGCTGGCGGAGTTGCGGCTGATCCAGCGTTGGGGCCTGTGGGACCGCCGCCGCGAGCGCGCCGAGGCGGCCGAGATGATCCGGCGGCTGGGCATTCGCACGCCTTCGCTGGCGCAGCGCGCGCGGAACCTCAGCGGCGGCAACCAGCAAAAGCTGGTGCTGGCCAAGTGGCTGAAACTGCGGCCGAGGGTCCTGATTCTGGACGAGCCGACGCGCGGCGTGGACGTCGGCGCCAAGCAGGAAATCTACGCCCTCATTGATGAACTGGCTCGAAACGGGGTTGCAATCCTGATGATCAGCAGCGAAATGGAAGAGGTGTTGGGCATGAGCGATCGCGTGGTGGTAATCCGCGACGGGGAGACGGCCGGCGAACTGACCCACGAGCAACTGTCGGAGGAAGCCATCATCGCGCGGGCCACCGGCGCCGTTTGATCCCGCTGCGCTCGTGCCCTTTGACATTCTGGAGAAAACCGATGCCCGAACCTTTGGTTCAGTCTTCGTGGCGGGAACGCCTGCAATCGGCGCGGATGATTTTGATTATGCTGCTGGTTCTGGCTGTTCTGATTGCCTATGTCAGTTACAGTCATCCGCGATTTCTCAGCCGGTTCAATCTCGAGAATCTCGGCCGGCGCGTGGCGCTGCTTTCGATCTACAGCATCGGGGGCTCGCTGGCCATCATCGCCGCCGGCATAGACCTGTCGGTGGGGTCGCTGATCGGGCTGGTGGGCGTATTGTTGCCGCTTCTGCTGGTCGGCCATGAAATGCCGGTCTGGCAGGCGCTGCCGTTGGTCTTGGCACTGGGGGCGGCCCTCGGTCTGCTGCACGGTGTGCTGATTGCCAAGTTCAATTTGCAGCCGTTCATCGTGACGCTATGCGCGCTATTGGCATACCGCAGCATCGCCCGAACAATCACGCGCGACATGACACAGGGTTTCGGCGCATCCTTCGAAGGCTTGCGTCAGTGGGCCGTCGGCACTTGGCTTCATGTGCCCATTGCGCTTTACATCATGCTGGGCGTTGCACTGGTGGTTGGCTTTTTCCTGCATGCCACAGTTTGGGGCCGGCATCTGTATGCCCTCGGCCAGAACGAGGAGGCGGCCCGGTATTCGGGAATTGCCGTGGACCGGCTCAAAATCGCCGCCTACACAATTTCCGGGTTTTTGGCAGGTGTGGCGGGTGTGCTCCTTGCACTCGACACCAATTCGGTGCAGCCGGCCGATGCAGGCAAGAGCTACGAACTGTATGGGATCGCCGCGGCGGTGCTGGGCGGATGCAGCCTGCGCGGCGGCGAGGGCACCGTGGCCGGAATCATTGTCGGCGCGACCATTCTCACAGTGTTGCGCAACCTGATTATTCTGCGCGGATTTTCCTCCTACATCGAAGATGCCTTGATTGCGGCGGTAATCCTTGGCATGGTGGTCGTGGATGAGATCATCAAGCGCCGTGCGCGGCGAAAGACCGGCCGCGCGGTTTAATGCCCGACAGGAACAGATTTCGATGAGTCCAAACGCCTCGAAACGCGCTCAAACGCGACAGGCCGTGCTGGCGGCCGCGCTGGCGGCGGGTGCGGCGTTGGCCGTCTTCCTGCCTGCCGTGAACAACGACTTTGTCGGGCTCGACGACGATGTTTATATCACCGCCAACCCGCTGATTGCGCCGCTGACGGGCCGAACACTTTGGGCCATTCTCACGCGCCCCTATGCCGAGTTCTATCATCCCGTAACACTTCTGTCGCTTGCGTTCGACCACTGGGTATGGGGCGGAGCGGCGACGGGCTTTCATCTGACCGACGTTGTGCTGCATGCGATGAATGCCGCCCTCGTGTTTTGGGTGTGCTATCTTCTGGTCCGGTGTGCGCGCCGGCGCAAGGAAAGCAGTGCGGCGCCTGAAATGGAGACCGGTGCGGGCGGGACGGAAGCAACGGCGCGTACGGCCGCTCTGGTTGCCGCGGCGCTGTTTGCGCTCCATCCGCTGCGCGTCGAGTCGGTCGCCTGGGCTGCGCAACGCAAGGACGTGCTGTATGCATTCTTCTTTCTCCTTTCGGTCGGATGCTATGTGCGCCATGCGGAGAACGCGGCCGTGCGGTCGAGCCGTCTGTGGTATCGTCTGTCGCTGGCGGCGTTCGTGCTGTCGCTGTTGTCGAAATCCATGGCGATGACCCTACCTTTGGTGCTGGTGCTTCTGGACTACTATCCTTTGGGGCGGCTGCGTTCGGCGCCCCGCCGACCCTTGCCGCCCGACGCGCGCGCCGTATGGACGGAGAAACTTCCCTTTGTCGGTCTCGCACTGGCGTTTGCTTTGGTTACACTGGCGGCGCAGGCCGGCGGCGGCTCGATCCGCAGCGCCGCAGAAATTCCGTGGCATCTGCGCCCGTGGATCGCAGTGCACAGCTATGCGTTTTATCTTCTCAAAACGCTGCTCCCGACTGATCTCACGGTGCTTTACCCGATTCCGCTGACGGCGGGAGCGGGCAATCTGTATTCTTGGATCAGTCTGATTGCATTGGCGGGGGTGACGGCTGCGGTCTGGCTGCTGCGGCGACGTTGGCCCGCTGCACTGGCGGTGTGGCTCTATTATCTGATTACCCTCGCGCCGGTTTGCGGTCTTCTGACCTTCGGCGCGCAGAGCGTGGCCGACCGCTATAGCTATTTGCCGACGGTCGGGTTTGCCCTGCTGGTCGGCTGGCTCGTGGCGCGGGTCAACGAAATCTGCGACGAGGGCTGGCGGCCGGTGCTGCGGGCATTGGCAGGTGGCGCGGTGGCCGTGGCGGTCTTGGGACTGGCCCACGAAACGCGCCTGCAAATTGGGCATTGGCATAACGCCGAGACGCTGTGGACCCGGCATTTGGAGATTTATCCGACCAGCACCCGCGGGCGGTTCAATCTCGCCTATTATTACCACACCCACCATCGGCCGCCCGAGGCTATTCGCCACTATGAACTTTGCCTGCTGGAATCGCCCAACCATTTCGATGCCAACATCAATCTGGGCAGTTTGTTTCTGAAGCGGCGCTATCCGGAGGGCGCGCGCGAGTGCTTCGAGAAGGCCGTTGCCGCGCGGCCCGACCACGCCGGTGCGCGCTACAATCTCGCTCTCGCACTGGTCCGGTTGGACGAGCGCCCCGCGGCCATCGAGCAGCTCAAAGAAGCCGTCCGTCTCGCCCCCGACTTTGCCGAAGCCCATGCCGCCTTGGGCGAAGCCTACGCCGAAAGCGGGATGATCGGTCCGGCCATCCGGCAGTATCGCGAGGCCCTGAAGATCAACCCGCGCATGGCGGAAACGCACGAAAGCCTCGGACTGGCTTATTTGGCGATTGGACAAAAAAATCTGGCGCGCACGGAGTTCGAACGCGCCCTGCATTTGAACCCGCGCCTGCCCGCCTCGCTGATCGAACTGGGACGGTTTGACGTCGAGAGCAGCCGTCCGCTGACGGCGCTCAGCCGGTTCAGCCAGGCTGCGCGGTTGCAGCCCAACGACGCCGACATTCACGTGTTGAAAGCGCATGTGGTGCTGGCGCAGGGCGCCTACGGACTGGCCGAAAGTTCGCTGCGCCAGGCCGTCGAAATTGACCCGGCACACAAACAGGCGTGGTTCGAACTGGGACTGCTTCTGGAACAGCGCGACCGGCCGGAGGAGGCGTTCGAGGCGCTGCGCCGCGCGCGCGATCTGTTCGACGACGCNACCTCGTCGGCCCCCGCCGCCCTGCTTGAGGCCCTCGAGCGCGTGCACGACCGCCTCGATGCCGAGGGGGAAAAATAAGGAAGCAGTGCTGCGTATGTGAAGCCTTTGCAGAGAGCCCGACCCTGCGAAAACCGAGCACGCCCCGAAGATGGGTTATTCCCGCATGGCGGTGCGGGCGGCTTCGAGCGTCTTTTCGATGTCCTCCGGCGTGTGCGCAGCTGAAAGAAATCCCGCCTCGAACGGGGACGGTGCCAGATACACGCCGCGTTCAAGCATCCGCCAAAAGTAGCGGACAAAGCGGTTCTTGTCCGCACTCATCGCCTGTGCATAGTTGGCAACCTCGCTGTCGGTGAAGTAAAGGCCGAACATCGAACCGGCGCGATAGACCTTGAGCGGCGCGCCGGCCGCGCGTGCACACTCGCGAAGCCCTTCCTCCAGCTGCGCCCCTATCGCTTCGAGATGGCGATAGACCGCGCCGTCGGCGAGCACGTCCAGTGTGGCGATGCCGGCAGCCATGGCCAGCGGATTGCCCGACAGTGTGCCGGCCTGATATACGGGACCGAGCGGGGCGACGTGCTCCATGATGTCACGCCGGCCGCCATAGGCCGCCACGGGCAGCCCTCCGCCCAACACTTTTCCCAGACAGGTGAGGTCCGGCTTGATGCCATATCGTTCCTGCGCACCGCCGCGACTGACGCGAAAGCCGGTCATCACCTCATCAAAGATATACACGCAGCCGTGCTGGTCGCACAGGCGGCGCAGACCTTCGAGGAACCCCGGCTGCGGCAGCACGCAGCCGATGTTGCCGGCCACCGGTTCGACGATAATGGCAGCCACCTGCCCGGCGTTCGCTTCCAGCAACGCCCCGACCGCATCCAGATCGTTATAAGGCGCGGTGAGCGTGTCGGCGGCCGTACCGGCTGTAACGCCCGGCGTGCCGGGAATGCCCAGGGTGGCCACGCCCGATCCGGCCTTGACCAGAAAGCTGTCGCCGCAGCCGTGATAGCAGCCGTCGAATTTGATGACCTTGTCGCGCCCCGTGAAGCCGCGCGCCAGACGCAAGGCAGACATGCACGCCTCGGTGCCGGAACTGACAAACCGCACCAGTTCGATGGACGGAAAGAACCGGCACACACGCTCGGCCAGCTCGATCTCCAGTTCGGTCGGTGCGCCGAAACTGGTGCCGCACCGCGCAGCCCCGGCCACGGCCGCGAGAACACGCTCGTCGGCATGGCCGAGAATGAGCGGCCCCCAGCTCAGCACATAGTCAATAAACTCGTTGCCGTCGGTGTCCCAGATATGGGCGCCTTTGCCTCGCGCAATAAACAACGGCGTGCCGCCGACAGCTTTGAATGCGCGCACCGGACTGTTGACACCGCCGGGAATGACACGCTGTGCGCGCGCCATTAGCTCGATTGAGCGGGAAAATGCGTTCATGGAAGCACCTCGTTTTTTTGGGGGCGAAGTGGGCAACATGACCTTTAGGGACGAAGCGGACGATTTCCTGAAAAACGCAAACGGTACACTTTCTCCATTCTGTCCATTCTGCCCATGCCGTCCACTCTGTCCGTGTTCTTCATCTTTGTGCTTTAATCGCCCGTACCAATCCCTCAATGGTATAGTCGCGCGCCTCGATGGCCGGACAGGCCCCGTAGTCGCGCAGCGTTTTCGAGGTGACCGGGCCGATGGAAGCGATCTTGGTTTTCCCGGCAAAGCGGGCGAAGTTCTTTCGTCCCACTGCGCGAACAAAATTCTCCACCGTCGAGGAACTGGTGAAGGTGATCGTGTCAATTTTCCCGGCCAGAAGCTCCTTCACAATTTCCCGCGCGTTGACCGGCTTGTCCGGCACGGTGCGATAGACGGGAATCACATCCACGCGCGCGCCGGCCTTGCGCAATCTTTCGGGCAGTACCTCGCGCGCCACCTCGGCCCGCGGTATCAGAACCCGCAGACCGTCGAGGATTTCTGTTTTCGCCAGCGCCGCAACCACTTCTTCCGCCACATAGCGCGCCGGCTGAAGCGCCACCGCGAGGCGGAAGCGCTCGACCGCTTGGCGTGTGGCCGGACCGATCGCGGCAATTCGCGCGCGGCCGAAAGCTCGAATGTCCCCGCCGTTTTCCTCCAGCACGATCGCGCAAAACCGCTCGACCGCATTGGCACTTGTGAAGATGAGCCAGTCATAGCGGTTGAGATGGCGCGCCGCGTCGCGCAGCCGCCGCTCGCTTCGCGGCGGAACGAGCCGGATCGTTGGAAACTCAATGACCTCGGCGCCGAGGCGCTCGAGCCGCTCCCGCAACTCGCTGGCCTGAGTCCGGCTGCGCGTCACCACAATTCGACGCCCGAAGAGCGGCCGCTTCTCAAACCACGCCAGTTTCTTGCGCAAAGGTACAATTGCGCCGACAATGAGCAGCGCGGGCGGGTGGATGCCGGCTTTCTTGGCACGCTGCGCGATTGTGGCCAGAGTTCCCGTCACGGTTCGCTGACGCGGCAGCGTTGCCCATTCGACCACGGCGGCGGGAGTTGTCCCTGCGCGGCCGTGCAAAAGCAGTTGCCCGCACAGGGCGTCGAGCCGGCCCACGCCCATATAGAACACGAGCGTCCCGCCGCCGCGTCCGAGCATTTCCCACGGAATGTCCGATTCATTCTGCGTCGGGTCCTCATGCCCGGTTACAAACGTAACCGACGATGCAAAATCGCGGTGGGTCAGCGGCATGCCTGCATAGGCCGACGCGCCAAGCGCCGCCGTTACGCCCGGCACCACTTCATACGCCACGCCCGCCGCCGCCAGTGCTTCGGCCTCTTCGCCGCCGCGCCCGAAGATAAACGGATCGCCGCCCTTCAGGCGCACAACCCGCTTGCCCGCCCGCGCCAGCCGCACGAGAAGCCGGTTGATCTCCGGTTGCCGGAGCGTGTGCCGGCCCGCCTGTTTGCCGACATAGATGCGCTCGGCCGACGCCGGAACGGCATCCAAGAGCGACGGCTGTGCCAGATGGTCATAGACCACGGCATCGCACGCGCGCAAACATTCGAGGCCGCGCACGGTAATCAGGCCCGGATCGCCCGGCCCCGCCCCGACGATATGCACCACTCCATGTTGTTGCTTTTGCCTGGTCATCATGGCTCACACTTCTATTGTGAGATTCAGACGGTCCGCGGCCGCGCAATGGTCGCCGGCTATGCTTGCCCCAACAGTTTGCGGGCCCCCAGCCGCAGAAGGTCTCGAACAATGGCGCGCGCCGTCCTCATGCCTTCCGCCGCCGGACAGTCGCGCACAAGAACAATGCAGCGCCGCCCATCGGGCGACAACACCGCGATGCGAATCCGCATGAACCCCGAAATGATTTTTGCATAAACACCCAGCGGCAGCCGGCAGCCGCCGCCCAGTCCCGCCAGAATCGCCCTCTCGACCAGTACGCATTGCGACACGCGCGGATTATCCATCGTTTCGAGCATGCGACACACCGCCTGATCCGCCCGCCGGCACACCACCATCAGCGCACCTTGTCCGGCGTCGGGCACCATTTGCGTTACCGGCAGGACCTGCCGCGCGCGCCGGATGCCCAGCCGCCTCAGCGCCGCTTCGGCCATGACAATGGCATGATACTGGCCGGCGTCCAGCTTGCGCAGACGCGTTTCAATGTTGCCGCGAAGCTCGGCAAACCGCAGGTCGTCGCGCAGGCGCAACAATTGCGCCGACCGCCGCAAACTGCCCGTGCCGATCAACGCGCCGTGCGGCAGATCGGCCAGCCGTTCACCCCGCGAGGTGATCAATGCGTCATGGACCACTCCGCGGCAGGGAAACGCCGCCACAACAAGCCCGGTTGGAACGTCCGTCGGATAGTCCTTGGCACTGTGGACGGCCAGATCAATGCGGCGGTCGCGCAAGGCGGCATCCAGTTCGCGCGTGAATACGCCCCTGCCGCCGAACTGCGCCAGCGGCTTCTGCGGCAACCGGTCGCCCTCGGTCCGGATGAGAACCAGCTCCAGCGGAACATCGGGAAAACGCCGGCGAAGTTTCCGCATCACATAGCGGGCCTGCCACAGTGCCAAAGCGCTGCCCCGCGTGCCGATCTTCATCCGTTCCGCTCCTGTCATTATTTGGTCAGACCAAACAAGCGCCGGACGGCCTCGGCCAGACCGGCCGCCTGACTGCCGGCCACGCCTCGGCGCAGCGCGGACATGGGCCCGTGCAGCAATTTGTTGATCAGCCGGTTGGAGAATTGCTCCACCAGTGCTGCGTGGTGCTCCGACATCTCCGGCATCTTCGACCGCAGCCATTCCAGTTCCTGAAGGCGGATGGCATCAAAAGATTTTCGCAATTCCACGAGCGTTTCCTTGATCTCGAGAGAGGCGAGCCAATGGAGAAACGCATCGGTCTCCGCTTCGACAATTCTTTCGGCGGCCTCGGCTTCGGCGCGGCGCCGGCGCCGGTTCTCCTCTGCGATGCCATTGAGGTCATCGAGGTTATACAGAAAAACATTATACAGGTTGCCGACCGCGTTTTCCACGTCGCGCGGCGTGGCAATGTCAATCAGCACGATTTCCGCGTTGCGCCGGCGTGCCATGACTTCGCGCATCAGTTCGGTGCGCACGACCGGATGGGGCGCGCCGGTCGAACTGATTACAATATCGGCTTCCACCAGAGCCTCGGCAAGCGACTCCCACGGCAGGGCCTGCCAGTTGTGGCGGGCGGCCATCTCGACCGCTTTCTGATGCGTGCGGTTGATGACTTGGATGGTACCGGCGCCTGCCCCTTCGAGGCATTCGAGGGCCTGTTCACCCATGTCGCCGGCGCCCAGCACCAGTACGCGCTTTTCCGCCAGATCGCCGAAAATTTTGCGCGCCAGCTCGACCGCCACATAGCTGACCGACACCGCCCCCTCGCCCAAGCGTGTTTCGCTGCGGATTCGCTTGTTCGTGTGCAGCGCATGCTGAAAAAGACGTTCGAGCAAAAAGCCCGTCGCCCCGGCCGCACGCGCCGCCTCGAACGCCTCCTTGACCTGGCCGGCGACCTGCGGCTCGCCCAGAACCATCGAGTCCAATCCGGCGACCACGCGAAAAATATGTCGGACAGCGGCACGGTCGGTGTGCGTGTATAAATGCGGCTGAATCTCGCCGGCCGCCACGCCGTGAAACTCGCATAAAAACGCCAAGATCGCCTCGCTGCCCACGCGCGGGTCCTCGGCTACGGTCCAGACTTCCGACCGGTTGCAGGTGGAAAGCAGAACGACTTCAAGCAGGCCGGTGCGTCCGGCGGCATCGGCCAGAGCCGCCTGCAGGCGGGTCGGCACAATCGCCAGCCGGTCGCGCAATTCGATGGGCGCGGTGCGGTGATTCAGGCCGATGAAGAGCAGTTCCACGCCGACCCGCCTCCGGCTCTCAGAATTGATGGGCCTTGAGAACAAAACTGGTGACAAAGAAAATCACAAAGAGAAGAAGGAAGTTGATCACCGAAAACAGGGCCGTGCGCCGCCCGCGCCATCCCAGCCGCGACCGCGTGTGCACGTTGGCCGCATAGAGCAGCCAGACCACAATGGCGGAGATTTCTTTGGCATCCAACAGAAGCGAACCGGCGCGCGCGCTCAGGCTCCAGACTACGCCCGACGCCAAGCCGACGGTTAAAAATAAAAAGCCCAGAGCCACCGCCTGAAAATTGATCCGCTCCAGCGCATCCAGCGGCGGCATTCGCTCAAAGTAAAAGCCGAAGTGCTTCAGCCGCAATTCATGGAATAACAAAACGTGCATCAAGCCCGCGGCAAACGCGACGGCAAACGCGCAATACGAAAACAGCGCCGCTCCCACATGAATCTCGAACCACACGCTTTGCAGAATCGGCGACAGCGGGCCCGACGGCCGCGGCGACGCCAGCATGAATACCGCCGCCACCGTCTGAAACAAAAACACCACCGGAATCATAAACGCCCCGAACGCCTCATGTCCCGTCCGCCGCTCGATAAACCAATACGCCAAGGCAATTCCCCACGCCACCAGCGACAGCGCCTCCGGCGCACGCGCAAACGGCAAATACCCCAAGGTGATACGCTCGACAACCAGCCAAACCGTGTGGACAACCAGCACCGCGCTCAGAAGCGCCATCGGCAACGGACTGGCCCGCCGTTCGCGCCGGAGAAAATGCCGCAGATAGACGCCAACGGCGAGAGCGTAGCCGGCGGCGGCCAGCCAACTCAGGACATGAATCCAATTCCCTATGTCAGATGGCACGGCGTTCCTCCGTTGGCTGGAAATCCATGTCGCTGGGCGGCCGTTGTGGCTCCAGCGATGACTCGAAGCTAGTGGGCGGCGGAACGGCGTTCAAGGGAAAATACCCAACGCCTGCCGAGGGCAATTGATGACGGCAAAGACATTCACTCTGTTTTGTCCACCACATACACGCGAAACCAAGCCCAGCGCCGCAACACCGGACAGACCGCGAAGAGCACTCGATCCAGACCGTTGAGCAATGCCAGCCAGCGGCGGAAACGTTTCAGATTCCGGCGTCCGAACTGCCAATAAAATGCCGCAAAGGCGAACAAATAGAAACTGGAGACCGCCAAGTTGCCAAACGCCGCGGCCAGAGTCTTCTCCTCGGCGCGGGTAAAATAGTGCGTGATGTCTTTCCACTCCTTCGGTCCCAGCCAGCGCCGGTAGAAACGGGCGGGCGGATTCGACGCCGTTGGCTCGCAAAACACACCGCGCCCCCCGCGCTTGAGCACCCGCCGGCATTCAGCGGCTGCCGCAGGAAGGTCCGTATGAATCAGCGAAGACTTGGAGTAGGCGCGGTCGAACGCATCGCGCCGGAAGGGCAGTTGCTCGGCCCGCGCGCATACCGCCCACACCCGGTCGCCCACGCCCTTTTCGGCGGCCACGCGCCGCAGCGCCAGCAGCCGCGGGTGCGAAGCATCCACGGCTGCCACCGTCGCGCCGCGTCCGGCCAGGTTGATGGCATTGACGCCGACGCCGCAGCCGATCTCGATCACACGCAACGCCGGCAGCGGCCCCAACGCATCATAGGCGGCCGACTGTTCGGGCGTCAGGTAAAAGGCAATCGCTTCCTTCCAGCCTTCGGCAGTCAAGGTGTCTTCGCCCGGCAGGTTCGAAGCGGTGACATGGCGGTCCCAGTAGGATTGGCCGGCATCGCTGTCCATGGGAAAAAGTCTGCCGCACGGGGCTGATCCCGCAACGGGCGGGAGGGGTTGGACGCGGCTATTTTCCGCGATACTCCTCGATGGTGTATCGGAGCGTTCGTTGCTTGCCGTCGCGGATGACGGTGAATTCGATGACGGCACCGACGTGGAGCGACAGGAAATAGTTGTAAAGATCGTTGGCGGTTGTCACGCGCAGCTGGTCGGCCTGAATGATAATATCGCCGACGTCGAGTCCGGCGCGCGCGGCCGGTCCGCGAACCCCCTTGATTTCGACCACAACCGCGCCGCGCTGACCGGGCGGTATCTGCAACTGGCGAGCCACTTGCGGCGTAATGTCCACCACCTCAAAATCCATCGCGTAATTGCGGACACGACCGTACTTAAGGATTTCGTTCACCACCGCCTTGACCCGCTTGATCGGTATGGCAAACCCAATGCCGACCGAGCCGCCCGTCCGGCTGACAATAAAGGTGTTGAGCCCGACGATTTGTCCCTGAATGTTCACCAAGGGCCCGCCACTGTTGCCCGGATTGATCGCCGCGTCCGTCTGGATCATGTCCAAATAAATCCGCTCATGCTCAACGTCGGTGGCTTTGTAGTTGCGATGGAGCGCACTGACCACGCCCAACGTTACCGTCGGCCGCGGATCGGGTATCGCATCGCCGTAGGGATTGCCAATCGCCAAAACCCACTCGCCGGGATAGAGCGAGTCCGAATCGCCCATTTCCACAAACGGAGACGGATTGAGATCGGCCTTGAGCAAGGCCACGTCCACCCGGTTGTCCTTGTCCAACACCCGCGCGCCAACCCGCCGTCCGTCGCTCAGCGTCACAAACGGCGTTTCCACTTCCTGGATGACATGCACGTTGGTCACCAGATGGCCTTGATTGTCAATCAGCACGCCCGAGCCGAGGAACGGAACCTGAATGCGCTGCTCGCGGGTGGCCCGTCCAAAGTGGGGCCAGAAGAAATTCTCGAAAAACGGGTCCACGTAATACGTCACGCGGTTGATCGTGCCGCCGACTGCCACCACCGCCTCGCTGGCCTTGGTCGCCGCTTGAACAATCGGATTGTCCGCCGGATTGACCGCCAGCACGTCGCCCGCCCGCGCGTTGGCCGCACGAAGAAACGGGCTGGACGGCCACACAGCGGAACGGTCGGAAACACCGGCCGATTGCATGCGTGTGAGGTGAACCTGCTGAACAGCCACCACGGCCAGCAGGAACAAATTGAGCGCAATCAGTCCGGCGGCAAACTTGCGCGACAGCATGATGATTACTCCTCCGAATCGCCGGAGAGGTCCTCGCGGCAGACCTCTTCGAGGACGGTGTCCTCGACAAAAATTGGCACGTTGCGTTTGGCGGCCAGAATCAGCGCGTCGCTGGGCCGCGAGTCTACCAGCACATACTCGCCGTCTTCTTTCTGTACAACCAGTTTGCCGAAAAAGGTCTCGTTGCGCAGCTCGTCCACGCGCACCTCGACCAGTTGTGCATTCAGGCTGTCGAGAACATTGTAGATCAGGTCGTGGGTCATCGGCCGCGGCGCTTTCTCCTGATGCACCGCAAGGTCCATGGCAGACGCCTCGAACAGGCCGATGTAGATGGGAAAGGCGCGCGGGCCGCCTTTTTCGCCCAGCACCACCACTTGATGGCGTCCGGGATCGTCCACAATCTGAATTTCGCGCAGTTCCATTTCGACCAGCATGGCAGTGTCCTTTCAGGGGTTTGCGTCCGTGTGCGGTGCCTTCCGTCGCCTCGGCATTTTTCACGCAAGGTCAATCAAGGCGCGGACAGATTTTTCAATGCCCGCGGCCGCCTCGCCGATGGAGCGCGCCAGCATGTAGGCGGGCGTCGTAACGATCTTGTTGGTTTTGTCTATCACGCAATCCTTCACGGGGCAGTTGACGTGCTCGCAGCCGAGTTTTGCCAGATCGGCAGCCGTGCCCGGATCATTGCCGATGGTCAGCGAAGGCTTGATCTCGGTGCCGAGGATTTTGGCCAGCACGACCGGCGCGATGCAAATAGCCCCGATGGGCTTTTTCGCCGCCCGCATTTCGCGCACCAACCGGGCCACTTCCGGATGCACCTTGCAGTTCACGCCGTCCACCGCGTAGGTGCAAAGATTTTTCGCCGCGCCAAACCCGCCGGGAATGACGAGAGCGTCGAGGTCGCCGGCTTTCACTGTGGCCAGATCGCGGATGTCGCCGCGGGCGATTCGCGCCGCCTCTTCGAGCATATTGCGCCGCGCCCCCGCCACCGGTTGCCCCGTCAGGTGATTGACCACGTGCATCTGGTCGCCGTTGGGGGCCATGCACACGGCCTTGGCGCCGGCATTGTCAATGGCCAGCAAGGTGAGCACGGCCTCATGAATTTCACTGCCGTCTTTGACGCCGCAGCCGCTCAGGAGAACACCGATACGTTTGGCCATGATCGCTGCTCCTTTTTCTTAAGTCGTGAATTTGTCAAACACCGCCCGAACATTTTCTCTCTGCTCTTTTCGCCGACGATTCAGATACTGGACCGAATTCCGGTTCGGCTTCAACCGAATTCTGCGGTGCGAAGGAAATTGCGATACAATGGAGCATGGGCGTCTCCCCGGTGACTCATGCAACAAATCTGTCCGAAACTCCTTTATTCCCATCGGCGAGGCCCCATGTTACGCTGCGAATTCGCAGCCTTTCGCAAGTTCCTCAGCGAACCAACGTGGCGAAAAAGCACTTGCAATACACCGGATGCCGCGGCAGGAGAGAGGTGTTGATTTCGCGCGGGAATATTCTCCCGCGACCATTTTTTATTTTCGTATAAAGTCACTCGCCGCAACAGCCTGCAATCTGCATGTCCAGCGACGATTCATCCTGTCCACGCCGCCCCCCGGTCCGCCGCACGGCCGGGGGGAATGAGCTTCGCCGCGCGCTGCGCCTCTCCAATATCGAGGCAACCTTTGCGGTCATCCACATGGCCCTGACGCAGGGGATGTTTCTCGGCACCTATCAGGGCGTGGTGTTGACCAACTACATCATAGACCTTGGCGGGTCGAATTTTATCTGCGGCCTTGTTCAGGCCCTGCCCTATCTCAGCCAGATTGCTTTCATTCTGTCACCGTGGGTCGTTCGCCGTCTGAACGGGCGGCGGCCGGTGGTCGTGTGGTTCAGCCTTGCCAGCCGTCTGGCATGGGCGCTTCTGATTGCCTATGTATTTCTGCCCTTGTCGCCGGGTCTGCGCCAAGCGCTGCTGGTCGCCACTCTTCTGCTGTCGAACATCTCTCTGGTGGTGGCGGGCAATGCATGGCTGGGCTGGATGGCCGACTTGGTGCCGGTGGGAATTCGCGGGGCGTTTTACGGGCGGCGAAACGTCTATCTGTGGATTGCCGCAATGGTCTCGGTTTTTCTGGGCGCGCAGGCGCTGACCCTCGGCGACTGGTTTGGCGACCGGCGCATCGGCTACGTGCTGTGCTTCGGCATTGCCAGTCTTGCAGCGATGGTTTCGGCGTATGTGCTGTCGCACCAATACGAGCCGCCTCTGGCGGCGATGACCCACCCGTCGCGCCGTCGGATGTGGGCGCATCTGTTGAGCAACGTGCCGTTCACGCGCTATCTGCAATACAGCGTGGTGTGGCAGTTCTCGGTGGGGC
Organism: Candidatus Sumerlaeia bacterium; assembly: GCA_026415575.1. Taxonomy (GTDB): domain Bacteria; phylum Sumerlaeota; class Sumerlaeia; order JADFCW01; family JADFCW01; genus JADFCW01. Next base: position 48,266 of record JAOAGV010000001.1, read on the forward strand.
TGGCCGAGGCGTTTTTTGCCGTTCACATGGTACGGGTGCTGAAAATGTCGCCGGCGCAGATGGGCGTGCAGGCGCTGATAAGCGCACTGATGGCCGTGGTCAGCGTGCGGGCATGGGGTCGCGCGCTCGACCGGGCGGGCTCCAAGGCGGTGCTGATGACCACCGGCTTGATCGTCGCTCTCCACGTCTGGCTGTGGTGTGTGGCGCGGCCCGACATGCTGTGGCCGGTATGGCTGGCCGCCGTGCTGGCCGGATTTGCTTGGTCGGGCTACAATCTGGCGGCATTCAACTGGCCGCAACTGATGACCGGTTCGGCCGAGCGTCAGCATGCCTTGGGATTGCTGAACTCCGTTTCCGGGTTGACCTATCTGGCCGCAGCGCTGCTGGGCGGCGCGGCCAGTACGCTTCTGCCGCAAACGCTTTTTCATATCGGCCCCTACGAAGTGGTCCACTTCCACATGCTGTTTGCCGTCTCGGCAATTGGACGCCTGACGGCCATTGTGGTTTTTGCACGCCGTGTGCCGTATGCCACCGAGCGTGCGCAGAGCCGCCGCACCCTCGAGTTGTTTGCTCGCGCGTTGCAGTCGCTGATTTCACCGCGCCGGACGTCGAATCAAAACTCCTTTGCCGCCAGAGTTCTCCGACAGTTACTGCTGATTCTGAAGGTACGCGAGACCGGTTTGCCACCTGCCTCCCGGCCCCAGCAGGCGCTTCGCGCCAAGCAAAAAGACGAAACCCCTCCGCTCGAACGCGCTGCGTAAGCGACAGAGCGTTTGGCGGATTTCGCTCCGGAACCTACCAATATAGTTCCCACGCGCGTGCACGGGCTGCGCCAACGGCCAGCCACTTGTCCAGCCGGAATATGCGGTTGTTGGCCTTGTTGGTCTCCACCTGTTCGCCGAGGCGGTCAATCAACACTCCAATGCGATAGCGGCCGCTGGGCAGTCCGTCGGCCGGCGTGTTGACCGTCCGTATCAGACCGGCGAGATCAAACGACTCGCCCGGTCCGAGCGGCCCCACCCGCACGGACGTGCACAGCAAGTAATCCAACGTGGCGCCTGTTGTGCTGCGCGAGGCCCAGAACTCGACCCATACGCCGCGGCTCATCTGCACACCGCGATTGACAACTTGACCGGTCAGTCCGATGCGGTCGCGCGCCACGACGGCCGCCGGTTGGAAATCAAAGTTCTCCACGGTCAAGTCTGCTTGGGTCGAACCCGCGCCCACTTGAAGCAGGCGGTCGGTGCGATACACGCGATTGTTCGACTCGCTGACCTCGCGCTGCTGGTCGAGCCGGTCCACCACAACACCCACGCGGTAAAGCCCGTCGGAAACACCGGCCATCAAGCGCCCGTCCACGGTGCTGAGTTGAAATGCACCGCCCGGCGCAAGCGAGGGCATCAAAACGGAGTTGCAGGCAAGAGTATCCAGCGAGCTGAATGAAGCCTTATTGGAGAGCCAGATTTCGAGCCAGCAGGGGGCAGAAGCCACGCCGCCCAGATTCTGCACGGCGCCGGAAAACACGAGGGAGCCGTCGCGCGCGACCGTTTCGGGCTGAAAGTCGAATGCCAGCGGCGCCAAATCCGGCAGCACGGCGACCAATGCCCGATGGACATTCAGCCGCCCATAGCCATAGGCATTGCTATAGCCGCTGGCATCATAATTGGCGGCGGCAGGGTCAATTTTGTCTGCCGATTGTTTCAACACCTCGGCTACCTGTGTGCGCATCAGAGTGGGGGCAACCGACAAGACCAGTGCAGCGGCGCCGGCCGCCTGCGGTGTGGCCGCCGACGTCCCCGAAAACCATGTGTATCCGCCCAGCGAACTGGCTGCATAGACCGGATTGACAAAACCCGAATCGCCGCTGGGCGCCAGCAAAAACACACCGTATCCTGTCGCATAATTGCTGTAACCCGCGCGGACGTCCTGGTTGGTGCTGGCTCCGATTCCCAGCACCATGGAATGGCTGGCCGGAAAACCAATTGTGCTTGTGCTTCCGGCGTTTCCAACAGCCGCGCAGATGACGCAGCCCAGACCGCCACGGCCTGTTGTGGCCGCGTATTGGATGGCGGCACCGATGGTGTCATTCGGCAGCGAGCTCCAGCTCATCGAAAGCACGTCGGCATGGACGCCGGCATAGCGAATGGCCTCGGACAGCCGGCTCAGCGTCGGATTGGTTTCGCCGAGGACGCGGCAGGGAAGGATTTTGCAGCGCGGCGCCACACCGGCCACGCCCTCGGCGTTGTTGGCTTCGGCTGCGGCCATGCCCGCACAGGGCGTCGCGTGATAGTCGGACAAGCTGTCGGGCCGCGGATTGTTGTCGTTGGCGTAAAAGTCCCAGCCCGTGACATCGTCCACATAGCCATTGAAGTCGTCATCGAGGCCGTTGCCGGCGATTTCGCGCGGATTGTTCCAGATGTTGTTGCGCAAATCCGGATGATCTATGTGCAGTCCATCGTCAATGATGGCAATGGCGACCGCGGGCGAGCCCAGCGTGGTATCCCACGCCTCGACAGCGTCAATGTCGGCGTCGGGACGGCCGCCCGACTGGCCGGTATTGTGCAGATGCCACAGCAGGCCAAAATCCGGATCGTTGGGAAGAAACGAACGCCGAATTTCAACCTCGAAATTCGGCTCAGCCCACTGAACGCATCCCGATTGCACGGCGCGTGCAGCCGCTTCCATCGCGGCAAACGGCCCTCCCTGCCCGAGCCGCAACCGCACAATTCGGTGGTCGCTTGCGGTGCGTTCCACCAAGACCGGCCGAAACGAATCTAGAGCGCGAATGAGGCCGACCCACTCATTTTCATCGCGCAGGCACGCCATCAGCTCGTCGTTCAGCGTCGCCCGCAAACCCGACGGCGGATGGGCCAACACCGCATAGACGCCGCGCACTTTGCCTTCGGCTTGCCACGCTTCGGCCATGGCAAGCCACTGCCGGCGCTCCAGTGCCTGCGGCCAGCGCAGCACAAACCGACGTCCGTCGCGCGATGCCGCTTGAATCGCCGGCAACGGCAACAACTGAAGTTCCGGCGTCAGGCGATTTGCCAAGAATTGTATTGCCTGCGCCCCGCTGGTTTCCACGACCATCTCTCCGCGCAGCCAGCAAAACGGAACACTGGTTCCATCGCTGAGGCGAAGGCAGTAATCCGGGTCTGCGTCGGCTTGGGCATAGCTCATTGCAAGCACGGCCAGCCCTACCATCAAACACACAATACGGTCTGCGGTGGTACGCATCCACGAAGTTGCAGGTGGTCGAACGGCGGCATCGCTGCCTGACTGTGGAACCTTGTTCATGCGGGAGCTAGCCGATGAAGTCGCGCGGGTCGGGTGGTTTGCGGGTTACGCGCGGTTGGTGGTCGGCGTCGGCGGGACGCTCAACCCCCGTACCTTCGCGCAAGATAATCTCTTCGAGTGTCATCTTCTTGGGGCGCGGGACAAAACCGGGTGCCATCGCATATTGCAAAAGCCGCTGCCGGAGCATTTGTAGATCAAAAGGCTTGGAAAAGAAATCATTGGCGCCCAAGCGCTTGCAATACTCGATGTCGCGCGGCGAACACTTGGCCGAAATAAATAGGATGGGCGTATTCCGGTAACTTTGATTCTGCCGCAAGGATGCACACAACTGGTAGCCGCTCATCTTGGGCAACATTGCATCGAGAATAATGAAGTCCGGCTGATAATTAATGATTCGCTCCACCGCGCTCAGACCGTCGGGCGCCGTCGTCACCTCGAAATCTTCGCGAAGAACCAGCGACAGCATGCTGCGCAAGTCCTCATCGTCCTCGACGATCATGACGCGCGGGCGCGTGGGGGCAACCGCACGCGGCGGCGGTGGAGGCGGGGACGGCGGCTCCGGCGTGGTGGCGGGCGCGGACGGCTGCGGTCCCGTTACCGGCCGGGAAACCGCCGGGCGGGGCGGCGCTGCCGGTTCGGCTTTGGGTGGCGCAACAGGAGAAATATCCCCGTGCGCCGCCCAGAATTTGGACAGCTGCTCGATGGTATAGCGTTTCGGCCGCACTCGCGCGCAGGCCCGCTCAAGTGCATACGCGATCGTTTTGACCAAACGATCCGGATCAAACGGCTTGGTCAGATATAGTGTCGCGCCCGCCTCGTACCCTTTCATAATTTCTTCTTTGGCCCGCTTGGCCGAAAGAAACAACACAGGGACAGCGTGCAATTGGGGATGCTTTCGGATGGCCTTGCAGGTCTGGAAACCATCCATCAGAGGCATGATCACATCGAGGACAATGAAATCCGGCTCCGCCAGTTCGATCTTGTCGAGCGCATCCAACCCGTCATAGGCTTCGACCACTTCATAGGTAGGGCTGAGCGTGAGGCGCAAAAGCGTCCGGACGTCTTCTTCGTCATCCACTACCATGATGCGAAATTTGTTCATCGCCGTTGCCTCCTCTGTTGCAAAACATATCTGGCCTTTTGCACCGGATTTGTTTTGAAAACGCCGCCTTGCCTTGCAGAGCCAACTGATTTCCTGCCACAAGAAACCTTCGCCGTCCATAATTTTTCGCGTGCATAAAAAGACCGGGAGATTTCAAAAAGAACCTCGCGCAAGGAGGCGGGTGCATCTCCCGAAATTGAGAGACACTTCCCGCGAGCGCAAGCAAGACCGCCGCGGGATGCCGGAATAATCCCCCTCGCACAGCGCCAAGGACTTTGGACTGCGGCAGCCATGTTGCCGCTTTGCTGAAATCGTCCGTCGTCAGACAAAGCGTTTGCACTGTGGAAAACCGCCCCGCTTGGCGGGGTTGATCTTGGCGAAAAAGAAAGCGGCAGCGCGGCTGCCGCAGTCCAAAGCGTACGCCGGAGCGGCAACGGCGAATGTGCCCAAACCGCGTGTCAACGCATTACACCAACCTCAATAATCCTTGCCCCGATCTTCGACAAAGTACAGAAATAAACAGTGCATAAACATTCGGCTGTCGCAATGGCAGCGCACATTCTTTCGCAGGGAGGAATTGACCATGCCCGCAAATCCCACGGAACCGGTCAAAATCGGTATCATCGGTTCGCAGTTCGTCGCCGAAATTCATGCGGCGTCGTTCAAGGCCATTCCCGATGCGGCCGAACTTGTGGCTGTCGCCTCGCCCAGTGCAGGCCATGCCGAATCGCTGGCCGCCCGCTACGGCATTCCGCGTGTGTTTCGCGACTACCGCGACATGTTGTGCGAGGCCGACATCGAGATGGTGACCATCGCGGCGCCCAACCGGCTTCACGCAGAAATGGCAATTGCCGCCGCCGAAGCCGGCAAGCATGTTGTTTGCGAGAAGCCCCTTTGCATGACACTTGAAGAAGCCGACCGCATGATCGAAACTTGCCGCGCCCGCGGCGTTCTTCTGCTCTATGCCGAGGAACTTTTCTTCACACCCAAATATGTCAAAGCCAAGGAGATGGCCGATCAGGGCGCTTTCGGAAAAATCTATCTGGTCAAGCAGAGCGAAAAACATTTCGGGCCGCACTCGCCGTGGTTCTGGGACGTCGAACAATCGGGCGGCGGCGTGTTTTTCGACATGGGCTGCCACGGCGTCGCGTTTGCCTGGTGGTTTCTGAACCGGCCGGCCATCCGCAGTGTGTTCTGCCAGATGGGAACCTATGTGCACGGCGACAAAACGCGCGGCGAGGATAATTCCATCTGCATTATCGAATTTGACGGCGGGGCGGTGGGGCTCATCGAGGACAGCTGGGCGCGCCGCGGCGGCATGGATGACTGCATCGAGGTCTATGGTGAAGGCGGTGTAACCTACGCCGACTTGATGATGGGCAATGCGCTGCCGACCTACAGCGAATACGGCTACGGCTATGCGGTCGAGAAAGCACCGACCACACGCGGCTGGTCGTGGCCGGTCTTCGACGAACTCTGGAACTATGGTTTCCCGCAGGAGATGCGCCACTTTTGCCGCTGTGCGCACGGGATCGAAAAACCGTTGGTCACCGGCGAAGACGGCCGCGTGGTAATGGAAGCGTTGCTGGCCGGCTATCAATCGGCCGGCACGGGGCAAAAAGTGGCCCTGCCATTCCGCCCGACAGGCGTGGCCAAACCGATTGACTTGTGGCGAAGTCCCGTGCGGGTTTGAGGTTTGTTGCACGGGAAACTAGCCGTTCCTATACCATGCAAACACATCCACAGATTGCGCGGATTGCGCAAGTTGCGGGGCAGGCGCTTTTTAACAGGACTGTGTTAGGGGGAGATTTGGGAATAAAAACTGGAAGCATAAAGCCCATTAAGGCGAAATATCCATAAACTTAACTGCACCCCTTTAGCTGAATTCTAACATAACGCACAACAAAACCGAATGTGACATTCATCGGGATTATACAAAGACTTCACGCCAGATTTATTTATTCTTAGCTCACAATCTTTATAGGAAAGAAAGGGAAAGGGCTATGAGGTTTGCCATGGTCTCTGCACTCTTTGTCGCTTTGCTTGCGCCCGCAGCGGCGGGTGAACCCAATCCTAGTGTTGAAAAACCGACTGCTCCTGACGAAATCCCCTCCAACGTTGTCAAAGTTCTGCGCACGACCAACAAGGCGCAGATCAACCGGTATGTCCCGAAGGTTTATGCATTCAAGAATGTAAATCCCTTCAGTGTGGTTCGCTTTTATCGGCGAGTGATAGAACTCGAAGAGGGACGGTTTGCAACATTTGTCGCTCCGGATGGGAAGAGCGGGTTGGTCTTGGTGGTTGTGCCGGAATACCAGATCGAATCGCTGGACAAGCTCATGACGTCGCTGGACCGGCCGGACCTGACCACATCGGGCGACGATTATTACAAATACATCCAGTTGCGCCACCGCGCCGCCGACGACGTGGGGTTTCTGGGGGCTGTCTGGAGCCAAGGAACGCGCAGCAGCAGCCGTCCGCCGGGCGGCTCGCGGGTCTCGGACGTTGAGTTTTATTGCGATCTGGAAACCAACGCCATCTTTGTGCAAGGCCCGCAAAGCATTGCCGACTCGGTGGAATCCGCCGCCCGGGCGCTTGATCTGCCGGTGCCGCAAGTTCTGATCGAGGCGACGCTCTATGAGCTGGACTTGAACAACGACAATGCCATCGGCTTCGATTACTATGCGTGGAAAAACGGTCCGGGCCGCAATCTGTTTGCCGTTGGCGCTTATGCCGAATACGAAAAAGTCAACGAGCTGCAGGGGGGAGTGCCGCTTTACAACAGCGGTGTGAACAGCTTCGGACTTCCTGAAAGCCGCTTTCGCAGCCGCGGGGCCAACGCCGCCTACTTTCTCGATATTCCTTCGGCGTATCTAGACTTTTTAGTGACCAAGGGCGTGGGCCGGATCATTACAACAGGCCGCATTCTGAGCAAGATTCCGACGACATATAAGTCGGGCTTGAACGCCTTCGGACAGGCGACGTTTGATCCCGAAACGGACCGCCCCGCGCTCGCCGCCGCTCCCGCCGAGTTTCGCGCCAATGACGAGGTGCTTTACTACAAGGTCGAGACCGGTCCGACGCCCCGCGCCGGCGCGCGCGCACCGGCAAGTGTCCTCGACCCCTACGGCGACGACCCAACCTATCCCGACAACCGCACGGTGGTCGGCAAGGCAGTGCCGCTGCGGGCCGGCGGCACGACGGTGAACCAGCGCACGCTGGCCGCCGTGGAGGTCGGAACGTTGCTGCAAGTGACCCCCCGCATTGCCGAGGAAGACATGTCGCTCCGGCTGCGAATGGAGGTCTCCAGCCTTCTGGGATTTGACGGCACGGGCAATCCACGCATCAGTGCCCGTCGCGTGGAAACTGACGTGCGCGTTCGCGACGGCGAAGAGGTCGTTTTCGGCGGCATCGAGCGGACATCGCGGATGCAGTCCACGCGCAAGATGCCGCTTCTGGGTTCGCTGCCCGGGATCGGCTGGGCGTTCGGACACGAAATGGGCGGCAGCAAAAAATGCGTAGTGGTGGCCGTGATCCGGGCCGTCCGGCAGTCGGGCGGTCTAACGGCGGAGGCTGCCGAAGTCGCCCGCCAAGTCGGCGATGAGGCGCCCGCGCCTCTGCCACCCAACCGGTTCGGTTTTGATCAGTGGTGGATTGACAATACGCGGTAACGCACAGGCGGAGAAAGGAAAAGGAACAATGCGCGGCGAAAAGAACAAATCATTCTGTTCGGCAGGTTGGACATACGGGAGGCGACTCTGGAAACCTGCATGGACGGTCGTTGCTGCTCTGCTGGTCGCCCTGAGCGTGGTTCACTACGGTGCCGTTATTATGTTTGCGGCACAATTCGATGAGAGCACCGGCGTCAATACGCGTCGCGGCGATCCCAGCCCCACGGCGGCCGAGAGCAACCTGGACGACTATACCTTTCAGGACGAGCAGATCAATCTGGCCCCCGACAGCGGCGTGGTTAAAGTCCTGCGCGTCAACCAGAAGAATCTGATCAACGACTACGTGACGGAGATGATTCCGTGTCGCAACGTCAGCGTGCGGGAGATTCGCCATCTGATGCGGCAGGTTTGCGGGGCCGAAGGCGGGCGCGCCGAAGTCGTTCGCGACAAAAACCAAAAGGAATACTTCATTCAGGTGATCTGCCCAAGGTTCCAACTGCCCTACCTGCGCGAAGCGATTGCGGCGCTCGACCAACCGTGGGTTCGCTACATGGACGACGGTGCGTCGGTCACCTACTACACGGCCAGATTTCGCGACATCCGCGCCGTGGACCGCCTCGCCACAATCTGGGCCGGCGACGGCGAAAGCCAAATTGACCTCGCCCGCAATGCTGTCCTTCGCTGGGACGAACCCTATCGCGTGAAGGAATACCGAACCCAAGGCGTGGTCATGGTGGATATCCCCGTCAATCAGGTGTTGCTCGATTTAAAAATCTACGAGATCAATGTAACCAACGACATCAAGTTGGGTTTGGACTACATTGCGTGGAAAAACGGCCCGGGACGCAATCTTGCAGAGTTGATCGCCGCCGGCATGGAAAACCGCGAGCACTTCGCCAACGCATCGAGCATCTACAATCCGGTCTATCCGCGCGTGGTCAATCCCGGCCCCCGCGATTTGCATCTGACGCGCGAGTTTGCCACCGGGCAATACCACGCTTTTGCCAACTATCTGATGACCTCGGCGTATCTGGATTTTCTGGTCTCCAAAGGCCGCGCAAAAACGCTGGCTGCCACGCAGCTTCTGGCCACCAGCGGGCAGGGGCGCAACGCCGGCACCTCACCCGCACGGTTTGAGGCCGTGGACGACATCGCCGGCTTTGAAATCCACCCCAACGACGCGGGTGTCGAGACGGGAACCGGCGCGCGCCCGACGCGTCTGGCTACCACAATGGGACAGCTGATCGTGGACGGGGCCACGTCGCGCGCCATTCGCGACGACGACGGCAATCCGACGTTCACGTATTCCCCAAATCCGATCACCGTGGATACGCCCGTCCACAGCCGGACGCTGCAGTATGGACTGCGCGGCAAAACTGGCCTTTTTTTTGAAGTGATTCCCCACGTGGCACTCGATGCCTGCGAGTTGGAGATCGTCGCCGGTGCATCGAGTCTCGCGGGCACCGGCCCCGACGGGCTGCCGATTCTGGCGCAGCGGACAATCTCGGCGCAGATCAGCGTGCCCAATGGCCAGCCGATTGTGCTCAGCGGTCTGTCGCGCGTCACACGAGTCCACAACAACGCACGCATGCCGATTCTGGGGAAGATTCCGATTTTGGGCTATGTCTTCGGCGGCGAGATGGGCGTGCAGCGGGAAACACAGGTTGTTTTTATCCTCACGCCGACGATTATTGCGGCCTCGGATTCCGCCGTGACCTTGGGACATCAGGCGCGCGAGGCCATCGCGCGCGTCAAGGGCGAAATCAAGACGATGCCGCCGCGCCATCCGCTGGGATTCGACCAGTGGCTGCTGGGGGAAGAGTAGGATTTTGGATTTCGATTTGCGATTTTGGATTGACGGCCACGCCGTATCACCTTTTTTCCGCTTTGGGTGAAAATGGCTATGGGGCGATTCGGACGCGGCGGCCCTCGATGCGGACCTTGCCTTGGGCGATGAGCGTGATTGCGCGGGGGAGCAGTTTGTGCTCCTCCTTGAGAATTCGCGCCGACAGCGTCTCAACCGTGTCGTCTTCTTCGACCGGCACGGCCGCCTGCAGGATGATCGGACCGTGGTCCACCTGATCATCCACGAAATGGACGGTGCAGCCGCTGATCTTGACGCCGTATTCGAGCGCCTGCCGCTGGCCTTCCAGTCCGGGGAACGACGGCAGAAGCGCCGGATGGATGTTGATGATGCGGTTGGGGAAGGCTTCGAGCAGCGGCGCTTTGACGATGCGCATATAGCCGGCGAGGACAATGAGATCAATGCCGCGCGGCTTGAGAAAATCGGCGATGGCTTGGTTGTGCGCCTTGTTGGTCGGAAAGTCCTCGCGGCGAAACACGGCTGTCTCGATGCCGTGGGCGCGGGCGAACTCAAGCGCTTTGGCCTGCGGGTTGTCGCTCACAAGCACATTGACGACGGCGGGCACTTCGCCCGCTTCAATTTTTTCGACGATCGAGGCGAAGTTGCTGCCCCGACCCGATGCCATAACGGCAAGGGTAAGCATGGTTGCATCTTCCTATTTCATCTTTCGTCAGGAATTATACCAGTATCTTTAAAAATCTGTCGAAGCAGTCCGATACTAATTGTCCGACCACCATGCATCGGCACCGTGGTGCGACGGCCATCGGGGTGAATATATACAGCGTGACTACCCTTTTGACGATCCAAAACAAAGCCGTGCGCTTCCAATAAGCGAACAAGTTCATTAGCGCTTAGGCGTGGAAATCGCGGGCTCATACGGCCACAGCAACCTTTTCGGTTCGCACTTCGACCGGTATGGGCTCACCATGCTGCAACCGCGATTCGATATGCGCCTCGATGGCCTCTCGAATGTTGGCAATCGCCTCGTCCTCAGTTTCGCCTTCCGTATAGCAGCCTTGCAGCGCAGGGCAAATCGCCACGATTCGACCGTCCTCATCTTTCTCCAAAACCACTGTAAAAAGGTATTCTTTCATAATCCCACCTCGATCGAATGCTTGGGATATGCCGGCGCTATTGGATCAATACTTCCCGCTTCCCCCTTTTCACCTCGCCGATCACAAACGGATTTTCGCCCGCCTTGTCGCAGATTTCAAGCGTTCGTTCGACAGAATCCGGCGGAACGATGGCGACCAGACCGATCCCCATGTTGAACGTGTGAAACATCTCGCTGTTCTTGACCGGGCCTAATCGGGCCAGCTGGCGGAAGATGTTTGGCACGGGCCAGCGGGTGGAGTCAATTTCGACGCCGAGACCTTCAGGCAGAAGACGGCGGAGATTGTCGGGCAGCCCGCCGCCGGTGATGTGCGCAAGGGCATGCACGGGCACGCCTTCGCACAAGGCCAGTGCCGCGCGCGTATATATACGGGTGGGGCGCAAGAGAACGGCACTGAGAGGTTCGCTTTCGCCGTCGAGCGGCCCGTCGAGTTTCATCCGGCGTCGGCTGAACAAGATTTTGCGGGCCAGCGAGTAGCCGTTGCTGTGCAGGCCGCTGGAGGCCAAGCCGACGAGGACATCGCCTGCGGCAATCGCGCTCCCGTCGAGGATTTTCGACCGCTCGACCACGCCGACGCCAAATCCGGCAAGATCCAGATGCCCTTTGGCATAGAGGCCGGGCATTTCGGCGGTCTCGCCACCGAGCAGTGCACAGTCGGCCTGCCGGCAGCCTTCGAGAATGCCTTCGAGCACGGCGTTCCATTGCGCGCCTTGCAATTTGCCCGCCGCGTAGTAGTCGAGGAAAAACAGCGGCTTTGCTCCGCAGCAAATGATGTCGTTGACCACCATGGCGACCAGATCAATGCCGATGGTGTTGAGCGTGCGGGCCTGGAGCGCAACCAGCAGTTTGGTTCCAACGCCGTCAGTCGAAGCGACGAGGCAGGGCTCGCGCCACGCGGAAAGGTCGAGCGGAAATACGCCGCTGAACAAGCCGATGCCGGGGACCCTCTGCGCGAGGCCGGCAATCAAGCGGTCTTGTTTTTCGATGTTCACACCGGCTTGTTTGTAGGAGATTGTTCGGGTTGTTTTGGCCACGTTGTCCATCCTGTCGGTATTGTCCATTTACACCGCCATTTTCATCCCAAGCAGCAGCGGCTTTATCGCTCCGCGGCCACCCGCACGGCCCGGGCCTCCAAAATCTCCTTGAAATGATTGCGGGGGCGGCCGCCCGGATAATGACCGCTGAAACAAGCCATGCAAAATCCTCCTTGATTGTCAAACACCCTCTCAAGTCCTTCAATGCTGAGGAACTGGAGCGAGTCGGCGGTGATATAGGCACGCATGGCTTCGAGATCGCGCGAGCTGGCCAGAAGTTCCTCCCGCGAAGGCGTGTCAATGCCGTAGTAGCACGGGTTCTTCCATGGCGGACAACTTAGGCGATAGTGGATTTCGGCGGCGCCGGCCGACCGAAGCATTTTGACAATTTTCTGCGCCGTCGTGCCCCGCACGATCGAATCATCCACCACCACCAACCGCTTGCCCACCAGCAACTGCTGCAGGGGGTTGTATTTGATCTTGGCGCCGAAGTCGCGGATAGACTGCCGCGGTTCGATAAACGTGCGCCCGACATAGTGGCTGCGAATCAGCCCGATCTCGAACGGGATGCCTGTTTGCTGCGAGTAGCCGAGGGCGGCGGGATTGGACGAGTCGGGAACGGGCACCACCATATCGGCCGCCACCGGATGCTCGATGGCCAGCTGGCGGCCGAGGCGCTTTCGCATTTCATAGACGCTGCGGCCGGCGATCACGCTGTCGGGCCGCGCAAAATAAATGTGCTCGAAAATGCAAAACGACGGCTCGATGCGCGGCTGAATGGGAAACTCGCTGCGGACCCCCTCGCCGTCAATGGTCACCAGTTCGCCCGCCTCCAGTTCCCGCACCAACTGCGCCCCGATGATGTCGAACGCGCAGCTTTCCGAGGCCACCACATAGGAGTCGCCGAGGCGGCCGAGGCACAACGGCCGGAACCCGCGCGGGTCTTTGACCGCAATCAACCGACCGGGCCGCAGAATAAGAAAGGAATACGCCCCTTGCATCTGGCGCAAAGCATCTTTGAGCGCTTCGAGAAAATCGCTTTCTCCGCTTCGGGCAATCAGGTGGAGGAGAATTTCGGAGTCCATGGCGGTCTGGAAGATGGCGCCTTTTTTTTCGAGGCGTTCCTTCAGTTCCGCCGCGTTGGTCAGGTTGCCGTTGTGGGCCAGAGCCAGCGAGCCCCCCCAGTAATTGGCCATGAGCGGCTGGGCGTTGCGCGAGGCGCTCGAACCGGTGGTCGAGTAGCGCACATGACCAATGGCGGCGTGGCCCTTGAGGCCCCCGAGAGTGCCGCGCGTGAAAACTTCCTGCACCAGTCCCTGGTCGGCATAGTGATACAGACGCTCGCCGTCGGTCGAGCAAATACCGGCGGTTTCTTGTCCCCGATGCTGGAGGGCATAGAGTCCGAGATAGGCGAGATTGGCCGCTTCGGGATGGTTCCAGATGCCGAAAATACCGCAGAATTCCTTACGCATGTCGGTCTTCGCTCCTCGACCGAGCCCGCGGCCATTTCGATGTCAGGAGAAGAAAAAGAAATTACCGCGGCGCCCGCCGCGCGCCCTTGGAAAGCCATCGGCAGGAACAATGAACGGCGAAATTCGGCTTATCAAATGAATTCCGTTGAGGCCAAACGCACCCGTTTGGCGGGGTCACTTCTTTGCCGCGACGGCCTTGTCCTTGTCTTTTTTGGGCTCCAGCGCCTTGGCAATCTTCTCGATAATGCCGCGAACGACCTCGGCTTGGTCGCTTTCCAGCCCCAGAATCAGCAGACGGTCTTTCTGAAACACCAGAGTCTTTTTGCCATTCTTGGCCGTAAATGTATGCCACGGCGACTCGTTGGCTATCGAGGCCATGTCCTTTTTGACGGATTCTGTGAACTGCGCAAGCGCCTTGGCGCTGTCTTCGGGCGCAACATACCGGGCGACCAGAATGCCTTGCTCGCCGCCGGACAAATCATAGCCGGCATAGACTGCTTCGGCTTTAGCCGGTTTGTTGGCATTGGCTTCGAGCAACAAAATGTTGTCGGTGCCCATGAACCAGATCTGATCGAGCGGATGGCGGTCGTGGATGTAGAGAATACCGTTGGCGCGGAGTTTCTCCTTGGGCAGCGCGCGCACCAGTTCAGGCAGTGGATGTTGGCCCGGAATCTCTTGGGCGATGGTCTTGGCCACGGCAATCAGGTTTTCTTTCGCGGCGCCCTCTTCACCGACATCTTTCACTTCGATGCAATAAGAGCCGCGCCAGAGAACGACCATGCCGGGCGAGTAGGAAGCCTCGTCGGGGATGGCAATGATCTCGCCATCGCGCTGGCGCAAGGCCGAATACAAGCCGTAGGCGTTGTCGGAATTGCTGAGGCGATAGACGGCGACCTCGAACTCCTGTTTGCCCTTGGTCAGTTTCATGTGCTCGGAATCCACATAGGCAAAGCCCATGTGAATGTCGGCGAAACCGTCAATGAGGTCGTAGAGTTTTTCGCCGACGACTTTCTGGATGTCGCCCTGACGCACCCAGTCGGTGATTTGGACTTTGGCAAGCGAGAACGGAACCGGGTCGGCGGCGCGGCTGGGGGCGCCGGCTGCAAGTAAGCCCATAGCCAGACTGGCGGTTGCAATCCATCGTTTCATTTTCTTTGCCTCCTGAAGCAGTGTTCACCGAAACGAAACTGTATCGGGACAAGCCCCTCGGCGTCAATAAAAGTTGGCGGGGATGAGCCGAAATCTGATTGCGGATTGCGGGGGGCTTCTCACAAAATCGGCAAAAGGTCGTTCGATCATGCTGTGGTTTTTTGACTGGAACAGCCAAAGGGGAAAGGCCTCGACCGCGCCCTTGTCATTATACACAAATCGGCCTCTGCTTTGGACTGCGGCAGCCACGCTCCCGCTTTTTCCCTTTGGACTGCGGGAGCCATGCTCCTGCTTTTTCTTTTACCAAACTCAACCCCCTGCCGGCAATCTGCTTTGGACTGCGGCAGCCACGCTGCCACTTTCTTTTGTGCCAAGTTCAAACCCGCCAAGCGTCGGTTTTCCCTTCAGTAACGACGCTTTGTCTGACAATGGGCGCTTCCAGCAAAGCGGTAGCAGGCTGCCCGCATTCCAAAGCCCATGGAGGGATTTTGTCGGGATCAGGCGTCGGTCTTGCTTGCGCTCGCAGAAAGTGTCTCCTGATTTCGGGTGATGCACCAAAGCGCAAAGGCAGCGCGAAATAATCGTCATTCGCCTTATCTATTAGAGCGTTGCATTTGCGCCCTAAAGGGCCGGAAAGGGTTTTCCGACCTATGGCTTGGGGCCAAGTCAGCTTGCCCTTTCTCTTCAAAAAGATTGCCCGCAGCAAAAAATGCGGCGTCTTCTCTTTGCACATTCTTTTTGCGTGTGGCCAAAGGCCACGGTAGAAAGTCCGGTCAGGTGTTCGCGAAACTCTTGCAGGAGAATCTACAATGCGAATTCTGGACATTTCCGTTCCTCTGCGCGACGGCATGGTGGTCTGGCCGGGCGACGTGCCGTTTCGGCGGCATCAGACCGTCTCGATGGCCTGCGGCAACGACTATAATCTTTCAGCCATCACCACCAGCGTGCACGCCGGCACGCACATGGATGCACCGCGACACTTCATCGCAGGCGGTGCCACGGTGGAACAGCTGGACTTGTCGCCGTTTGTGGGGCCGTGCCGCGTGGTCGAGATCGCCAATCCTCTTGCAATTGATCTGGGTGACATCGAGCGCCTCGATCTCAAGGGAGTCGAGCGGCTGCTGTTTAAGACGCAAAACTCCGCGCTGTATGAGCGGCCGGAGTTTGTCGAGAATTACGTGGGGCTGGCGCCCGACGCCGCGCGGCATCTGGCGAAGATCGAGACGCTGAAACTGGTGGGTGTGGACTACTACTCGATTGCGCCGTTTGGCAGCGCGGCCGTGCCGGTTCACGAGGCGATTCTGGGCCGCGGCATCGTGGCGCTCGAAGGGATTAACCTGCGCGAGGTCGAACCGGGGGATTACGAGCTGATTGCCCTGCCGCTGCGAATCGAAGGGAGCGACGGCTCGCCCGTCCGTGCGGTGCTGATCCAGAGATGAAGGCCGACGGCTTTACCTTGCCGGTTTGGTGGGATGCAGCCGGTCACAGCGTCCACGGCTCGCGCATCGGACGCCTGAGCATGGCGTTGGCCTCGTTGTCGCCGATGAACTGTTCCTTTTCCGGATCCCAACGCAGCTTGCGTTTCAACGTAATGGCAATATGGCCGATGTGGGCGATGGTGATGGTGCGATGGCCAACCTCGGCCGGTGCGTAGCAGGGTTTGCGCGATTTGACGCAGTCGAGAAAGTTGCGCTGTTCGCCCAAAGGTTCCTTGTAGAGGTGAATTTCGTTGGGTTCAATTTTGGAGTCGAGAATGCTTTTGGGTTCGGCTTCCAGCGGCTGGTTCCAGCCGCTATTGCCCACCCAGCCGTCGGTGCCTTCGAAACGGATGCCGGGTTTGCTGGCCGAGACCGTCAGGGTAACACCGTTGGCATATTTATAGTGGATGTCAAAATCAGTGGCGGTGTTGTAAAGCCCCTCCTTGGGAAACACAGCGGTTCCTTCGACCTCGACCGGTCCGGTCAATTCCGTGTCGTTACCCCATTGGGCGATGTCTATGAGATGGGCGCCCCAGTCGGTCAGCTGTCCGCCGGAGTAGTCGAGAATCCAACGAAAGTTCCAATGGCAACGGGCGGGACAGTAGGGGGCTTCGGGCGCCTGCCCCAGCCATAGATTATAATCAAAGCCCTTCGGCGGATCGCACACGTCCATGCTGGCCGGACGGACGGAGTGGCCGCGCGGCAGTGTCACTTGGATATGCCGCAATTTGCCGATGCGTCCGTTGCGCACCAGTTCGGCCGCGCGATAGTAACATTCATAGGAGCGGTTCTCGGACGAAGTCTGGAAGATGCGGTTGTGTTTGGCCACGGCGTCGGCCAGTACGCGGCCCTCGTGGACCGTCAGCGACAGCGGTTTCTCGCACTCGACATCCTTGCCCGCGCGCACCGCCATCACCGCCGGAATGACGTGCCAGTGATCGGGTGTCGAGATCATTACGGCATCAATGTCCTTGCGTTCGATAATCTCGCGGAAGTCGTTGTAAGAGGCGCAGCCTTTCCATGCGCCTTTGGCCAGCTCTTTCGCGTAGTGCTGTTCGACCATTTCGCGGGCCTTTTCGCGGCGCTCCGTGTCCACATCGCATACGGCCACGGCCATCGCGTCGGGTTCGACCAGAAAGCGCTTGAGGTTGCGGTTGATGCCGTGATCGCCGGTTCCGATGAAGCCGATGGTAATGCGATCGCTGGGGGCGGCTTTGGCGGCACGGCCGAGTGCCGAGGCCGGAATAATGGCAGGCGCGGACAGAACAGCGGCACTGCGTTGGAGAAATGCTCGGCGTGAAACAGTGTTCTTTCTGCCCATGGCGGGTACTCCTTCAATACAATTGGTTTGGGTCGCAGCGGTGTGCGCCTTCACGGCTGCCTCATCCAGTCGGGGCCGACCTCCGAGGCGGCAAGCGGTTTTTCGCGGAGTGCCGCGCCGACGGGACCTGCGCCCTCGCGGCCGCGCCATAGGCCGTCGCCGCCACGTTGGGCAAAGGCCGCCTCCGAACGGATTCCTGCCTCGCCCACAAGGCCGGGCTCGAGGCCCTGCACCACGTTGCCTTCCCATGTCATGCGGAGCGGCACAGACTTCAGAAGGATCGCCGTTCCTTTGTTGCCGATGACCAAGTTGTTGCGCAGGATGCAATCTTCGGGCGGGAGACTGTTGCGGCTGCTGTCGGCCGAGCCGATTTCGATCGGACTGCGGCAGTTGACAAAAGTGTTGAATTCGATGACGGCGCGCTTGACCTGAAAATAGCCGTTCAGCGGGGAGTTGCGCACGCCGTTCATGATGGAAAGGGCCGAGCGGGTCCCGTCGCCGCGCAAATCGGCGAAGTAGTTGTGCGCCACGCGATGCTCTTCGCCGATGACGCGCACGCCGCCGGTTTCCTTGATGTTGTGGCCGAAGAAAAAGTTGCCCTCGACCACGCAGCGGTTTCCATGCCGCAGCGTCAGTGTGCCCTGACACCGCTCGAACGTATTGCAGCGGTATATGTTCTCGCAGGACTTGTTCGAGATGGTTTCGATCTCGCCGTTGCACTCCTCGAAATAGTTGAATTCAACGGTGGTGCGGGAGTTTTGCATCGAGGAGTCGCTGTCGCCGATGCGGATGATTTCCGCGCCGTTCTTTGGGAATTCCGGCCGGCGGCCGAAATAGTTGTGGTCAATCCGGTTATAGTTGGGCTGGTCGGAAAGCCAGACGGCCAGGACCGGGCCGCGGGTGGTTTTGCCGGAGAACCAGCAATGATCCACGCGATTGTGTTCGCCGTAGATTTGTACCCATTTGTTTTCCTGCGCGGGGTCGGCGGGATTGTAGTCCAAAATGGCGCATTGCGTGACGCGGCAATGGCGGGCCGGATAGTCGGAGCGTGTGCGAAACTCGATGGCGTCGGTGCGGTTGCCGCCGTCGCGAAACACAAGGCCTTCAACGACGAGGTGGCTGCCGCCGATGTGGAGCCGTGACTGGCCGCAAAGGATGGTTTTCCCCGGCGTTTCGGCGCGCAACGTGATCGGCTGCGATGCGGTGCCGGTGGCGCGAAAGGCGAGGTCGGCGTCGCGCCAGAGGCCGTTGGCGAGGATGATGCTGTCGCCCGGGGCGGCTTTTTTAACCGCCTCATTGAATTGCGAAATATCGGCCGCGCGATAGTCGGCGGCGCCTGCGGGCTGGCCGATTGAAAGGCACACCCATGCGATTGCCGACACCCAGCCTTTGGTTCCGGCTTTCACTTTTGCTGGGTTCATCTTTTCCGGTTTCCTCCATCCTGCTTGCCGGTTGGTTTGGGCGCGCTAGTAGGTCAAGGTGGCCGGTTTCGGTTTTGGCGTGGGCTTGGAGTCAAACATGCCGCAGAGAATCTCGGCGCGGTCCATGTTGCGCTGGCAACTTTCCATCATGGCGGAGATGACGGAGATCGTGCGGTCGAGGCGGCTGAGTTCGAGCACGTATTTGGCATCTTTGTCTTTGCTGTAAGAACCCACGCGGCTGGCGCTTTGGCGCAACTGTTCGATGAGCTTGGCGGTTTCTTCCATGCCTTCCTGACAGGCGGAGAAAGCGGCGGCTTGGGGTGCGCCCGTTTTTTGATAGTAATCGCGGGCAAGTTTTTGACGCTGGCTCATTTGTTCGCGGCATTCTTTGGCAATCTTGGCGATTTCATCTACTTTTTCGTTAAACTTTTCGGCGGAAAAAGCGACGAGGCCCTCGACCGGTTTGTCGCCCGGCGAAAGGAACAAACCTTCGTATTGGTACTTTTCCACTTCGGCACGTAATTCGGCCAGAAGCAACCGCACCCGCAACATCTTGCTTTCATAGGCGGGTGCCGGAGTGGCTGCGGGCACCTTAATCTTGCCCGTTTTGCCAGCGGCTGGGGCCGTTTCCGTCGTGGGGCTGGTCGGGCTTTTGGCTCCCAACGCGGAGAGCGCGACCATAGCCATTGCAGCAGCCGCGAAGACACAAAGAAGTGTTCGTGATGTGTTCTTTGGGGTTTTCATTGCTGGCCTCCCCTATAGGGTGTGATATTTGACACCGGCGCAAGGCGGTTGCCCGGCGTTGCGCGCGATTGACCTTCATGGCGGCACGATTCCCCGGTTTGTTCGTAATGATTCTTTCCTGCATCCCTTCACCAATCCTGCGCATGACATCGGCATGTCCTGTGCCACGATCATTGATTCACTTTGGTATTGACATTCGGCCAATCGCAAGCGCTATTTTCTTTCCAGTTGTTTGGCCGCACGGTTGAAAAGCTTCAGTCTTTTTCCCGCTTTTTTTGTCCCCTGTGGAGGGGTGGTCGAGTGGCTAATGGCACGGGGCTGTAAACCCCGCGAGCGAGAGCTCTACGGAGGTTCGAATCCTCCCCCCTCCACCATATAATCTCAACGGACAAGATTGACGCCGTGGACAGTGTGGACGGTGCGCACGTCCATGAGTCCCGGCCATAATGTCCACCCCATCCGCCCCCTTTTACACCTTGACCCAACATCGCGCCCGATCGGATTCGAGCGCGGCCGCAATGAGTTCCTGAACCCGCACGCCGACCTCGAGGCCCGGTTCGGCTTTGGCACCGGCGGCGATGGCCGACAGGAAATTGTGCACGCAGGCCACATGCGAGCGCATCCAGCCGACAGGGAATTTCACCCCCGGCCAACCTCCCGGTGCAGGATAGCGATGGACGCTGGCGATACGCTTCCAGCCGCGTTCGCCGCCAAAAGGCTGATCGGGCGCGGCGGCGTCGAATACCTCCACCCAGTTGGGGTCCATGAGATTGAAGCGAAGGGCGCCGCGCGTGCCGTGGATTTCGACGCGCAGTTCGTCCTCGATACCCGCGGCGATTTTGCTGGCCTCGATTGTGCCCAAAGCGCCCGAGGCGGTGCGAACAAGCATGACGGCGTGATCTTCGGCGTCCACTTTGACAAGAGACGCAACAGGCGTGCTGTGGGCGTGGGCAAAAGCAGGCCTTTGGGCGAATGCAATCATAGTCGAGCAACCGATTTCCACCGGCTCGCCGAGAAAATGCCGCAGCAAATCCAGCACGTGCGAGCCAAGGTCCTGAATCACTCCGCCGCCCATCGCGCCCGACAGTTTCCACTTCAGCGGGGCGTTGGGATCGGCGCTGCCGGAGTGCAGATACGCGGCACGGAAGCAAAGGGGCCGTCCGAGAAATCCCGCATCCACAAGGTGTTTGGCGCGCAACGTCGCCGGCAGAAAGCGGTAGTTGAAGGTCATCTGATGGACGCCGCGGTAGCCGTCCAGCGCCGCTGCGATGCGGCGTGCCTCATCCACGTTGGCCGCCAAAGGCTTTTCGCAATAGACGTGCTTGCCGTGTGCAAGGGCTGAAAGGACCGGCTCGACGTGCAAACTGTTGGGCGTGCAGATATGGACAGCATCAATGTTGGCGTTTTCGGTAATGGCGCGCCAGTCGGTCGTGGCGAAGTCAAAGCCGACGGCTCGCTGTGCCGCCTCGGCGGTCTCCGGACGGCTGGTGCAAACGCCCGCAAGGCGCGTCTCAATGGGCGGCGGATCGTAATACAACGCCATGTTGCGATACGCATAGGCGTGCACCTTGCCGATTGAACCAAAACCAATGATGCCGATGCGAAGACAGACCATTTTTGCATTCTCTTTTCGAGCGATTTGGGATGTCGTGCGATTAGTTTTCTTTCATTTTGGCCAAATGACTTTCATTCACATCCACTCCCAAGCCCGGTCCTTCCGGCACCATGAGCTGTCCGTCTTTCAATTCAAAAGGCTGCTTCAAGATGCTGGTGCCCAGAAATTGAAGGCCGTTGAGTGCGGCGGGCGTTTTCAGCCCATAGGCGCCGTAGATGGCCAGCGAGGCGGCCAGCGCCACGTCGGGATCGCACAAGCCGCTGCCCAGCCAGATCAGGCCGGCGTCCTCGATGATTTCGATCTGGCGTCGCTGCGACAGCAGTCCGGCGCAGCGTGCCGGCTTCATAGCCACGCCGTCCATCATGTCGAGCCGGATGAACTCGATCAGATCGTCGGGCGAAAAAACGCCTTCGTCCATGATGATCGGCAGCGCACCCTGCTTTTTCAACTCGCGCCAGCCGCTGATGCGATTGGGACGCAGCGGTGATTCGAGCACGGCGACGCCGATGTCGGCCAATTTCGGCGCCACAGCCATGGCCGTCGCCGTGTCGTAGCCGCCATTGGCATCGGCCCACAGAAAACCGTCGGGGGCAAGGCGCTTGACGATGCGGCACATTTCGACGTCGAACTTCGGATCGGGTGCGACCTTGACATTGAACGTGCGGTAGCCGCGCTGAAATCCCTCGGCGACCAATGCCTCGACCTCGTCGAGCCTGCGGGCGTTCAGCGTATAACTTATGGTGATCGGCCCGCCGCGCGGCCGCCCCCACAGCTGCGCCAGTGAGCAGCCGAGGCTCCGGCCAATCAGGTCGTGCAGGGCCATATCAATGCCCGCTTTGGTCAGCGGCATACCGGTCGAGAATCCCGGCGCGATGATGCGGTCCATGGCTGCATGGACACCGGCAAGATCAAACGGATCGAGGCCGATAAGTTCCGGCGCGAGATAGCGTCGGATAACAATTTCCGACGCTTCCATTGTCTCGTAGCTCCAGCGATGACTGGGGACGCTCTGGCCCCAGCCGACCGTGCCGTCATCGGCGGTGATTTTGATGGTAATGGCCGGCCGGCCGTAGGGCACCCCCCTTGGCCCCTCGAAAAACTTGAAGTAGCCGACGGTGGGATAGCGGATGGGGAAGGTTTCGATGCGTTCGATCTTCATGGCTGTTCCTGGAATGCGGTGTTATTGTTCATCTTCATCTGAGCGTTTTTTCTTTTTTGCTTTCCTCGACTTATCGGCGACCCACTCTTTGCTGCCGCGAATGGGTTGGCCCATTTGGGCGAGCCATGCGGCAAATGTTTGCTTTAGTTCTGCCATTTTGTCGGGATGGGTTTTCGATAAATCCTTCGACTCCTGCGGATCGTCCTTGAGGTTGAAGAGTTCCTCGCGGCCTTCCTGAAAGACATATTTCCAGTCGTCCTTGCGAATGGCCCAGCGTCCGACACCGTCATGCCAGCACAGATAGTCGTGAATTTTGCCGACTTCGCCGCGCGCGGCGGGCAGCAGATTTTTGCCGTCGAACATCCCCGTCGGCGCAGGCAGCTCGCAGGCGGCCAGCGCTGTCGGCAGAATATCGAAGGACATCACCGGCGTGTTACAGGTTGATCCGGCGGGCAGACGGCCCGGCCAGACCATGCAGAAGGGTGTGCGGATGCCACCTTCCCACATGGAGGCTTTGAATCCGCGCAGGGGCGAGTTGTCGGCCCTCATTCCCGCCGCTCCGCCGTTGTCGGTCAGGAAGAACAGAAGCGTGTTGTCCCATGTGCCTGTTTCTTTCAGCGCGGCCACAATCCGGCCCACGCTAAGGTCAAGGTGCTTAAGCATGGCCATGAGGATGTTTCGCGTGGGATCGCCGGTGTTGTACTGTTTGACATCCTCTTCCGGGGCCTGCGCGGGCGAATGCACCGAGTTGAAGCAGACATAGGCGAAGAACGGCCGGTCGCGGTGCCGTCGGATGAACGAAATAGCCTCGTCGGCGATGCGGTGGGGAAGATAGCCCTCGTCGTCAATGGGATCGAGGCCGCGCCGCAGCAGATTGTGCTCGGCCGTTCCCTCGCGCTTGAGATTAAAATAGTCGTGGGCGCCATGGCCGAGAAAGCCGTAGAACTCGTCGAAACCGCGCCGGACCGGATTGTATTCGGGCGTGATGCCCAGATGCCACTTGCCGAAGCAGCCGCAGGCATAGCCGTGCTCTTTCAGATACTGGGGGAAAATTTTTTCGGTCAGAGGCAGGCCCTCGCGCGACGAGGAGGTCGTATAGAATCCCGACCGCTGCTGATAGCGGCCGGTCATGATGCCGGCGCGCGTAGGCGAACAGGTTGCGCCCGATGTGTAGGCCTGGCCAAACGTCACGCCCGCTTTCATCAAGGCGTCAAGGTTGGGCGTGGCCACTTCTTTTTGGTGCAGCGGATTATGCGATACATCCGCATAGCCCTGATCGTCGGAAAGAAGAATGACAATGTTTGGCCTGCGCGCCGTTTGACCGGTGCTGCGCAAGGTCGCAATGGCCGCCGCGGCGCCAAATAGACGGCCCAAAGCCTGCCGTCGTGTCAAATGCATGGCTGCCTCCTGTAGGATGAAATGAAAAAAACGTCGTGCCGCAACCCGCCGCTGATAGAGGTAGTGCGTGTCGGCGGGCTTTGGCAATGAAATTTCCTTGCGGCTGCGCTGCGTTTCCGGTAACGCAGCCTGTCGGCTGGAGAAAGCGGGGCAGATTTCAGTCGGCGTCATCGCCGCCAAAGAGGCAAAAACCTGTCGCAGGTCGTTTCCCGCCGTGCGACACGAAGGATGGAACAGCATGGCCGAGTTGATGCTTTCCGATCAAGGCGCGCCGCGCGAGCGAATGACCGGCTATCACTGGTGGGTGCTGGCCGTGGGTTCGATGAGCTGGCTGTTCGACTGCATGGACGCGCGGTTGTTTGCGCTGTCGCGCCAGCCGGCGTTGACGCAGTTGCTGGCGCCCGTGACCGCCGGCATGGCGCCGGCCGACGCGGGATTGACCGTGTTGAAATTCGGCGATGTGGCCACGGCGGCCATGATGGTCGGCTGGGCCGTGGGCGGACTGTTTTTCGGCATCGTCGGCGACAAGTGGGGCCGCGTGCGCACGCTCTCGACCAGCATCCTCGTCTATTCGTCGTTCACGGGGCTTTCCGGCTTGTCGCAAACGTGGGTGGATTTCTGTGTGTGGCGGTTCCTGATGGGCTGCGGCATAGGCGGAGCGTTTGCAACGGCCGCCACGCTGATTGCCGAAACATTGCCGGCCCATGTGCGGGCGCTGGCGCTGGGATCGTTTCAGGCGTTGTCGGCTTTGGGCAACATTCTGGGGTCGGCCGTGAGTGCATGGGTGATTCCGCCGAACCAGCCGGTGAACTTTCTGGGCCTCGGCTGGCATGTTCCCGGCTGGCGGTTGATTTTTGGCTTCGGCGTTCTGCCCGCGTTTCTGATCTTTCTGATCATGCGCACCATCCGCGAGCCGGAGCAGTGGCATCAGGCGCGCCGGACGGCCAAGGCGCAGCTGGACCGCCAGATGGGCGACCTTAAAAGCATGATGACGCATCCGCGCTGGCGGCGGGCGGCGATTGTCGGCGTGCTTCTGGCGGTCGCCGGAGCCGTGGGGCTGTGGGGCGTGGGCTTTTATACGCCGGAGCTGATCTCGGAGGCGCTCAAAGGCGCGACGCCGAAACAGGAGAACTTTGTTCGCGGCTTCGGATTGATGATTCAGGACTGCGGCGCGCTGGTGGGGATTTTCTTCTACACGTTTCTGGCGTTGTGGATGGGCCGGCGGGCGGCGTTTGGAATCTGTTTTGTGCTGGCCTATGCCGTAGTCACGTTTGTTTTTCTGAATCTAAACTCGGCGCGCGACGCCTTTTGGATGACGCCGATGGTGGGCTTCGTCACGCTGAGTGTGTTCGGCGGCTACTCGATCTATTTTCCCGAGATTTTTCCGACGCGGCTGCGGGCAACCGGCACGGCGATTTGCTACAATGTAGCGCGGATTCTGACAGCGGCGATCATTTTCATGCAGGTGCCGATGAAGGGCTTCTTCAACAATCTGTTCGCCGACCAAAGCCATCCGGTGACGAAGTTTTTCGTTTCGATCGGCGCACCGACACCTTTCCGCGCCGTCGCAGTGGTGATGTGTCTGATTTATTTTGTAGGCCTGATTACGTTGTTCTGGGCGCCCGAAACCAAAGGCAAGCCGCTGCCGACCGATGAAAACTGAGAGCAGTCCGACGAGCCGGACAGGTCGGACAGGAGATGCAACCCATGACCCACTCGCAATGGAACACCCTGCTGGCAGTACTCCGCGGCGAACTTCTCTCGCCCCCTCCCGTCGCGTTCATCATGGACAGTCCGTGGTTACCCAACTGGGCGGGCATGACCCTGCTCGACTACTTCAGCAGCGAGGAGCAATGGTTTGAGGCGAACCTCAAAGCGATGACAGAATTCCCCGAAGCCATTTTTCTGCCCGGCTTTTGGGCGGAGTTTGGCATGTGCACCGAGCCGTCGGCCTTCGGCGCCAAGTGCGTGTTCCCGGAAAACGAATTCCCGCACGCCGCCAAGATCATCCAGTCGGTCGAGGACATTGACCGCCTCAGCCCGCCCAACCCGAAAACCGACGGCCTGCTGCCGCTTGTGATCAAGCGTCTGCAACACTACCGGCCGCGAATCGAGGCGGCGGGGCATTCCATCCGGTTTGCGGTTTCACGCGGCCCGCTCAACGTCGCCTCGTTTCTCATGGGCATTACGGAATTCCTGATGGAGATCAAATGCAATCCGGAGAGGATTCATCAGCTGTTGCGCCTGACGACGGTTTTCATTGCAGACTGGATTGCCTATCAGCGCGAGTGCTTCCCGACTATTGACGGTGTGCTTCTGCTCGATGACATCGTGGGGTTTCTCGGCGAAGAGGATTTCAAGGAATTCGGCCTGCCCTATCTGAAGGAACTCTATGCAAAGTCCGGCGTCTCAGTCCGGTTTTTTCACAACGACGCCCCCTGCCGCAGTTCGGCTCCCTATCTGCACGAAGCGGGGATCAATCTTTACAACATGGGAATCGAGTCCGCGCTGGGCGATGTGCGCGATTGGGTGGGCCCCGAAGTGACATTGATGGGCAACATTCCGCCGAGGGATGTGCTGGCCGCCGGCACCCCGCGCGACGTGGCCGATGCCGTTGGCCGTCAATACGCCTCCCTGCCCGACCGCCGCCGTGTTCTTTTCTCCTGCGGCGGGGGGTTGCCGCCCGGAGTCTCCACCGAAAACCTTCGCGCATTTCTGTCGGCCGTCGCAAAGGCGGGCGCGTGATTCCCGTCAAAGACCCGACTTGGGCAGGACGAACGAAAAAAGTTTTATCCCTGATTGAGGTTTTGGACTGCGGCAGCCATGCTGCCGCTTTGCTGAAATCGTTTGTTGTCAGGCGAAGCGTCGGCGCTGAGGAAAGAACCCGCGCTTGGCGGGTTTGAATTTAGCACGAAAGAAAGCGGCAGCATGTCTGCCGCAATCCAAAGCGGCCGACGATTTGTGCATAATGACAAGGGCGCGGCCTCAGGCCCTTTCCTTTTCGCATCTCCAGCCGAAATAAGGCCAAAGCATGCTCGAACGACCTTCTCCCGATTTTGGGAGATGCTCCCTCCTTGGCCTTTGCAAGAGATTGGCTGTGAAAGAATTCAGAGAAACGCCTAACTTTCACACTCTTTCGAGTGCTCTCGCCACAGGCCTTTTCGTTTTTCGCGCGCCTCGGCTTCGTATTGCTCGAAACGCTTGCGGTGGCGGTAGGGGTGCGAGCGGTCGGCGCGGGCATAGCCGTCGCGGATCATGCGCGCGTTAAGAAACTTTTTGTTGCTCAGGTGGACGTAGGCGGGACCAGAAGCGCCGTCGGCGAGCGGCCCGTGGTCGTTGCTGAGTTCAAGCCCGCTGCTGCGAACCATGCGCTCAAGATGTTCGATTGCCAGTTCCTGCGCGCGAGATTTGCTTTCGACAGAAGGCCACGGGGCGACGCCGAGCAGCGTGATGGTGCGTCCATCGCGCAGCAACAGTTCGGCAGGACTCAGGACGGTTTTCAGTTGAGCCTTTTTCTTCGGGAATTGCTGTTTCACCGTGACGCGTGTCCCATACGAGTTTTCCCGCGGATCCACAGCGCGGCGAATTTGCACACTACCGCTTGCGGCTGCGGGGCCTGCGCTCCAGCGCCGGATACGTTCCTCGAAATCTTCGGGCGAGGCGGACCGCTCGATGAACTCAAGGTTCGGCAGCCCGATCGCGTTGAACAATTCGCCGCCCTCGCGCATCCGATTCTCGATGGTTGCGCGGAATTCCGGGTTGATCTCGTAGCCCACAGAATTGCGGCCGAGTCGGTGCGCCGCCAGCGAGGTCGTCCCGCTGCCGAGAAAGGGATCGAGCACGGTTTCACCGGCAAAGGTGAACATGCGAATGAGCCGGCGCGGCAGTTCGAGCGGAAAGGCGGCCGGATGCTCTCCCTGACGGACGCCGCTGAAATTCCAGTGGCCGTAAAAATACTCGTTCCACTCCTCAGTCGTCAGGCGCGCGGCTTCTTTGGCGGCAAGCGAGGGCGGAGGGGGCGCCTTGCCGGGTTTTTTGAAAATCACGATGAACTCATAGTCAATCTTGATGATGCCATTGCGCGGAAACGGAAAGGAACCCATGATTGCCGCGCCGCCCGACGTATTGCATGTGGTAACCTTTTGCCAGATGATTGCGCCCATATAGTCGAGACCGAGTTTTTTTTCGCAAAAGCCGACAATTTCCTCGCGGATGGGAATTACTTTGTAGCGTCCATAGTGGGCGGCGCGGGCGAACTGGTCGCCGATGTTGACGCACAGCCGGCAGCCGTCGTGGAGCACGCGCGCACATTCTTCCCACACCAGATTCAGATTGTTGATGTAGGCGCGATAGTCATCGTGAAAGCCGATCTGGTCCGCCGCGCCGTAATCTTTGATCTGCCAATAGGGCGGCGAAGTGACGACCAGATGAACGCTCCGGTCGGGCAGTTCCGGCATCGCGCGGGAATCGGCAAAGATGATTTTGTGCGTGGACATAAAGGCGGCAAGTAATCCTCACTCTCAATCTGTTACCTTGCAAATGAAATGGTGAATTCGTGTCCCGAGCGATTCAAGTGTGAATGCGCGACTGCACCGTCAGTTTTCCAAGATACTGATAGTGCCACAAAAACGGGGGAAGAATCCGACAGTTATTACTATATGCATTGTGTGGAACACGGAGAGTGTTTTTGTGGGTTTGGCATTTTTATCTTGCACTCTGCGGTTACTTGATGCCAATCTTTATTAGAGCCATAATGAAATACGCTTTACGGGGTAGGCAACATAGGAATTTGCACTTTGGGCAATACCCAGTATCTACTTACAAACCACAGAAAGGAGTAAGAATATGGCGTATTGGCTATTCTACGTTATGGACTTTGTAAGCGAATCAGGTGGCTTTAAGAAACAAGTGCAATGGGGGGTTGCAGCACAACAATATCCTACCCCTGATTGGGTAGGCGCATACCAGAATATGCCGCTCCTGCGCAAAATCAAGTGCGGCGATTGGCTCGTCGCAGGACGCTCTTGTCGGTTTGCGGGCTATGCGCAATCTCTGTCAGACTTTTATCAGGGCGGCCGCTCGCTTGACATACCTTGCCCCTATGATCCGGACTACCACTTTGAATTTTACGAACGTGTGGATGTGGAATGGTATGTAGTGCCTGGGTATGAAGACTACGAAAACTGGTTGGATTTGCACGATTTCAAGAAGGCACTCCTGAAGGAACAGCAGAGAACAGGAGGAAGTCGATCCTATAGTCCCATTGATTTCCCCATGGGGAGATGCCTTAAGCAAATTAATGCGGGTCTGTTCAAGGAACTGCGCAGGCGACTCGACGAAGCCGGCGCACGTCCCATTGGCTGAAGAAGGCGCGATGTTCGCCGCTAACGTAGACCATCTCTTACATGCTGGGACAGACTTGACGATACCAAGCCAATGCCGGCGCATCACTGCTTCTTTCTGGTCACCAGACCGGTGCGTAGCTCGCGAAATCGCCTTGCTGCAAAAGAACGTGCGAAATGGTGTTGTGAGGTGCCGGGATGCCGGATCCCAACGTTTATGCAAAGGAACCATGGAAAACCCTATCTTGAAGCCCACCATCTCGACCCTCTGGGAGAAAAGGGGGCCGAACACCTGTCGAATATTGCCGTCGTAGACGCTTGGCACCATGCCTTATTGACATATGGTCCCCTAAAGGACGCTAAAAAAGTCGCCGGGTAACTAAGAAACGTAAGGCGTGCAAAAAGATAGGTGGAAAACGGCCGCAAAACACGGGACCTGTCCGTCTGCTCGGCTCTTTTTTTCTCTTGAACGCTTTTCTGTCCCTGCGCCAGCATAGCGGCCTCGAACGCGGGATTCGGCCGGGGGGCGGATTTCCCGTTCTAAGGCCCGATGGAACAAAGGGCCATCGTGTCCAGAAAGGAGGTGATCCGAATGCGAAAAGGTTTTACCCTGATTGAGCTGTTGATCGTGGTGGCCATCATCGCTATCCTTGCGGCGATTGCCATTCCGAACTTTCTCGAAGCGCAAACGCGGTCGAAGGTCTCCAGAGCCATGGCGGATATGCGCACACTGGCCACAGCGCTCGAATGCTACGCCGTGGACCAGAACGGCGATTATCCATTCGACCTCGACAGCCGCGGATGGCCGTGGTATATCACCGATGTCCTATCTACGCCAATTACTTATGTAACCAATGCGGCCTCGCTTCACGATCCGTTTCGGATGCATTTGAATCAGAACGATGCCAGCTGGCGCTTTCGGTATGTGAACTATCGCGCCAACTACGGCAGCAAACCGTGGCCGCCGTGCTGGTGTCCGGGGCCTTATTACACGCGATGGGTTGCCAGCACGCCCGACAGCACGGTTGACCAAGGTATCGAACAATGGGGATTGTGGAAGCTCAGTTCGGCTGGACCCGACCGGACGGCCAATTCGAGTTTTTTCGTGGGCGATTTGGTCTATGATCCGACCAACGGAACAATTTCCGGCGGCGATGTCATCCGCTCGCAAAAGACCGGTCAGCGGAAGTAACGCTTCGGCTGGCTCATTTTGTCGCGTTCCCGCTTCTGCGCGAAGGCGCAAAAAGTAAAAACAAAGAGGTTGAATTCGGCGCCCTCCTGCGGAAGGTGGGAACAGATGTGGAATAGGCATTTTGTTTGGGCTATTACAAAAAGGGGGCAATCATGAAACGCAGGAAAGAGTTGAACTTGAGCCGGCGCGCATTTACCAAATCCGCCGCACTGGCCGCAGGCACAGCCATGGTCGGCACACCGCTGCGCGCCGCCACGTCCAAACCCAAAACGCTGAAGATCGGCTGGATTGGTGCGGGCGACCGCGGGGCTGCCGATATTCGGTTCTGCCTCGATGCCGATGACAACATCGAGGTCGTCGCCATCGCCGATCTTTTTCCCGATCAAGTCAAGGTGGCGCTCGACAAGGTTGGCAAAAAGTTTCAAGACCGGATCAAAGTAACCAAGGATACAACCTTCTTCGGCTTCGACGCCTACAAAAAAGTTCTCGAAATGCCCGAAGTGGATATTGTGTTCCTGACCACACCGCCGTTTTTCCGGCCGGTGCAATTCCGCGCCGCCATTGAGGCGGGCAAGCATTGCTTCGTGGAAAAACCGGGCGCCGTGGACCCTGTGGGCGTTCGTTCCATTCTCGAAACCACCGAGATGGCGCGCAAGAAGAACCTCAGCGTCGTTGTCGGCATGCAACAGCGCTGGATGCCGCAATATCAGGAAATCGTCAAGCGGGTCCAAGACGGCGAGATCGGCGAAATTCGCCATGTCGGTGCCTATTGGATCGGGACAATGATGACGTGGCACTGGCAGCCGCGCGAGTCGGTCAAGAGCGACCTCGAATGGCAGATCCGCTGCTGGCCGCAGCTGACATGGCTGTCGGGCGATTGCTGCGTCGAGCAATTGGTGCACAACCTCGATGTCTCGAACTGGGTTTTGGGCACAACGCCGCTGCAGGTAGTGGCCGTCGGGGGACGCCTCGCGCGCGTCGGCGACCAGTATGGCACCGTCTATGACCACTTCGCCTTCGACTTCGACTACCCGGGCGGGCTGAAGGGTCTGGGCATTAATGCCCAAATTGAAAAAGTTACCAACAAGGTCTGTAACACGATTACCGGCAGCAAAGGCGAAGCCTCGGTCTCGCGCGGACACGGCTTCCTCATCGGCCCGAAAGGACGCTATGAATACAAGGGCTCCATGGACGGCGACGGCCCGATGCATCAAGCGATGTGCGAGGGCATTCGCAAGGGCGAACCGGTGAATCAGGGACAGATTCTGTGCGAGGCCACGTTGACCGGCATCATCGGCCGCATGAGTGCATATTCGGGAAAACCGGTCGGCTGGGAATGGGCGCTGAAACAATCGAAACTGGATTTGACGCCCAAACAGGAGCTTTCGTTCGACAAACCGTTCCCCATGCCGCCGGTTCAGATGCCCAGCAATACGGAATTGATTTAACCGCGGCGGCGATGCGGACGGAACGAAGCAGGATGCGGTCGGGGTGGAACCCGACCCTCCAAGGTGGGTTTTTCTCCAGCGTCTGAAGTTAAAACAGGATACTACAGGGCATATTACACGGTGCTGGCAGGCCATACGGTCGGGGTGGAACCCGACCCTCCACGGATGGGTGCCTTTCACGATGTTCGATACAAGGGTTTGCCTTCAAGGGCATCAGCCGCGTGAAAGCCTGCCTGCATAGGGCGCACGGCGCTAAGTCGGCACTTTGTGGTGGGCAGGCCATGCGTTTTTGGGCGCGTGGGGCGGTCCCGGATTGAAGGTGAACCGCACAATATTGTCGGGATTAACCAACGTAACCCCGCCTTCGGGCCGTCGGGCCCACAAGACCGGCGCCGCGAACATTTGCGAGATGATATGGCGCTGGTCGAGCTTGGGCAGGACGCGCGACTGGATTTCCACAAAAAAGCGCTCACCGCTGACCAGTTCCAGCTCCAGATACCCCGTCATCGGTTTGCCGACTTTCCGCTCCTGCTCTCGGACAAACTTCTCGTCTTTTTCCGCCTCGAAATGTTTCCAAAACTCCTCCTCGCTGGTCAGACGGAGTTCCTCGACCGGCGGCGGCATCGGCCAGTCGGGATAGCCGTCCATGATCAACTCGACGGCCGTGATTGTCTGTGTGGAGTAGGCGGTCAGCGAATATTTGCCGGCGATAATCAGATGGCTCTGCGAGAACAACTTTGCCGGCTGCATGCCCTCAAGAATTTGCCGGACAGCCGCCGGGTTTGTCTGCACGAACTCCGCAATCCGTCCGTTGACCAGATGAATGCGAATCTCCAACGAGGGGGGAACGACATCCATGGGCGATGGGTCCTTTCCGCAGTATTTAGTTCGCAAATCATGGGCAGTGTCAGCGCAATCCGGCTGCGGGGGCAAGCAAAAAAGCCATCCGATTTGTCTTACCCGCCCGACCCGTCCGACGTTCAGCGATAATGCACCCACCGCGCAACGGCGGCAGGAATACGCAACAGAACAGTATTGCTGCGCGACAGTTCGCGCACCACAACCACCGGGCCGCTGGCTGCTCCGGACGGCACCACAAACACAATTGTGCGGTCGCCCCAAGAAACAATCGTGCCGACGGCGCGGCCATCCAGTTCGATGCGGCTTGTGCCCTGAACGGCGCCGAAGTTGTAGCCACGTACCGTGACGTGTGTTCCCGGCGCCGCACGAGACGGAGAGAGACTGGAAATGACCAGCGTGGTCGGCGGGCCAAACGACGCCTCGAACGGCACGATCAGATCATCGGCGCTCATGACACCGTCGCCGGCCAACGACACCAAAGTCCACCGGTCAAAGGCATCTCCGTACAGATCGAGCGTGACGGTTCCCGACCACGGATGAACCAATCCCAGCGGCGAGAAGAGATAATAGGGATTGCCCCACGGGTCGGTCGGTGTGCCGGGGTCATAGCCGGCGCCGTCCACTGAAAATCCGCCTTGTTGAAAATTCACATAAGGACCACCCCAACGTCGAGGGGGGAAGCGCACGTCCACACGCTGAGCAACGAAATTGCCGGTTTGCAGGCTGAGCGCCCGCGCCCCGCCCCCATACATGATGTCGTCAAAATAGTACAGGGTTTGCGATTCGAGAAGGTCGTTGAGGTCTTCGAGCGGAAAGAAATAGCCGGTGTCCAGATATGCAGCGATTTCGGCGTCGCGCAACGCCGCCATGTCCGTCAAGGCGGCAACTTCGCGCGCACCCAATGGGCCGGGACCTTGAGGCAATCTGGGCGCGGCAGCCAGACAGAGTACCACTGCGGCCGAAGCGGCAACGCGTGCCACCATGCATCGCTCTTTTTTGCGCTTCCGACACATTGCGCTTGCGCCCTTCATACAGCCAGTAAATATTTGCCACAAATCGGATTGCAAGTCAACGAAAGGAGAACAAAATGATTCTCGAACCTTTGGAAAATGCCGACCGGTACGCTCCGCTGCATCCGGCCTTCCCGGCCGCCTTTGAGTTTCTGCGACGGCGCGATCTGCCGCTGTTGGCTCCGGGCCGCCATGAGTTGGACGGTGGGCGCCTCTACGTGCTAATCGAAAAAAAACCGGGTCGCGGAAAGGACGCGGCGCGTCTCGAATCCCATCGCCGCTATATTGACATTCAATACACCCTTGCCGGCAACGAAGTCATCGGCCACCGCCCGACCTGCACGTGCACGCGCGTGACGGAGCCGTATAATCCGGAACGCGACATCGAGTTCTTCGGCGATGCGCCGGAGATATGGGTTACGCTCCCGCCCGGCCGCTTTACCATCCTCTATCCCGACGACGCACATGCGCCGCTGGCCGGCGAAGGCGATGTGCACAAGGCGGTGGTAAAAGTTCTGCTCGAAAATTAAGCCATGTTTTCCATCCCCTCCATCCTTTTACATCCCATCCTTCAGCGGCGGAGCCAGCGCCGGCCACGGGCCGGGCCGCGGGATGACCACGATGCGCAACCGGCCAAAATCTTTGCTCGGATAGCCGGCGAGAAACTGGTCGAACTCCGGCTGCACCGGGTAGTGCAAATTGCGCAGCACATACCAGTATTCGGCGCGTTCGCGGTCTTTCGGAAAAAAGCGCTCGGTGTTGCGGTCGTGCATCCACAGCAAATACCAATAGCGAAAATCAATACCCCGCGCCGGATCGAGCTGCTCCTCGCTCAACACCACGGTGCGGCCGGCGGAGTGGCCGGCTACAAAGCGCATGGCCTCGCGCTGGTGGCCAAAGCTGATGTACGAGCCGACACCTCCGCCTGCGCGATCCAAACGCAGAAGGAGGACGACCTCAAAGAAAATCTGGCATGCCAGCCACGCCGTCAGCAGTACGGCCGGAACCCATGAAAGCCGTCGCGTCCGTCCTCCCATCTTCAACCTCTCTGCAACTTTCACTCCCAACCATGCCACCGCCAAAAACGGCACCGGATATACCACCAAGAAATACGGGGGAACGACGGGAACGCGAAGTGCCAAAAAGACCGCCAGCGGCACCAGCGCCCAGCTGAGCAGGAAGAGAGAAAGTCGGGAAGAGAGCGGCGAAAGTACAAACCAGAAATCCTGCCTTGTGTCCTTGCCGTCCACCACGTTCACGCTGTCCATTCCGTCCCTTGTGTTCCTGTGTCGCCCCGCCCCGCGTGCCGCATTCACAGCCAGTGCAGAAAGTGCGGCCACCCACGCGACCCCCGCCAAAAAGCGAATGGCCCTATACGGCCCCAGATTGGCCAAAAACTCGCCGTGTTTGGCCTGAAGGAAATTGCAGTGGGCGAAATCGGTGACAGAGAAAAACCAATATACAAGCGGCTGAAAACCAAAAGGCCGGTATTCGCCTGTGCCGTGAAAAATTAACTGGGTGATGATTTGCAGGTCTGAAAAATGGCGGTCAGCCTGCTCAAGCGCATAGGGGAAATAGGGCAAAAGGCCAAGGGCCAGTCCGCATCCCAACGCCGCCCAATCCACCGGCGGGCGAAACAGTGCCCATGCCACAAGCAATTGAACCCATAGAAGCGAGGCCGAAAAGTGAAATTGCATCGCCGCGGCAATCAATAGGGCCAGCCAAAAGAGCGTCTTCGGCTTTCGCTCGATTGCCCAGCGCAGCAAAAGATAAAAAATGACAGGGCAGAGAATCTGTACGAGACTGTGGCCCCACAGGCGCCGCGAATACTCGATGGCCGTCGGCGATACCGCCATCATTGTCCCGGCCACCCACCCGACCGCCGGCGAAAAAAAGCGCACGCCCGTCCGATAGACTATATAGACGGCGAGAGTGCCGAGCAGCGCAAAGCAGGCGGCGGCAAATCGAGGATCACTGGTTACCAGAAACGCCGGTGAGATGACATAAAGGAACAGCGGCGAGTTGTAAAACTGGAAGCTGGTCTTGATGCCCAACAGCGGCGGCAATCCCGCATGAACAAACCGCACGACAAACAGACACGCCGCGCCTTCATCCATCTCGAAGGCCATCAAGTCCAAACGAATCAGGCGCAAGGCGGCGGCAAGGCCAAGAAGTGCAGCAAGTCGAGCAGAGGAGGAAAACCTTCGCATGCTCGCCGATGTCATCGGAAATCATCATCCGCCGGATCGTTGCCGAACCAGCCGAGACCAAAGTCCAACGTCTCTTCGATGTCGAGGGCTGCTTCGAGACCGATGATAAGAAAGTGGACCGTCCCCCCGAACTCATAAAAGCCCCGCTCGGTTTCGCCCCCCTCCCAATACAAGCCGTCGAAGCCGCCTTCGCTGCTCCACTCGTGCCAGAAGGGCAACCGCCGTCCGCGCAGGCCAATCCGCACCGAGTCGTAGGCGCCAAATCCGGCTTGCAGGCTCTTGGTCGGGCGCACATTCACGCACAAGCCCAAACCCAAACCCACGTTGCATTTTACGATGTCCAGAAGGTCGGCCACGCGGCTGGGAAAGTAGCGCAGGAGATGATACAATGGACCGCGATGGGGATACGAAACGGGTGACGGTTGCGGCGAAGCAGGTTCTGTGGCTGCGGCGGATTGCACTGCCGGAAAGCCAACAGACATCGGCGATGTGGCCGCTGCACCGACCGGCAGAACCGCCAGCACAAACAGCAAGAACGCGACGCTACGCGCTACCAAACCCATGCATTGTCCATCCGCATTTTGACTCACGCCAAAATTCTGATTGAAATCCACCGCTGCTTGCCTTTCTCGTATGGTCGAAAGCGATTGCACTGCAATTGCCCAACCCTTGACGAGATGCTAAGACCATGATGGCGAACCGGACAATCAAAATCTTGACCGCTCTTGCCATGGCAGCGCTGAGTGGCTGCCAGCTGTGGCCGCCCCGCACTGTTTTCATCCGGCCGATCAGCCTCGGCCACCCCGAGAATCCTCACGCGTTGTTTATCGAGGGCAAGGCGTTTCTGGCGCAAGGCGAGCCGCGGAAGGCCGCCCTCAAGTTTCAGGCCGCCCTTTCCCTGCAACCCGACTTCGAGGAAGCGCGCATCGGTCTGGCCCATGCCTACCGTGCGGGCCGCAACTATCGCCGCGCCGAAGCACTCTACCGGCAGATGCTCGAACGCGCGCCCAAAAATGTCGCCGTGCTGGAAGGACTGGCGATCTGCGAGCGGTATTTGAAGCGCCCCGATCAAGCACGCGCCCATTTTCAGCAGGCGCTGGCGCTGGACCCCAAATCGGTTTCCACTCTCAACGCCTATGCGGACTTTCTCTATAACCGAAAGGAATACGCCGAAGCCCTGAAGTATTGGGAAGAGTCCGTACGGTTGGACCCCAGTCAGGGCGCCCTGCGCGACTTGGTCGCAGACTTGCGGCGTTATGTGGCCAAGTATGGAAAAGGGCAGTGAGTTGTGGGTTGTGCGTTGTGGGATAGGAACGTTTGGAGTTCCGCTGTCAGGCGGTTTGTTTTGAATCTCCGAAGGCTGCGGGCATGACGCGGCGTGTTTTGTTTTCCCCGGGCGTCAACGGATGCGGATTGTCTTAATCAGCCCTTATGACGAACGCTGCTATGGCATGCGGCATGTGTTTGCTTTCCTCCGCCAGCAGGGCCACGAGGTTTGGTTTATCGTTATGAAGCAATACCTCAGCAAACCGGCCACGCTCGAACAGCTGGCGGCAGTTCGCCATCCGCCGCCCGGTATGTTCTCGGCCGTGACCGAGACGCTCGAGGACGCTTCATATATCTGCTGTTATACCGAACCGATCACGGCGACCGAATACCAGTTGCTTCTGGGCAAGCTGGCCGAAATCCGGCCCGACCTGATCGGCATTTCGATGACCACGCCGACGGCGGCGGCCGGCCGCGAAATCGCCGACCAAATCCGCCGCGAATTCCCGAAGGTCCCCATTGTCGCCGGCGGCATTCATCCGACCATTGCGCCCGAACAATGCATCGAGTGGGCTGACCTTGTGTGCATCGGCGAGGGCGAGTATGCGATGGCCGAGATCGCCGCCGACCCCGACCGTCCGGACATCGCAGGCGTCTGGCGGCGAAAGGCCGACGGCGGGGTGATTCGAAATCCCATCCGGCCTCTCGAACAAAACCTCGATCGGTTTCCTTTTCCCGTGTGGGGCGAAAACGAATGCCGCATAGACTGGAATCAAATCCTGCCTCTGCCGGCGGACAACCGTCCCTACTTCCGCGGCATTTACTTCATCATGACGCAGCGCGGATGCCCGTTCTCCTGCTCGTATTGCTACAATCACGTGCTCAAGGCCCAGCATCGGGGCGAGAACTACCTGCGGCGCCGGTCGGTTGAAAATGTCCTGCAGGAAATTGAAAAGTCCCGCCAACTGTTCGGCCTGACTCATGTCATGTTTCAGGACGACGTGTTCGTGAAGGACTTGGAGTGGATCGAAGAGTTTGCCGACAAATACCCGCGAAGAATCGGCCTGCCGTTCGGCGGCTATGCTCACCCGGTGCTCAGCACCGAGCCGATGCTGGCCCGGCTGGCCTCGGCGGGGCTGAAGGTGATTCAACTTGGCGTGGAAAGCGGCAGCCGGTATATTCTGGAGAAAGTGTATAACCGGCGCCACGGCCACGAGAAGCTGATGCAGCTGGCCAAGGCGGCCGAAAAATACGGCATCGCCTTGAACTACGAGCTTTTGTCCAACTGCGACTACGAAAGCGAAGCCGACTGTCTGGAGACGCTGAAACTCCTGACGCAGCTGCCCAAAACTTATCTGACCCGCGTGATGGGGCTGGCGGTGTTTCCGCCCTTGCGAATTGCGCAGCTGGACTTGCCCAAACCTTGTTTGTCCGAACGCACCTTTGAGTTTTGGAATCTGCTTTATCTGCTCACGCACTACCCGCACATGGACGGCGAACCGCTTTTGGCCCTGAGTCAGGACCCTCACCTCCAAGCGCACCCGGAAATCCTCCGCGACATTGCGGTGGCGTTCAAGCAGTTGGAGCAGCAGATTCGTTCAGACCGGGCGGAAATCGAACGCCTGAAAGCGGAATGCGGCGAGGTCTCGCTCAAGGGACTGTGGCGTCGCCTCCGCCGGTATATGGCGGCACGGATGCCTCGGTCTGTGGCGGAAAGGATTCGGACCATATTGGGCCGGAAGGGCGGCTAACGCTGCCGGTCGGCTTCCGATTGAGCGGTCGCGCGCGCGAGACTGTCCGAAAGGCATTTCAGCACGTCGCGAAACTCAACCTCGTTTCGGCTGTCCACTTCAACCAGCTTTTCGTGGGCCTGGATCATGTGGACAATTTGCTCCACGCGGGACAGCGAAACCCGGCTCGATTCATCCACAATAATCTCCTGATCCGCCGCCGGGGACGGCATTTGCTCGCGGATTTCCATAAGATGATTAAGGCCAAGTTGCGTGAGGATCTTAAGAAGCCGCGCGCTGGCATTGACAGCGATCATCTTGCCCAGTCCCTGCGCGGACTGCCGTTGGGCGAGGCCGGCCAGCACGCCCAGAAACGTGCTGTCCATGTGCTCGCAGCGTTCGAGGTCGAGCACAAACACGCACGGACCCGACTGGGCTTGGCACAAATCCGCGGCTTTGGTCAGATAGGCGCTGTTTTGGTGCGAACAGCGGCCGATCAAACGAAGCACGGCAACCTTGCCGCCCACCGGAGCAAATTCAATGGTCGCCGACGACGTAAGCGGTTCAACCATGCTCCTGCACTCCCTGCAAAAACTGAATCCAACATTGGCGGCGGCGCGGGCCGTCAAACTCGCCAAAGAAGATGCCTTGCCACGTTCCCAATTGCAACCGTCCATTTTCGACCGGCACCAAAACGGAACAGCCGACCAGAGACGACTTCAGGTGGGCGTCGGAATTGCCTTCGCCATGCTCAAACGGCCAATTGCGCGGGACGATTTTTCCCAGTCCCATCAGCAGGTCGTGGCCCACGTCGGGGTCGGCGTTCTCATTGATCGTAACGGCGGCGGTGGTGTGGGGAACATAGACCAAACAGGCCCCGCGGCGCAGGCCGGCCTCGGCCACGGCCGCCTGCACCTGCGCGGTCAGGGGAATCCATTGCTCGCGCTGCGACGAGCGAACCTCGATGGTTTTCAAAGCAACCTCCACACTGCGTTGGATTTGTCCTCCGGTGCGGCTGCGCGCATGCCCAAAGGCCAAAATCCGGACTGCGCTGCCTGCCGGGGCGTTCTGAACGCAATTCCAGTGAATGAAAAGACGGCCGACGCTTGTCAACGGCAAAGCCGGTCGGCGGGTTGGCGGGCTTCCGCAGGTCGCCCGCCCCTCCGTTTTCATTCCACAACCCGCAACTCACCGCCTGGCAACGCTCCCCTTTTCATTTGACAACGCTGCACTGCCACGCGACTTAGTAGGCCGTCTTTTGGGACGATAACCGACAGCCTGCGGAAAGATTTTGCATGGGCTGCAAGGGCTTTCGCGCTAAAGCCTAACAAATCCATGAGGAGGAATTCTGACAATGGCAGCAAGAGTTCAGATTAACGGCTTCGGCCGCATCGGTCGTCTGGTCTTCCGCGCCGCGCTCGGCTGCAAGGACATCGAGGTCGTCAGCGTCAACGACCTGTTTCCGCCCGCTGCGCTTGCGCATCTTCTCAAGTATGACACCATCCACGACAAACTGGACGCCGAAGTGAAGGCCGAGGAAGGCGCCATCCTGGTCAACGGCAAGCGGATCAAGGTCACCGCAATCAAAGACCCCGCCCAACTGCCGCACAAGGACGACGGGATTGACATCGTGGTCGAGTCCACGGGGCTTTTCACCAAGCGCGAGGGCGCGCAGCTTCACCTCAACGCAGGAGCCAAAAAGGTCGTCATTTCAGCGCCGGCCACCGACGAAGACATCA
Organism: Candidatus Sumerlaeia bacterium; assembly: GCA_026415575.1. Lineage (GTDB taxonomy): Bacteria > Sumerlaeota > Sumerlaeia > JADFCW01 > JADFCW01 > JADFCW01. The sequence goes on from JAOAGV010000001.1 coordinate 88,903, forward strand.
CGCTGGTCATGGGCGTCAACGACCACAAATACGATCCGGCCAAACACCACATTATCTCGAATGCCTCCTGCACCACAAACTGCCTCGCTCCCATCACCAAGGTGATGATGGAAAACTTTGGCGTCAAACGCGGCCTGATGACCACCATCCACAGCTACACCAACGACCAGGTGGTCATTGACTTTGCGCACAAAAAGGACATGCGGCGTGCGCGCGCGGCCGCCCTCAACATGATCCCCACCACCACGGGTGCCGCCAAGGCCATCGGCTTGGTCATTCCCGAACTCAAGGGCAAGCTGCACGGCCTGGCCATTCGTGTGCCGACCCCCAACGTCAGTCTGGTGGACGTGGTATTTGAAACCGAAAAGCCGGCAACCAAAGACGCGATCATTGCGGCGATGGACGCGGCGGCGGCCGGTCCGCTCAAAGGCCTCCTCTATGTCAGCAAAGAGCCTCTGGTTTCGAGCGACTTCAACCATTCGAGCTACAGCTCGATTCTCGATGCCGACTGCACCTACATCATCGGCGATACGCTGGTCAAACTGATGGCGTGGTATGACAACGAGTGGGGCTATTCCTGCCGCACGGTGGACCTGTTGTCCATGATAGCCAAATCGCTGTAAGCGCGCAAGACATCACCGGAGTGCGGGCGGTTGGTGGTTCCCACTTTTGCGGGTAGGCGCAATTCCCACCTCTTTCCGGATAACGGCAACCTGAAAGAGACCCACGAAGGCGCGAACGGCAAACCGCCCGCACTCCCAACTTATTTGGGAGAGACAAACAACGATCATGAGAACCCCATTTATTGCCGGGAACTGGAAAATGTATATGACGCGCAAGGAGGCCACCGACCTCGTGGAGGGTCTGTTGACCGCCTTGGCCAACGTGCGCGATGTCGAGGTCGCCGTCTGTCCGCCGTTCACCGCGCTCGAGACAGTCGGAAAACTTCTGGCCAAGCACAACCTTGCCTTGGGCGCCCAGAACTGCTATTGGGAAGACAAGGGCGCGTTCACGGGCGAAATCTCGCCGGCATTCCTCAAAGACCTTCGCTGCAAATACTGTATTGTCGGCCATAGCGAACGCCGGCAGTATTTCGGAGAGACCAACGAAACGGTCCGCAAGAAAATCCTCGCTCTCTACCGCCATGACATTCTCCCAATCGTATGTATCGGCGAGACGCTGACCCAGCGCGAGGAAGGCCAGACCGAGGAAGTGGTTCTAACCCAGTTGCGCGAGTGTCTGGCCAACCTGCCGCCCGACCGCATGGCCGCTACCACCATCGCTTATGAGCCGGTCTGGGCCATCGGAACGGGCAAAACGGCCACGCCGCAGCAGGCACAGGAGGTTCATGCGTTGATTCGCGCGGAACTGGTGAGATTGTTTGGGCAAGAGGTGGCCGACGCCGTCCGCATTCAATATGGCGGCAGCGTCAAGCCCGACAATATAAAGTCCTTGATGGATCAGACGGACATAGACGGGGCGCTGGTCGGTGGCGCCAGCCTAAAGGTGGATTCTTTTGCCCCAATTGTGAAGTTTTATGAATAGTGGACGGGCGGGATAGAGTGGACGAAACAATGGAAGGGCCTTCGTCCATGTTGTCCGTTCTTCCCCTCGCAGGAGTACAACCATGAACCGAATCGGCGTTCTCAGCGGCGGGGGCGATTGCCCCGGCATCAATGCGGTCATCCGCGGCATCGTGCTGCGAGCGGCCAAATACGGCGCAGGCGTCGTTGGCTTTCGCCGCGGCTGGCAGGGTCTGCTCGACGGCGGCCGGACCACCCTGCTGGGTCTGGACGACGTGGAGGAAATCCACAGCCTCGGCGGCACCATTATCGGCACGTCACGCACCGATCCTTTTGCCCCGCCCGACGGGGCGGATCAGGTGATGAAAAACTTTGCCCGCCACGAGTGCGCCGGACTGGTTGTCATCGGCGGCGAAAAAACCCTTGCCCACGCCTATCGTTTCCATCGTCTCGGACTGCCCGTCGTGGGCGTGCCCAAAACCATAGACAACAACGTCGGCTCGACCGACTGCACATTCGGCTTTCTTACAGCGGCCAACACCGCCACCGAGGCCATTGACCGGCTTGTTACCACCGCCAAGTCGCAAGGCCGCGCCTTGGTCGTGCAGGTCATGGGGCATAATTCCGGCTGGCTGGCCCTGTTTGCCGGAATTGCCGGCGGCGCCCATCAAGTGTTGATCCCCGAAGTGCCGTTCGACGTCGCCCAAGTCTGCGACCGCGTAAAGAAACGCTTTACCAACGGTAACGACTTTGCCGTGGTGGTCGTGGCCGAAGGCGCGAGGCCCGCCGATCCCAAATCTTTGGACATCACCGAACCGCCGTCGCCCGACGGACGCGAGGACGGCGTGGCCAAAGCACTGGCCGAGGCCATTACGCGCCAGACGGGCATCAAGGCCCACCATGTAGCCTTGGGCACGCTCCAGCGCGGCGGCAGCCCCAGTGCCTTCGATCGTGTGTTGGGTATGCGGATGGGTCTGAAGGCGGCCGAATTGGTTCAGGAAGGCAAATTCGGCATGATGGTGGCGCTGCGATGCACGGACATCGTTGCCGTCCCGCTCGAAGACGCCGTCCGTCAATCCAAGACGGTTCCCGACGCCTTGTGGCGGGAAGTAGTCCAGCTGATTTGATGCCGCTGCGGTCGCGCTTTGTGATTTAGAGCCTATCCGGAAAACTTGGCTTGGCCCGTCTCGGCCAAGATGCTTGGGTGTCACGCCCAAGCCACGATCAAATGGTTTTCGGATAGACTCTTAGCCAATACAAAAGAAAACAGCCCCACCGGGGAGGATGCAGCTCGGGCCACTCCCGCAGCACCCCTTCCCGGAGGGGCTTTCCCTTTAGCCACGCTCAGTTTTCGGTCAGCACAAACTGATCATATTCCAATTCAAAGCGCAGTTTGTGTTTGGCTTCTTCCTGCGCCAAAGCCAAAAACGTCGTGCGAACATTGGCATCTTCGGCCTGATTGGCCAAATCCGTATAAAGTCGAAAGGATGCCTTCTCGCGCTTCATGGCAAGGATCAGGGCTTGCTGATACGTGAACTCCGGCTGGGGTTCCTGATCCACCACGTAGTCGGCGATCTTGAGGTCCATGACTTTTTCCGGCCGCGCCAGAGTGAGCTTGCCTTGTTTGACCGCAAGCAGTTTGGCCTTGTGGCCCAATTCCTCGCGGGAGAAATCGCGGAACATTTGCTGGACGTTGGGGTTGGCCATCTTGGCGGCCAACTCCGTGTAGAATTGCGCGGCTTCTTCTTCTTTGGCGATCGCAAAGTCCAGAATCTCCTCGATGGTATTGGGTTCGCTCATGGCTTTCTCCTTCGCGTTGAAATGGGCCGAACAGGAAGAATCGAAGCGCGGGACTTGCCCACCTTGGCTTTTTTCACCAGTTTTCCGCAAGCAGTTCAAAATGCGCCTGCGGATGCGCACAGGCCAGACATGTCTTGGGCGCTTCAATGCCTTCGTGCAGATAGCCGCAGTTGATGCATCGCCACACAACCGGCCGATCTTTCTTGAACACCGTGCCGTTTTCCACGTTTGCCAGAAGCCCGAGGTAACGTTTTTCGTGCTGCTTTTCGGCCACGGCAATAGCCTCGAATACTTGAGCAATCACTTGGAAGCCTTCTTCGCGGGCAACTTTGGCAAACGTCGGATACATGTCCGACCATTCATAGTGTTCGCCGCCGGCCGCGCTTTTCAGGTTCTCGGCAGTCGTGCCGATTTTGCCCGCCGGAAACGCGGCCTGAATCTCGACTTCGCCGCCCTGCAGGAATTTGAACAGCCGCTTGGCGTGTTCCTTTTCCTGATTGGCCGTCTCCTCAAAAATGTTGGCGATTTGCACGAACCCTTCCTGCCGTGCCTGACTGGCGGCATAGGTGTAACGGTTTCGCGCCTGCGATTCGCCCGCAAAAGCGGTCAGCAAGTTTTTTTCGGTTCGCGACCCTTTCAGCTCCATGGGTTTTCTCCTTTGATGATGGAATGGTTTATGGGTGAAGCGGAATAACCCGCCAGTTCGACCGCACGCCGCAGAGCGGCGATATCAAACCCTTTGCCGACGATTCGCGCCTGCCCTCCCGCCAAATCTATCTCGGCCGCCCGCACACCGGCGCAGCCGGTCAGCGCCTCGCGCACTGTCTGCGCGCAGTGGCTGCAGGTCATGCCTTCGATCCGCAGCGACACGGCCATTTCCGAATCCGCAATTTCTGCAGGCCGACGCCTTTCCCGACGGACATAAGGCCGAAGCAGTGCATGGGCGAGAATGGCGATCATCGCGAAGGCGAAGAGATTGCTCATCCATAAGGGCATCATCGCATGTTCGCCATGAGTTGTCATGGGGTGGGGCAGGCTGGTCAACCAAAAGTCCAGCAAAACTCCGCTGGCCAGCGCGCAGAAAGCCACCGTGGCCAGATAAATCCCGAGGGTCTTTTTTCCCATTGTTTTTATAATCACAGCCAGCGTGGCCATATTGGTGGCCGGTCCGGATATTAGAAAAACCAGTGCGGCGCCCGGAGAAACGCCTTGATGCACCAACGCGGCTGCAATCGGAACCGAACCGGTGGCGCATACGTAAATCGGGATTCCCACGCCCAGCATGACCAGCTTGGGCCACAGTCCGGTTCCGCGCAATCCGGCAAAGTAGTCGGCCGGGATTGCCGCCGCGATGATACCGGCAAGAATCAGCCCAATGATCAAAGGCCGTCCTATGTCGCGGGGAAGGTCCACGAATCCGTAATCCCATAGGCGGCGCAACTTGCCGCTGTTTTCCGGCAAAGAGCAGGCCGCTGCGGGCGAATCGGTCGCCTTGGATTCTTCCCGTTCGTTATCGCTGACAAAAATCCCCACCAACCAGCCGCCCAGCAGCCCCGTCAGGAATGCGGCAATGGGCCGGAGAATTGCAACGGTCAGGCCCAGCAGGCTGTAGGTTATAAAAATGCTGTCCACGCCCGTTTGCGGCGTCGAAAGAAGAAAAGCGGTCGTGGCTCCGCGACTGGCACCACGGCTGCGCAGCGAGGCCGCAAGGGGAATCACCCCGCAGGAGCACAGCGGCAGCGGTACGCCAAACAGCGCCGCCTTGGCCACCGGCACGATTCCCCTGCCCCCCAAATGCCGGCCCACCGCCGAAGGCGAAACAAGGACGGACAACAGGCCGGCGAAAAAGAAACCCAGCAACAGGTAGGGAGAGACTTCCGCCACCATGGCCCAGAATTCCATGCCTATGGATTGCAGGATTTGCGACATACGCCTCCACCTCTTCCGCTTAGCAGCAAAAACTTTGCCGGGTCGCCGCCGACTTCCATCGCCCAGTGGGCCAAAGCAAAATCATAGCGCACCGGGTCGTCGGGCACAAGGCGGCGGAAGGCCGCCGTAATCTCCAGTGCCGCTTTCAAATTGGCCTGTTTGCGTCCGGTCAATCCCAGTGCACGTCCGATCTGAAAAATGTGCGTGTCCAAAGGCATCACGAGACGGGACTTTGGAATGAAGTCCCAGCCGCCCGGGTCCACGCTGTCACGGCGGACCATCCAGCGGAGGAAAAGATTCAGGCGTTTGCAGGCGCTGCCGTTCTCGGGCGAGGGAAGAAGCCCTTTGAGTGGCCGGCCGCCGGCTCGCTCCAAGCGGGCGACAAAGGCCGACAACGCGGGAAGAATTGTTGCATCGTGCTCCAGCGCCGCACTTCCTTCAGCGGCTTTCCCAGATGCCGGCAAATCCTCCAATTCCCGCCGATTGTCATTGCGTACGCCTTCGGTAAAACAGTGGCCCAACGTTTCCCATTGGCGCAGGACTTGCCCCACAGCCCAGAGCAGAGCTGCCAGACCTTCGCCGCTGAGTGTGCGATGCTGAAAACCGGCGAATTGCTGACGGAGGTCTTCCTCACCCGTCTTCCGAAGGAAACCTGCCGGTGATCCGTCCATTTTCTTTAGAACCACGGCGACACTTTTGTGGATCTGATTGATATTGCCCAAAGCCAGCAATGCGGCAACCAACCCGGCCACCTCGCGGTCGGCCGGATTGTCATATTGGTATAGAAACCCCACGGGGTCGTTGCCAACAGCCTCGCGGCGATTATATCGGCGATAGAGGGTTTCCAGCATTCGCCGGTTGAGAAATACAGGCGCGGCAGGGTTCACAACGTGCCTCTTTTCCATGCCCTTTACGGCGACATGGGCTCGCTACGAAGTTCAAACTGTATGGAGCAGGACATAACCTTGGAAAGCATTGTATCTCGCATTGGCCGTACACAATAATCTCTCACTGAAACGGGGGGGAAAAACAACAGAAGCTTGAACTTCGCGCCGTTTCCATCAATCCGGTAGTGCGGCCAATTCGCTTTCGTTCTTGCATGCCGGGCACAGGCCGAAAAACTCGACGCGATGACCGGTGACCTGAAATGCGGTCACGGACCGAAGGTCGTCCTCCTTGACCGGAAATGGCCGAATCGGCAGATCGTCCACCCGTCCGCAGTGTTTGCAGTGGATGTGATAGTGGTTCTCTACGTTGCCGTCGAAACGCCGCTGGGAACCCGCCAACTCGATTTTCTGCACCAGCCCATACTCCGCCAGCAACTCCAGATTGCGATAGACCGTGCCCAAGCTGATATGGGGCAGTTTCTGACGGACGAGTTGGCAGACTTCGTCGGCGGTGGGATGCGAAACGACTTTACGCAGCTCTTCAAGAATGACTTGTCTTTGGCGTGTGATCCGAAACTTCCCTTTCGGCGTCATTGTTTATGCCCAACCTTCCCCTTCATCATTCCGGATTGATGACGGAATCCCGGCCTCATGCTTCCAGTGGTTTTACCCGCGTTCCTGACTCAGCGTTTCGCTGCGCCGGCAAAGCGTTGCAACAAATCAGCCACGGCGGCATCCTTCTGATAGCCTACTACCACCACAATTTGCGTTTCGATCTGGAACACCCCCACCGTACCCATCCATTGGTCTTCGTAGAAAAATCCAGAGAATGCCTCGGCGGCGTCTTTGGGGGAACGATCCTTGACCGCTGCGCGAAACGCCTCCAACGCCTTCTGCGCCGCTGCTAAATCGGCAAATGGTGCGCGATGCACCTCCACCGTTCTTTCCCCGACTTTATAGCGCGCCACCAAAACGTCGCGCATAAACTCCATCCCAAAAGCCGCGTCGGGAACCCAGCGCTCCGAACGGGGCACGCGGCCCTCGGACGGCAAACCCGCCAGCAGTTCGTTGAGCGGCGGGCCGGCGGGAATCTTGGCAACCAGCGAGCGGGCCGCGCTTTCGAGCGCGGAACGCGCACCTTCGGCCGCACTGCTCATTTTGACAAAATACCGCCCGCGCGCAAACTCGATCGAGTCCTCGGCCACCGCCGCCTCCTCGCCAATGTCCAAAAACTCGCCGCCTTCTCCAACATGGGTTCGACTGTAAATGCCGAATGCGCCCAATGCCGACCCCATGTCATAGATGTGCGTTTCGATTGTTTCCTCGGCCGACTTCAACGAGGCCCAGTTCAACACCGCCAGTGCTTTGCAGCCGTAACTGATGTATTCGGGCGCCATGCCGTCAATGGCCTCGAACAAGTTATCGCGGTTGAAAAACGCCGGCTTGCCCACCGCGCGGTATCCGGCGGGTGCCACCGCCTGTTGGGCAAGCGCGGCCAGCGTCGGGCCGCCGGCGATCTTTCCTTTGCCGTTAAAATGACTGCAACCGGCTGCCAGCAAACATCCCGCCAAAAACACGCAAACTCGTTTCATTGCTTCCCCCTCCCACGGGAAAGACCCTCCCCTGAGGTTCTCGCTTTCCCATGGTTGTTTGCTTTGTAGAAAACCTTTTTCTGCTTACAGCCTTTCGCTCATGCAACGACCGACAGGCGCGCGTGGGCTTCCCGAATGATGCTGCGCACCGGCAGCCCCATCGGGCATTTCGACTCGCACAGGCCGCAATCGCCGCAGGCGGCCGCCGTTTGCTGCGGCTGAATTTCTGCATAGCGCTCGGCCGCCAGTGCCGCCAGCCCCTGCTGCTCGTAGTAATAGCTGTAGTCGCGCACGATCGCCTGAACATCTACTCCACGCGGGCAGCCTTCGCACAGACCGCACAGCGTGCAGGTGCCGTCGGCCATTGCCACTGCGCGCGAGCCCGCGTCGGCTTTTTGCTGTGCGGCTTTGCTGACCGCCGCAAACCATCCGTCCACCTCTTCGCGCGTATTCAGCGTCCGCAGCACCGTGGTCACACCCGCCGGAAACAGCGCCGAAACCACTTGCTCAGGAGTTGCCTGTGCCTTGCCCCGGCCCATCTGCGTCTTCATGGCCATAATGCCGACGTTTTCCTGATTGGCGCGCTGCAAGGTCTTGCGGAACAGGTTGACGTTGTTTGGCGTAATGACCGACAGAATCGTGCTATACCACTTGGCATCCAAGCCGGCCTCCATGCTTTCCTGCAGGCTCTGGTGCGTGGTGAGATTGTAGAACCGCACTTTGCCGGCCTTGCGGAGCGCCTCAAATTTGGCGAGTTCTTTTTCGCTCTTGATCTGTTCGGGCGTCCAAACCGGCAGACACAGAATGTCCACGTGGTCGGTATTCAAAACCTTCAACTGGTCGTCAATGCTGTCGGGCAGGCCTTTTCCGTGCTCGCCCTTCAGCATAATCCACACCTTGTCGCGGTTGCCGGGCTTTTTCAAAAATAGCCCCAAGTTCTTGTTCGCCTCGCCGTTCAAGTAGCCGTTGCTGGTATGGACGAGGTTGACACCGCGCTCTACGGCCATCTCAAGGATGGGCAGGTGGTCCGGCGACAGTCGAATGCAGCCAAAAGTAAGGCGGCTGACATTCAGACCGGTCTTTCCGAACGGCTGATAGACCATCCCCGATTGCTCGTTGCGGCGTTCCAACTTGGTTTCGGCAGCCAGTACGGGGCCGGCCAAGGCAGCGGCCAAGCCGGCTGCGGTGCGGCCGACAAATTCGCGTCGGTTGATCCCGTTACGTGATACTGGTTTCCTCATGGTGCACTCCTTCACGATAGTTGATGGATCGTATGATCCTTACAAAAAAGTAAAAATTTTGCACGAAAAGGGGAGCGGCTAAAAGCAGCGAGGGATAAAACTTTGCAAAATCCTCGATTTTTTTTGCGGGATTTTAAACCCGCAATTGATAACTATTCTTATCTGAAGAGACATGTCAAATGCATTTTTACCCCACTGACCGACATCCTTGCACCATCGCCCTGACTTTGCGCTTGCGCCACATTCGCTTCCTAACCTACAGTCGGAATCAGAAACGAGACGGAGATCGAAAGAGGAGTCTCGTGAACCGCTTACCACATACATCCTTCGGCGTCGGCGGCATCATCGCCTCTGCGGCGCTGCTGGCCTGCTTTTTGGCCCCGAGGGCAATGGCCGCACCCGATACAACGGCCGCTGCTTCTCCTGCAAAGACCACGGCCACGGTTGCGGCGACTTCGCCCACCCCCGCGGCTGTGACCGCCGCGTCCACCGCGCGCACCACGGCCACGCCGCCCCCACCGCTATTCAGTTCCGGCGAGGGGAAGTCCTATGTGGTCGTCTCGGTGGACGGAGGCATGTTGAGCCAGCACGGAACCGTGGTGCTCAAGCGGGGGATAGATTTTGCGCGCAGCCGAAAAGCCTCGCTGGTTGTCCTGCGCATCCAGACGCCGGGCGGTCTGGTCAGCGTCATGCTCGGCATGCGCGATGCGCTGATTGAATGTCCGCTGCCAACGCTGAGTTTTGTGAACAAGGCCTATTCGGCCGGTTCGCTCCTCGCCTTGGCCACCGACCGGATCTATATGCACCCGATGGGGCACATCGGCGATGCCATCCCGATCCAGCTGGGATTGGGCGGGGCACAGGAAATGCAGGGCGACCTGAAGGAGAAAATTCTTGCGCCCATGCGCAAGGAGTTTGCGACAACGGCCCGCTATAAGAAGCATCGCGAGGATTTGGCCATCGGCATGGTGGACCTCGACTACGAAATTCCGGGCCTCAAACCGAAAGGGCAGATTCTTGTGCTGGATGCCCCGACGGCGGTGCGCGAGGGCTTGGCGGTCAAGGTGGTCGAGACCATTGAGGAAGCCGTCGCCGACGCCGGCCTGACCGGCGCCACCCGTATAGACTATGAGCCGACGCGCGCCGACCGCCTCGCCAGTTTTCTCAGCAGCCCCATCGCTAACATGATTCTGATTATCGTGGTGATCGCCGCAATTGTCATCGAGGTCAAGACCCCTGGATTTGGCGTGGGCGGCATCGTGGCCCTCATCGCGTTGTTCCTTTTCTTCTGGGCGAACTGGTATGCCAATCTCGCCCACTGGCTGGAAATCCTGCTGTTCCTTTCCGGTGTGGGGCTGATGATCGCCGAACTGTCCATTCCGGGTTTTGGCGTGCTGGGTGTATCCGGCTTATTGTGTATTCTGGCCAGCCTGTTTCTGGCCATGTTTCGTTTCCCGCCCCAAGGGTTTGGATTCACGTATGACCGGATCGGGCCGGCCGTGCGCAACATGGCGTGGGCGTTGGTGCTGGGCGTGGGAGCACTGGCCCTGATTGCGGAAGCCTTGCGCCATTCGAGGTTGTGGCAAAAGATTTCTCTCGGCGACGAAATGGAAGCAAAGAAAGGTTTCGCCGGCGTGCCGGATTTGTCGCAGCTGGTCGGCCGCGAAGGCACCGTGTTGACCGATTTGCGGCCCGTGGGAACGGTGGTCGTCGGCGGCCGGCGGCTCGACGCCGTAACGCAGGGCGAATTCCTCGAACGCGGCACGCCGGTCAAAATCATTCGAATCGAAGGCGCGCAAGTGGTAGTGGAAAAGCAGGCATAAGAAATGAAGGATGAAGGATGAGGGATGACGGATTGGAGTTGTCCGTTCCGTCCATTTTCCCCCTCGTGTTCATGTCGCTTCTCTCTCCGTTCACGCAAAAGGTAGGACCATGCTTACACTGATTCTCACCCTGCTGATTCTGGGATTGCTGCTTTTGCTGGCCGAAGTGTTTGTGCCGGGTCTGGTGTTGGGCATTGGCGGTTTCATTTTGTTGCCCATTGGCGTGGTCTTGTCGTTTCATCACTACGGCGCTGCAACGGGGTCGTGGGTTTTTGCAGGGACCGCCGTAGGCGTGCTGGCTGTCTTTGGTCTGGGCATGGCGATTTTCCCCCGCACACGTATGGGGCGGAAGGTTTTTCTCAGCGAGCGCGTGGTGGCAGGACCGACCGAGCAGGCCGCCGAACAGGAACGAAAACGCTTGATTGGCCTCGAGGGCAAAGCCATGACGGATTTGCGGCCGGCGGGAATTGGTCTGATCGAAGGCCGCCGCTGGGACGTAATCACCGACGGCAGTTATATTACACAAGGCGAGCCGTTCTGTGTGGTGCGGGTGGAAGGGCCGAGTATCGTGGTCCGGCCAAAAGAAATGTAGAAGCCTCGAATCGAACGACCCACTGAGGTGGGAATTACAAACCAAAGGAGGATCGAACAATGCCAGAGTGGGACCAGATCGTTCCAGTTGCCGTGGTGGTGGCAATCATCGCCTTGTTTTTGTTCCTCGCGTGGGCGGTGCCGTTGCGGTTGTGGATTGCCGCGATTGCCGCGCGGGTGCCCGTTAGTTTGTTGTCGCTCATTGGCATGCGGTTGCGGCGTGTCAACCCCCGCGCCATTATCGAGCCGCTTATTATGGCGCACAAGGCGGGGCTTCATCTGACCACCTCGATGCTCGAAGCGCACTATCTGGCCAACGGCCATGTGGACTTGGTCGTTCTTGCCCTCATTTCCGCCGACAAGGCAAAAATCCCGCTGACATGGGAACGGGCCACGGCCATTGATCTGGCCGGCCGCGACGTTTTTGACGCCGTGCAGCGCAGTGTCCTTCCCAAGGTCATTGACTGCCCCGATCCGGCCAAAGGGCCTTCGACCGTTGCCGCCGTTGCCAAAGATGGTATTCAGCTGAAAGCCAAGGCGCGCGTGACCGTGCGCTCCAACCTCGACCGCCTGATCGGCGGCGCCACCGAGGACACCATCATCGCGCGCGTGGGCGAAGGCATTGTCACCACGATCGGTTCGGCCGAAACGCACAAACAGGTGCTTGAAAACCCCGACCTGATTTCCAAGCGCGTGCTGCAAAAGGGCCTCGACGCCGGAACCGCCTTTGAGATTCTTTCGATTGACATTGCCGACGTGGACGTGGGCGAGAACATCGGCGCCAAACTCCAAATTGACCAGGCGCAAGCCGACAAACAAATCGCCCAAGCCCGCGCCGAGCGCCGCGCAGCCGAAGCCCGCGCCATCGAGCAGGAAAACCTCGCCAAGGTTCAGGAAATGCGCGCCCGACTGGTTGAGGCCGAAGCCGAAGTGCCGCGCGCCATTGCCGAGGCTTTCCGTTCCGGCCGGCTGGGCATTATGGACTACTACATGCTGCGCAATATTCAGGCGGACACGCAGATGCGCCAGTCCATTGCCGGCGAGCCGGAGTCGCCGACACGGCCCAAAGGAGTCGTATAAACGATGGATGACTTGATTGTCCTCCTTATCTGGCTGGTGATCTTTGCCGGCGCCGGTATTTGGAAACTGCTGGCGAAACTTCTCGGCAGCGCCGAAGCCATCGGCAAAGCAGTGGAAGCGGGCAAGCAGTCGAAGGGGCTTCTCGACGTCCTGTTGAGCGGCGATCCGGACAAGGTGGCCGAGCTTCTTAAGGAACAAGCCGAAGCGAAGCCGCCGGCCGCCACGGTCGTCGAAGAAGCCGCCCCGCCATTGGCCAAAGCCGAAATGACACCGCGAATCGAGCGGCCCGCCCCGATGCGGCCCAAACCCGCTGCGGCCCCGCGGCGCGCTGCCGTGGAAACCGCCCCTGCGCGTCCGCCCCAAGCCGCGCCCGTCCGGCGGCTTCGCCGCGTTGCCGAGACCAAGGCTGCCGCGGGCCGTCCCCGCACATGGGAGGAAGAAGAGGCACCGGGCGACGAGGAAGCCTTTGAGGGCGAAGGACCGGCGCGTACGTTGAGGCCGGTTGCCGTCCCTGCTGCCATTGCCCCCGCGGCTGCACAGCCACCTGTGCCGGCGCCTGTTCTCCAGCCCGTGGCTGCCAATGTACGCCAGTGGCTCAAGGGCGGCCGGCAAAGGCTGCAAGAGGCGTTCGTGATCAGCGAAATCCTTGGTCCTCCCAAAGCTCTGGCGCGTCGTGTGCGATAAGGGCGGATCCGTCTTGCCGGGGCTGAGCGCTGCAGAAAGACGTTGCGCGCATTCCGCTGCTTGTGCAAACCCCAAAACAATTTCAGTCTAATGCACAAAGGTTGGTAAATGTCCAGAAGCAGCAACACAAACAGCAAAACTGCCATTGAGAATTCGGTCGTCCGTGAGAGCAATGAGACTGTTTTGGGCCTGACCCCGCGCGAAATTGTCGCCGAACTGGACCGCTATATCGTGGGGCAGACCGAGGCCAAGAAAATGGTGGCGATTGCTTTGCGCAATCGCGCCCGCCGCCGCAAACTCGAACCCTCGCTTCGCGACGAGGTCAATCCCAAGAACATTCTCATGATTGGCCCGACGGGCTGCGGGAAAACTGAGATTGCGCGGCGACTTGCCCGATTAGCCGGCGCGCCGTTCCTCAAAGTCGAGGCAACCAAATACACCGAGGTCGGCTATGTCGGCCGCGACGTCGAAAGCATGATCCGCGATCTGGTGGACGTTGCCATCAACATGCTGCGCGAGGAGCGCCGCGCCGAGATTATCGAGACTGCACGCCGCCGGGCCGAAGACCGTGTCCTCAATCTGCTCCTGCCGCCGCGGCCGAGGGCGTCGCGCCGCCCCTCAGTAGAATCACCCGAATACGACCGCGACGAGAACGAGGTGCTCACAGCCACCGAGCGATACAACCGCACGCGCGAAAAACTCCGCACGCAACTTCAACAGGGATTGCTTGACGACCGCATCGTCGAGGTGGAAATGCGCCGCTCGGGCTCGCCTGTTGTCGGCGGCATGATGATCGGCAATCCGGCGGAACTGGAAGTCGAGTTGCGCAACATGATGGACCGTCTGATGCCGCAGCAGCCCAAGAAGGTCGAAATGTCGGTTCGCGAGGCCCGCGACTACTTCACTGATGAAGAAGCCGACCGGATGCTCGACATGGACAAGATTATCCGCGAAGCGCTCAAACTCGCCCAGGAATCCGGCATCATCTTCGTGGACGAAATGGACAAGATCGCAGGCCGCCACGGCGGCACAGGCCCCGATGTCTCGCGCGAGGGCGTTCAGCGCGACATTCTCCCCATTGTCGAAGGCTCGACCGTCTTCACCAAATACGGCTTGGTCAACACCGAGCATATTCTCTTTATTGCGGCCGGTGCCTTTACCATCAGCAAACCGTCGGACCTCATCCCGGAGCTGCAGGGCCGCTTTCCCCTGCGCGTGCAACTCAAGCCGCTGACCGTCGAGGATTTCCGACGCATTCTGACCGAGCCGAAAAACGCCCTGACGCGGCAATATCGGGCGTTGCTGGCCACCGAAGGCGTTTCGGTTGAGTTCACCCCCGACGGCATAGACGAAATCGCCCAGACGGCATTCCGCGCGAACGAGCAATCGGAGAACATCGGCGCCCGGCGGCTTTACACGGTCATGGAAAAGGTGACCGAGGACTTGTCCTTCAATGCGCCGGAACTGGCCGGCAGCAAAGTGGTAATTGACGCTGCTTACGTGCGCGCCCACGTCGGCGACATCGTCAAGAACGTGGACTTGAGCAAGTTTATTTTATAGCCCGCTTCTTGGAGCGTATTCCCTAAATTCGTTCGTTTCCGCTGGGGCAAACCATCCCCTATTCTTTGCTCTTTTGCCTTTTTGGGCGAGAAGCCAAAAGAAGAAACCTATTGAAAACGGGGCCTGCCTTCGGCATACACAACGCGGGTTTGGCGGGAAAACGATTTTTGCCGCCCGCGATGGCGGATTCGACAATCATGGCGCGAAAAGACCCCGACAATTTGAGCCTGTTTGACCGGCTGACCGAATGGCTGTGGGCAGACCATCACGACCGCCCGTGGTATGTGCGATGGCTGCTGGGCGAATTGCGCGTCTTCTACTTTGTTTTCAAAGGATTTGGCCAACATCAGTGTGCATTGCAGGCCAGCGCGCTGACCTTTGTTACCTTGCTGGCAATCGTGCCCATGCTGGCGCTGGGTCTGGCTATGAGCACAGGGCTGGGACTTCATCAGGCGCTGCGCGAACACTTGGGGGCGACGGGCTCGCAGCCGTCGCCGGCGCCCACTCGGGCAACCACGACAACCGTACCGGCAGTCGTGCCGCCTGCCTTGCCGGCATCCACAGCACCGACCAATCCAGCAAAAACGCCACCTGTTGCCACGACCGCTACGCTGCTTGCCGGTCCGGCCACGACGGCGTCGGCGGGCCTTGTCAGCGTCCCACCCCCACAGGAAAGCCCTGCGGAGCGGAATTTTCTGGAACTCCTTCGGGATTCGCTGACCACGCAGTTGACGGCCGATCAGCGCGAGGTGCGCGACCGTATCCTCGACTATGTGCGGAAGACGAATTTTTCGGCGCTGGGGGCGGTCGGCATTATCTTCCTGATTATTACGTCAATTTCAGCGCTGGGCACGATCGAGCACGTATTCAACCAGATTTGGCAGTTGCGGCGCGCGCGGTCGCTCCTGCGCAAATTCACCGATTATCTCAGCGTGGTGGTGATTTGTCCGCTGCTCTTTGCGGCAGCCATTGCCATGACGCCGACGATCACGCGGAATGCCGTGCTGAACAAGTGGATGCACAGCCATGCCGCATCGCTGGCTTCGACATGGTTTGTCCATCTGGCGCCGTATCTGAGCGCGTGGATTGCGCTGACGCTGTTGTATTGGTTTTTGCCGAACACGCGCGTCAAGTTGCGGTGTGCGCTGGCCGGCGGTTTCATTGCGGGGATCATCTGGCAGCTGGCCTTTTTGGCCTACACGAAGTTTCAGGCCGGCATGAACGCCTACAACGCCGTGTATTCGACTCTGGCGGCCCTGCCGTTTTTTCTGTCGTGGCTTTACACCAGTTGGCTGATCGTCTTGTTTGGGGCCGAGGTGGCCGCGGCTTATCAGAACGCCGAGACGTATGCGCGGAATCGCGTGACCTGCAAGGTCAGTCCGTCCGAGCGTCTGCGCGTCGGCCTCAACTTGGTTCTGGCAATCTGCTCGCGATTCCGCCGCGAGGAACCGCCGTGGACGGCGGACCATCTCAGCCGCTACTTGGAGTGTCCGGCCAGCCTGGCCGACGAGTTGCTGAGCGATCTGGCGCGCGCGAAGATCGTCATGCCGGTGGGCACGAGCCTGTTGCCGGCCTATCAACCCGCGGTGCCGCTGAACCATATTACGCCGGCCCGCGTGATTGAGGCCCTGCAAGAAGGCGAAGGGGAGGGGAGCATCGGAACGGCGACGCCCGAATCTATTTATGCAAAAACAATCATGGAGCAATGGCGGCAGGGATTGTGGCGCGATTTGGGGCATGTGGGCTTCGATGTGCTGGTCGAGGAACTGCCACCCAAGGGAAGTTCTGTGTTGGAACCCGCAAGTTCGCCGCCAAAATCCGAGCCTCCAAAACCGGAGACGAAGTAGGCGTTCAAAGTGCATTCATATAAACCCGTGGTTTAGGCCTTTTTACACCGGTATCCAGTTTGGTTCAGTCACATAACACAGAGGAGGACCAACATGAACCGAAGGCAGTTGGCAATTGTCGGGTTTGCATATCTGGCCGGATTGGCCATGGGGGCAGCGCCACTTGTGCCCAACGGCTCGTTTGAGGATGGCACAACCACGCCGACCGGCTGGCGACTGTCCGGCGGCGTCGGCACATGGGAGACCGAGGGGCATACGGGCAAGCGCAGCGTCAGCGTGACGGGCGACGGGACAGGCAGCAACACGTGGATGTGTCCGGGCGTTGTGCTGACCGCGGGCAAGATCTATCAGATCGAGTTTTGGACCAAGTCGAGCGCCGACATTTCCGGCGAGTTTGTCATTTCGGGCACCAATGCCTGTAACTTCGACTGGGATGTGAAGGCACCGCAATGGGTCAAGCGCACAACGATTGCGCGTGTGCCGCCCGTTCAGCCGGAAAAGCAATTTATCCGCTTCGGCCACTGGCGGGCAAAAGGCAAGGTATGGTTTGACGACGTCAGCGTCCGCGAGATGACGGTTGAGTTCGCCGCGAAAGGCAAGATGGTTCTCGGTGGCGGCGAGAGTGTCGCCAACGGACAATACACATTTGTCGCCCCGCTGAAAGAGGGAACAAACGTTTCGCGCCCGTTGCAGGAACCTTCGCCGGCGTTTGACAGCGACCGGTGGCGTCTGAGCGGCGACGCGAAACTGTTGTTTGTCCATTCGGTCAGCGATCCTGACGGAAAGGCATGTCCGTTCAGTGAAGGGCGGATCAAGGCATCGGTCATCCATCACCGTTCAGGGGCGTGCGCGGTGGCCGTCAGCCGCGACGGCAAGGAGTGGGCGGAACTCGGCGAGATCGCCAAGGATGGCGAGGGCGAGTTTGCCCTGCCGCCGGCGCTCAGCGGGGCCGAAACTGTGTATGTTCAACTGATCCCCAAGAAGAAGGAAGGGGACACGCGCGCGCCGTCGCTCGAAGTCAACGGCTACGGGTTTTCCGCGCGGCTTGGACGCACACTCCCAGATATGAAAGGCGCGACCAAGTTTGTACCGGTGAAATGATTGCGCCCCTTCAAGGTTGTTTGGGTTTGGTTCAGTCCTATTTGGGTCATATACGAATCAGCCAGCTGAAGTTAGGACTGCAAACCTGAACCAAAGTCTGATTTGCAGGAGGGATGAGCCATGCGTCGGCGAGTGGCGGGATGGTTTGTTGTTGCCCTATTGCTGGTGCGATTGGCACAGGGCAATATGAGCATTCCAAACCCTTCCTTCGAGGACGGCACCACTGCACCGTTGGGCTGGCGGCTTTCCGGCGGTGTCGGCCAATGGGAGAACGAAGGCCGCACCGGCGGGCGCTGCGTCAGCGTGACGGGCGATCGCAAGTCGTCGAACTTCTGGTCGTGCCCGGTGCCCTTTGAGCCCGGCAAAATCTACAAAGTTGAGTTCTGGACCAAATCGTCGCCCGACGCCGCGGGCGGCAACGTGATTGCCGCCGGCAGCCTCTGCAACTTCGACTTCCCTCATGCGCGCGAGTGGACCCGCCGCTCGATGGTCTTCCGCGTCCCCGACCGCTCCGACCGGCCGGTGCTTCGGCTGGGCCACTGGCAGGCAAAAGGGAAGGTGTGGTTTGATGATGTCAAAGTTGCCGAAGTGCGTGCGGTTGAGGCCAATTTTCTGGAGCCGCCGGGTTTCCGCATTCCGCTCGCGGAAGGCGAACAACTTTCACGCACACAGTATGTGTTTGTTGCGCCCTTGAAACAGCGGATGAACTGGGCGCGGCCTTTGATGGCATGTAGTGCCGGATTCAACTCCAACCGTTGGCTTCTGGACGACGATGCCGAGATTGTTTTTCGCCATGACGGGATCTCGGCCGTATCGCGGGATAATCCCGATGATGTCACGCAGTCACCGCTCATCCACAAGCGTGTCGAGGTGGACGTGGGCTACCATGTGAGCGGCCGTTGCGCGGTCGAGGCAAGTTCGGACGGAAAAGATTGGACGCTCTTGGGCACACTGGAAGGCGTGAAGACCGCGGAGTTCCCCCTGCCCAAGAGCCTGGATGCGGCCGCGCATGTTTGGATTCGATTATCGGGCAGGAGGAACGACGGCGATAACCGACCGTGCTCGATGCAGATTCATGGCTACCGCTTTTCCGCTACTCTTGCCGGCCTCGATCTGGAATCTCGCCGCAAATCCATTGATTCTGCCTTGGCTCCATTTCCGCAAAGGGAACACTCTCCCACACGGACAGGGGCTACGTTTATTGTGCAGGAATCGCGCCATTGGCCGGAGCAGGATGCTGCAGGCAAAGCCGCCCCTCCCGGCCGTCTTGTCCATGTGGGAGCGCCAGTACTTGGAGGGCGCAATCCCGTGGACTTCTTGATTAACACATCCCGATACCGATTCGTCGCGATCCTGTCCGTTGATGGCAAAGAGCAGACCTATCCTAGCCCCAAGGATGTTGCGTATGACGCCGGGCGGCCGGGCGAGCATCAAGCCAAAGTTGTGCTCCTCGATGCGGCCACCAGCAAGCCCTTATACGAAGCCTCGTGGGACTATCGTATCCCGTCCTTGTATGATTCCGGTTTCGGATACGCGGTTCAATCGGGCGAGAATTGCGACCTGTGGTGGGCTGAAGCGCCCTACAAGATCAGCCGGCAATGTCCCCCGCCCCAAGCGCATCAGCCGATCGCCATTTCTGCGGCAAAAGGCGAGTATGAGCCGTTTCAATTGATTCTTTCGCCCAAGCGCAACCTGATGCGCGTGTCCGTCAAGGTGTTGGCACTGCAATCGGACAAGGGCGCAAAGATTCCCGCCGATGCAATCACCGTCTGCCGCGTCGGCTATGTTTTTGTCTCGTCTCCGACCGACGAAATCGGCTGTGCGGGCGACTGGCCCGATCCGCTGCCGCCGTGCGACAAGCCGTTCGATCTGCGCGCCAGCGACGGCAATCAGCCACTGTGGATCACGGTCCGCGTCCCGCGCGATGCGGCGGCGGGCGATTATCGCGGCGCGATTGAACTTTCGGCCGAAGGCGGATGGAAGGCGTCGGTGCCCTTTACGCTTCACGTCTGGGACTTCGAGATACCCCGTGAAAATCATCTCAAAACGGCCTTCGGGTTTTCGACCGGCAATGTGAGGCGTTATCATAATCTCAAAACGGAAGAAGAATGGCGGCAGGTGGTTGACCTTTATTTCAAAAACTTCGCCGAGCACCGAATCTCCCCCTACGACTTCGCGCCGTTTGATCCGATTGAGGTGCGCTTTCCCGAAGACCCAAGCGGCACGGTCAAACTCGATTTCACGCGGTTCGACCGCCAAGCCGAAAAGTATCTCGGCCCCGACTACAGATTTACGACCTTTCGCTTGCCCCTTTCGGGTATGGGCGGCGGGACGTTTCATTCACGCCAAACGGGCCGCATCGGCCGCTTCGAACAGGGGTCGCCCGAATACGAACGCCTCTTTGCCAGCTACGTGAAACAACTCGAATCGCACCTGCGCGAAAAAGGCTGGCTCGACAAGGCGTATATCTATTGGTTCGACGAACCGAATCCGAAGGACTACGAATTTGTTCGCAACGGTATGGAGCGCATTCATCGTGCCGCGCCCGGACTGCGCCGCATGTTGACCGAGCAGCCGGAAAAAGAATTGGACGGCGCCGTGGACATCTGGTGTCCGCTCACGCCGCACGTAACGCCCGAACTGGTGGCGCGCGAGGCCGAAAAAGGACGCGAAATGTGGTGGTATATCTGCACCGGCCCCAAAGGCCCCTATTGCACGCTGTTCATTGACCATCCGGCCATTGAGTTTCGCATGTGGTCGTGGCAGACGTGGAAGACCGGCGTGAAAGGACTGCTCATCTGGCAGAGCAATTACTGGACCAGCGACGCCGCCTATCCGCCGCCGCAATTTCAGAATCCGTGGGAAGACCCAATGTCCTATGTGAGCGGCTACGGCACTCCGCGCGGGACAAAAAAACACTGGGGCAACGGCGACGGCCGTTTCCTCTATCCGCCCAATCGCGATCCGATGAACGACAAGAGCACGTATCTCACGGGGCCGGTCAACTCCATCCGCTGGGAAATGCTGCGCGAGGGAATCGAGGATTACGAATATTTCTGGCTCCTGCGCGATCTGCTTGAAAAAAGCCGCACAACCGTCCCGCCTGCGAAAGAAAGTAGCACAACCATCCCGCCAGTGCCAGCAGGCCGCGCTGCCGTGATGGACCGCCGGCGGCCCGCCGGTGCTTTTGCTTCCTCCACCAGTACCCTTGGGACTTCCGACAGCCACGCTGCCGCTTTATCCAATCCGCGAAACTCAAAACCCGAAACCGACTCCTCAATCCAAAATCCAAAATCGAACATCCAAAATCCCCAACTCGCCCGCGCCCGGGAACTCCTTTCCATCCCCGACTCCATTACGCGCAACCAGACCCATTTCACCAAGGACCCGCTGGACCTCTATCGCTATCGGGAGGAAGTGGCAAAGGCGATTGAAGCCCTGATCCAGCAGGGATACACGGGCGATTGACGGTTTAATCACACCGCAATACACAAATACCAACCTAAAGCGGAAGTCCGACCACCGACCGACCAAATCTTCTATAATGGCATTGCCATAATACGGGAGTACCATCTATGCACGGGCGCGATTTTGCGGCCCTTTGCATTTACATCGCTCGGCGCAGATGCTCGAGCGCAGAGTAATGTTCCCCGCGAGGTCACAGGCAAAGCGGCAGCACGGCTGCCCACGGTCCAAAGTGAAAAAGAAGTTGCCGCCCTGCGCTATGCCCTTTATGTTTGCGGCCAGTGATTGGAAAAGGTGCGCGGCAGGAGAGTCGCGCCGAGGGACTTGCTGTATTCCTGTGCCTCTGTGGTGAAAAAAACTCTGATCGAAGGGAGAAAAAAGTCGTTATGTCGAGCCAGATCATCATGACCGTGCATCGAGGGTCCAAGCATCCGAAGTTCGCGTACGTTCTGATTTCTGTATTGCTTGCGGTTTGCGCACCGCCGGTGTCGGCAGCTGTGCAATCGCTGACGCCGGACGACTCGCCCGCGCAGCCGGGAGAGTGGGGATTCCGGCCATTCGAGGGAAGTGCGACAGAGGTCAATCCGCCGGCGTTTTGCTGGCGGCCACAGAAAGGCGCGGCGACGTATATACTGGAATGTTCGCCGACGTCGGATTTCTCGCAAGAAGGTTCGGCAGGAGCCTCACCTTCCCCGACCTTCTATCGCGCTGAAAAGATTTGGTTGAACGTCCACTGCCCGCCGCGGGCTTTCAAACCGGGCACCTATTACTGGCGCTATGCGTTTGTGGATGAGAAGGGGCAGCGGTCGGCGTGGAGCAAAGTGCGGTCCTTCACAATTCCCGAAACGGCGGCTGAGTTTCCCATGCCGCCGATGGACGAACTCATCGCGCGCATTCCAAAAGAGCACCCCCGTCTTTTCCTGCGACCCGAAGACCTCGCCCGGCTCAAAAAAGACATCGAAGGGCCGCTCAAAGAGCGCTGGGCGGCATTGCGCAAGGAGGCCGACCGGTTGGCGGCCAATCCCCCGCCGTCGGACGAGCCGCTGAAATATGAACCGGGCTGGAAGCGCGGTAGCGAGGAGTGGCTGGCGCGCTGGTGGGGCAACCGCGAGAAGGTCATCCGCACGCTGAACGGCGCGGCGACGCTTGCGTTTGTCTATATGCTGACGGGCGAGAAAAAATACGGCGAAGTGGCGCGAAAGCTGATGCTCGATGCCGCCGCGTGGGACCCCAAAGGTTCGACCAATCACTACTACAACGACGAGGCCTCGATGCCGGTGGTTTATTACATGTCGCGCGCTTATACTTGGGGCTATGGAGCGCTGAGCGAGGCCGACCGGGAAAAAATCCGCGCTTCGATGAAAATCCGCGGCCAGGACATCTTCAGCCACCTTCGGCGCTCGCCACACACGTGGCGGCCCTACGACAGCCATCACAACCGCGCGTGGCACAAATTGGGCGAACTGGCCATCGCCTTTATGGGCGAGATTGACGAATGCCCGATATGGTTGGAGCACACAGTCAACACGTTCTTCTGCTGCTATCCGGTGTGGTCGGACGATGACGGCGGCTGGCACGAGGGAACATCGTATTGGAGCAGCTATCAGTACCGCCACACGTGGTGGCTCGACGTGATGAAGTCGGCCCTCGGCATTGATGGCTTTAAGAAACCGTTCTTCCATCGCGCCGGCTATTTTCCGCTCTATGCGATGCCGCCCGGAACCGAGTGTGGCGGATTCGGCGATCTGGCGCTCGAACGGACGCCCCGCTCGCACGGAGGGCTCATGGCCATTTTTGCCCGCGGAGCACAGAACGGGCACTGGCAATGGTATGCCGACCAGGTGGGCGGCGAGATCGAGTCGGGCTACTTGGGCCTGCTGAGGGCACAGCGGCCGGCGCCAACGCCGCAGCCGCCGACCGATCTGCCTTCGTCAAAAGTCTTTCGCGGCACCGGTGTGGCCATGCTCCATACCAACCTGCTGGATGCGACAAAGGATGTTCAGGTGTTTTTCAAGAGCAGCCCCATGGGTTCGCAGAGCCACGGTTTCGAGGCGCAGAACTCCTTCATCCTTGCGGTCTATGGCAAGCCGCTGCTGATTTCGAGCGGGCGGCGCGACTGGCACGGCAGCCCGCACCACACACAGTGGATGTGGGAGACCAAGTCGCAGAATAACATTTTGGTGAACGGCAAGGGTCAGATCAAGCACACGCGGACGGAAGTCGGCGGCAGGATCACCGCCTTTTACACCAGCAGGGAGTTTGACTATGTGGTGGGCGACGCCAGCGAGACCTACGGCGAGGCGATCAAACGTTACACGCGAACGATTCTCTTCGCAAAACCCGATGTGATTTTGATTTACGACCAACTGGTTGCGGCAAAACCCTCAACATTTTCGTGGCTGCTTCATGCCGTCGAGGCAATGAAATTCAAGGATCAGTCGGAGATTATCGCATCGAATGGTGCCAGTCGCGCGCGGGTCAGCATCCTGCAACCAACCGGCTTGAAGCTGTCGCAGCATGACAAGTTTGATCCGCCGCCGCAGAAGTGGCGCGGATGGAAACAGTACCACTTCGCTGCCGAAACGACGGAGCCGCAGGAGGCCGTCCAGTTCATCACGGTCATCCGGCCCTATAGCATTAAAGCCGGTGGGGCGGCCGGGGATAAGAGTGCCCTGCCCGCCACCGGCGAGGCGGTAAAAAAAGTGCCGAACGGCTGGTTGTGCGAGATCAAGGGCGAAAAGGGCACCACGGTGGAGGTGCTTTTGCGCGCCGGCGAGACGGGTGGGCCTGTTTCGACCGATTCGTGGAAAAGCGACAGCAATTGCGCCGGGCGGCGGTTGGATGCCGGCGGAAGAGTCCTTGCCACATTTACCGCTACAAAGGCGCTTCTGGCAGGCAAGTAGGAGTTTATTCAACCGGGTTTAATTCGACGGTTTTCCCGTTGGTCCACAGTTCATATTCGCTCAGGTCCAAATCATCGTTCCATGAGATTCCGTAGCCGCCCGGATCCACGCGCACAGCTTTAAAAAAGCCGGGGTCTTTCAGCAAATGGAATTGTGGTAGGTGCAAAAGAGCTTCACAATTATAATATCTTTCTACTCCATTCTCAAAATACACGCGCAATTTAAAAGGGGGCACCGCCTCGACTCTTTTAATTCGTGGGATTCGGTCCATGAGTTGTTTACTCCAATCCCGGCAGTTGCCGAAATTCTTGTCGCGTCCACATGTCAAGAATCTCACGTTAATATTGGCCAGCCCATTCTTTTACCAATCGTTGAGCGCGGATCGGAAGATCACCTTCCAGCATCTCCAAAGTCTCGATGGCAAACACTCCGTTGAATTCGTTGTATATGGCATGAAAATGTGGAACGCCGTGCTCGCTTTGACTAAAATACATCTGTATGATAGGCAGTATCTTCCATCTGGTTAAAGAAACTTGTGCTCTTGGGCGGTGCAATTCAATAAAAAGGTACTGCGCTGATTTCTTTCAACGTTCCGCTTCGACCCTGCGTCGGCATTTGCTTTCCGGCAAAAAAAGCATTGCTTATCTTTGGGAATCTCCAGATATTAACGGCGATGTCTATCGGGTAAAAGGGAGGTTTTTTATTATGACCGAGGTTTCACATACGATTCAGCAACACATCCTGCTTACCCGGCGCTATTTCATGGGGCTTGGCGCAGCGGGGATGGCAGGCCTCAACGCCAGTGCACTTGGCGGGCAGGCGGGCGAGGGGCAAACGGCGCCCCTGCGCCGGCCGCTGCGTCCGGAATTGGAAGAAGCCATCGCGAAGTTGGAGTATCTGACGCGCGAGGAGAATTTCCGCAATGCCGGCCGCGGCACGCCTCCGCCCCATACGCTGCCGCCGGAAAAACTGCGCGAGGTGGGGTTGCACCGCGATACGTGGCAACTGGAAGTGGTCGCGGATTCGGGGCAAGAGGCCGGACCCGCCGGACAGGTCGGACAGGATGGTGCGGCGAAAATCGAGAACCCACTCTCCAAGGAATTGGGCACAGCACTTGATTTTGCCGCCCTGATGAAACTGGCCGAAAAGCACGCCGTCCGCTTTATGAGCGTCATGACATGCACGAACGGCCGCCAGCCGTTCGGGATGGGGCTGTGGGAGGGCGTGCCGTTGCGCGAAGTGATCTGGCTGACCCGCCCGGTCGCCAATATCCGCCGCGTCCATTACTACGGCTACCACAACAACGACCCCAAGCAAAAATTCCAAAGTTCGCTGCCAATGGATCGCGTGCTCGAAGACCCGCCGGGCGGCCTGCCGGTCATTCTCGCCTACAAATTGAACAACGAGTGGCTGACGCCCAAGCGCGGCGGGCCGGTGCGCATGCTTGTTCCCGACCTCTACGCCAACAAGTCCGTCAAATGGCTTCAGAAAATCATCCTCTCCAACAATTACCACATCACCGACACGTATGCGACATGGAACAACGACACGGAAAGCCACATCAAGACGTGCGCACGGTTCATCGCCGTGCCGAAAACGGCCAAGGCGGGCCAGCCCATTGCCATCACCGGTGTGGCACAGGTGGGCATTTCCGGCCTGAGCAAAGTGCAGTATTGCGTGGAACCGGCCGGCGAGGAAAAGGGCGGCGAGAAGCGCGGCGGGAAGAGTGGACGGCGCGGACAGGATGGACGCATGGACGCCGCAGACTGGCGCGAGGCAGTGATTTTGCCGCCGCCGGAACACTGGGGAGGCGGCCTGCCCGACGGCAAGCTGCCCGAGGTGCCGCTGCAGATTAATCCCAAAACGGGCAAACCACACCAGTGGCCGCTGCCCAACGCGATTGTGCATTGGGCGGCGCTTCTGGAAGGGCTTGCCCCCGGACGCTATGAGATTGCCTGCCGGACCATTGATGCCCGCGGCTACGCACAGCCCATGCCGCGTCCGTATCTCAAATCGGGACACAACGCCATCGAGCGGATGCCGCTGGTGGTGGAAGGATAACGGGGGCTCGAATCGGGCATGCAACAGCGTAGCGTGGGCAGCCCTAACATGGTAGTAACGAACGTCGCAGGAACTTGGAAAAAACATCCGTATTGAGTGTGAGAACTATTATAGAGGCCTATCGAAAACCCCAATAGTATCGTCGCTTGGGAGATTTGTAGCCCGCATTTCTCGCAACAACTGCGGTGGCAAACGCACGGGCAGCCATCTGGGGTTGGCCCCTTTTTTGAACTGCGCGCAGTCCAGAGC
>JAOAGV010000202.1 GCA_026415575.1 Candidatus Sumerlaeia bacterium
GAGGTCCACCGGTTCGGCGACATCGGCCATGACCCATTGTTCGCAGAACCGCGCCCCTTCGAGGTGGGCTTGATTGTAATGGCCGGCAAAGACGCCGCTGATTTGTTTGGATTCGTTGAGCGTGACATTGACGAGGAAATCGGCGCCGACGCGGCCGGCCACCTCGAGACCGGCCTCGTGAAACGGGTTGTCTTTCAAATTGCCGTATCGCGTTCCGGGATGGGCGATCATGTCGTAGCCGTGCATATATTTCATGGTTTCGAGGCCGGTGATGCCGGGCAGGATGGCCTTGCGGCCGCCGCTGTAGCCGGCCCACAGATGCGGCTCGATAAAGCCGGTCAGAACCTTGAGATCGGCATCCAGATAGTGGCGGTTGACATAGAGGGGGATACCGGCGGCGGTAGCGCCGACAAAGCGAACCTCGTTGTCGTCGCGCGACATGTGATTCACGCAGCGATAGGTCGAGGCAATGTGCGAGCCGACCAGTTCCACCAGTTCGTCGCCGAGATTGGGGCGATGGATGCCCGTGGCGATCAGGATGACGATGCGGTCGCAGGGGATGCCGGCGCCCTCGATGGCCGCAAGAATCGGTGGAAGCACAATCGCATTGGGGACGGGGCGCGTGATGTCGGAAATGACCACGCAGGCGCTCGAACGACCGCGGGCCAGTTCGGCGAGCGGCCGGGAGGCGATGGGTTTTTCGAGGGCGGTGCGAATTGTCGCCATCGGGTCGGGCAAGCCCGCGCACGGGCGGCTGCGAAGGATTTGCACGTTCGCACGGTTGGGCAAACGCAGTTCGAGGCCGGTTTTTCCATACGCCAGATGTACGGTGCGGTCCTTGGTGGCGGTGCTGGGGGGTTCGGTCATGGGCCGTTCTCCGATTGATCTTTCCCTTCTTGCCGGTTGATCCTTACTATTGACAATCGCCGTTCATATCCTTGATACCGATGGAACTGGCATAAGGGCTGCGATGGTGTCAATTCAATCAAAAACTGGGAAAGTCCGGCACGGGAAACGAGTGGATTTTTTTACGCGCGTGGCGGAGTATCTGGCGGGCGACCTCGACCGGGTGGATCAGATCATCGGCGAGGCCCTGCAATCGCAAATCGGGCTGACGCGCGAGGTGGCGCGGCACATCGAGGCCGCCAGCGGCAAACGGTTGAGGCCGATCCTGACCTTGCTGGCGGCGCGCACAGGCGGCGGGCCGTCCGACCGCGTATGCCATGCGGCCGCCTTTGCCGAATTGCTGCATATCGCCTCGCTCCTCCACGACGATGTCATTGATGCGGCTTCGCTGCGGCGTGGACAGCCGACGGTCAACAAGCGCTGGGGCAACGACGTGGCCATTCTGATGGCCGACTACACCTACTCGCGCGCTTGGGAAATCGCCCATACGCATCTGCCAACGGACCTGATGGCGGCGTTTTGCCGCGTGGCCGCCGGCATGTGCGATGGCGAAATGTTTCAGATTGAAACGCGCAACCGTCTTCTGAGCGAGGCGGACCATTTGTTCATCATCCGGTGCAAGACAGCCGGTTTGTTTTCGGTGTGCGCCAAGACCGGTGCAGCGCTGGGCGGCATGCCGGAGGCGGCCGTGGCCGCGCTCGAACGTTATGGCATGGAGTTCGGGCTGGCGTTTCAGATCACCGACGATATTCTGGATTTCACGGCCGACCCGCGCGTACTCGGCAAGGAAATCGGCACGGACATCGCGTGCGGGAGGCAGACGTTGCCGGTCATTCGCGCCTTAGAAAAAGCCGACCGCAAAGACCGCGAGTTTCTGCTTGCGGCCCTGAATAACGGCAGCGCTCCGCAGGTTATTCTTGAGTGTGTCCAGAAATATGGCGGAATCGCTTACGCCCTCGATGCCGCCCGCGCCCATGCGCAGGATGCACGGCAGGCGCTGGACGGTTTGCCCGACATTCCTGCCCGGCAATTCTTGATCGAGTTGACGGAACTGGTCGTCAACCGCGCGTATTGAGCCCTTGAAAATCGCAAAGTCGTGGAAATCCCTACGCCCATGAGGGGTTTGAGACGGACTTATTTTGTGAAGTAATCGCGAAAGAAGCAGCCGATCTTGCCCAATCCGACCCCTTGGCGACGCATAACGCGCCAGAAGCCGCGGCGGGCTTCGCGCGAGCGCGTGTAGAAGCGGATGTTAGCCTTGAGTAGGTAGCCGTAAAGCCGGAAGGCCGACAGTTTCGGGTGGCGAAAGACAAGGTGCAGCATGTCGTAGCGGCGCCAATCGCGGTGGCGCAGGCGGTCGCGCAGGTCGTCGAAGAGGCGGGTGCCCGGATAGGGCGTAAGGATGCTGAATTGGGCGATGTTGCTGTCGAGACGGCGGGCCAGTTCGATGGTGGCCTCGGTGGAGGCATGGTCTTCGTGCAGGCCGCCGAGAATGTAGCTGGCGAAAATCTGAATGCCGTGTTGTCTGAGGAGATCGAAGGCCCGCTCGACCGTCGCGCGGTCGCTTCGCTTGCCATAGTCCTGAAGCGATTGGTCGCTGGCCGATTCGACGCCGACATAGATGGTTTTGCAGCCGGAGCGTGCCATCGGTTCGAGCATTTCCGGGTGGCGCACAATGTGGTCGGCGCGCGCAAAACACCACCACCACAGGTCCCAGCCGCGGCGAAGAATGGCTTCGCTCACGGCGACGACGCGATCGGGCCGCGCGGCAAAGTTGTCGTCCACAAAGGCCACGGCGCGAAAACCATAACGATTGTAGATTTCCTCCAGTTCCGCTTCGACAGATTCGACGCTGCGAAAACGCAGCTTGCGCCCCCAGAACCGCGAGGAGGAACAGAAGTGACAGTCATGCGAGCAGCCCCGGCTGGTGATGACGGGAGTCAGCGGCCGCTCGCCGATTCGCGCCGCGCGATAGCGCTCCATCGGCACAAGGTCGCGGGCGGGCAGCGCGAGTGAGTCGAGCGGCTCGATGAAAGGACGCGGCGGGCCGACGAGGATTTCGCCGCTCGCGCCGCGAACGGCTGTTCCGGCCATGCCTGCAACCGGCCGGCCCGCGGCGACAGCGCTGACGAGTTCGAGCAGGGTGGCCTCGCCCTCGCCGAGGACAACGGCGTCCACATCGCCGCCGGCCAGCGTTTCCTCGGGCACATAGCCGGGGTGGGGGCCACCCATAATGACGAACGC
>JAOAGV010000203.1 GCA_026415575.1 Candidatus Sumerlaeia bacterium
GAATACGCTCGCCAAAGCACAGCAGCCCACGCAGGCTGCCGATGCGCAGGCCGCAGTCGATCGATTGCAGCGCCAGCGCATGCGCCAGCGAGGCGTTGGTGACCAGGTAGTCGGGCGCCTGCTCAAGCAGCCAGTCCCTATGGAATCGGCGACAGCCGCACTTACAACCGCCGCTTGTGCAAATGCCACGTCAAGGATGGCGAACATGGCGATTCGCTTGCAAGCAAAAAAAGCAACCCCATGCATGAATGGATGCATCTCCCGATTTCGGAGATGCACCCATCTGTGGCGCATCTTCGAGTTTTCAATTGACCCGCTGCGATCGCGAAGGCAACAATTCTTTCAGGGAATTTTCAAAGACTGCGGGTTGGACTGTCACGCAAACTCCGGTTCTGTTAAAGCAGCAAGAGGAGAATTACCATGGACCGCAAGAGATTCCTCGTTACCGCCGCGGCGGGGCTGACGTTGCCGAAATACATGGTCTCCTGTGCCCGCGGCGCCGAGCCAGCCGATCACCTCAAGCCTGTCGGCGAGGCCAAGGGTATTCATCCCGGCCGCGTCGTCTGGGTTCATGATCCCGATGTAACGGATTGGAAAGGTCCGGGAGACGGTCATTGGTGGGAAGGTGACCGGATGAAGCAGAAGCGCGTGGACAGGATGATGGAGCGCGCCGTCTGCGCCTTGACCGGAGCCACGCAAGCGACCGAGGCGTGGGATAGACTCTTCCGTCATCTGAACAAAACGCGCGGCAAAAAGGACAGCGGATACACCACCGGCGAAAAGATTGTCATCAAGCCCAATTGGGTCGGCATGATTTTCCGCGAAAACCGCGTAGACCCCAAAAGCTACAACTTCACCACGCGCCCGGATTACATGAACACCGCGCCGCAGTTGATTCTTGCCTTGCTGGCTCAACTTACCGCAGCCGGCGTGCCTCAAAAAAACATCACCGTGTGCGACACCCTTGCGTATCTGGTCAACGAATACTACACGATGCTGCATAGCGCTTTTCCCCGCGTGCGCTACGAGGACTACGCCGGCGAATTCGGACGCCTCAAGGTCGCCGCCTCGACCGTTCCGCTTTTTTGGAGCTGCCGCCCGCAAGTCGAAACGCGGGACTTTCTGCCCGCCAGCTTTGCCGAGGCCGACTATCTCATAAACTTCGCCAACCTCAAGGCCCACGTCGGCGCCGGCGTAACCCTGTGTGCAAAAAACCATTATGGGTCGCTGATACGTTGGCCCGTGCAGAAGGGCTACTACGATATACACCCGAATTGCTTTTCCAAGGAAGTCCGCATCTACCGTCCGCTGGTGGACCTCATGGGCCACGACCATCTCGGCGGCAAGACGGTGCTCTACTTGATTGACGGATTGTTCTCGGGGCTCCACCCCAAGGACCCGGTGCCCCAACGGATGAAGATGCCCCCATTCGACGGGCGCTGGTCATGCAGCCTGTTTGCCTCGCAAGACCCCGTGGCCATTGACTCGGTGGGGCTTGATTTCCTGCAGGCCGAATGGACGGATTTTCCGAGGCAGGACGGCGTGGATGACTACTTGCACGAAGCAGCCCAAGCGGGCGAACCGCCCTCCGGCACGTTCTACGATCCCAATCACGCCGAGCCCACAAAGCGTCTGTCGAGCCTCGGCGTGCATGAGCACTGGAACAATCCGCAGGAAAAGAAATACTCGCGCAATCTCGGCACGGCCGATGGCATCGAGTTGGTCGCGGTAACGTAATAAATGAGGATCAGTTGAGGGAACCGGCCATTAGGCCGAAGCGATACGGTCGGCGTGGAAGCCGACCCTCGACGTGGAGGTACGCCTTCCACGGCGTCCAAATTAAAAAGCAAAGAGAGAATTTGCTATGAATCGCCGCAAGTTTCTCAAACGTGCCGCGGTCGTCGGAACTTGGACCACACTGACTTCATCGGTTCCGGTCCCCTTCTTGCCAACGGCGCGTGCCGCCAGTGGTCCTCCCGCCCGCGCCGAGGTTCCCCGGTGGAAACCCACCGAGCCGGCCAATCAGCCGATCGGTATTGGACAGGGCATTTTCCCCGGGCGGGTCGTCTGGGTTCATAACCCAAAATCGGCGCTGTGGGACGGTAATCCCCAAAGCGGTGGATGGTTCGAGGACAAGTTTAACGATCCGGCCTTGGCGGATGAAATGTTTCGCCAGTCGCTCCGCACTCTATGTGGCGCAAAAACAGACGCCGATGCCTGGGCGGCCCTGTTCCGCCATTACAACCGCACGCACGGCCGCGGGGATGTCGGCTACAAGTCGGGCGAGCGTGTGGCCGTAAAGGTCAACATGAATTGCTCCAGCCGCCACGAAAACGCCATTCAAGGATACTACAACACGCCGCAGGTAACCGCGGCCTTGATGCGTTCACTGGTGAAACAGGCCGGCGTGCGCGAATCCGATCTCGTTGTCTATGATGCCTCGCGATTTATCCCCGACTCCATCTTCCAGCCGATTCACGCCGAGTTTCCCGACATCCGTTTTGAAGATCGCGACGGCGGCGACGGTCGTTTCAAGGCCGAGCCGGATAAAAAGGTCGCCCTGCAGTTTGGCGATCCCGCCACGCCCGACCACGGCAAAACCTACCTGCCCGCATGCGTCACCGGCGCGACATATCTGATCAACGCGGCGGTTCTCAAGGGCCATTCGCTTGCGGCCGTCACGCTCTGCGCCAAGAACCACTTCGGGTCGGTGTATCGCGAAAACACCGGCCCGAGCGACCCACACAAAGGGTGGTATCCGAGCAATATGCACGATTCGATCATGGTGCGCTCGCGGCCGATGGGCTCGTACAACGCACTGGTGGACCTGATGGCCCACAAAGACTTGGGCGGCAAGACAATCCTCTATCTCATTGATGCGCTATACGCCGCCCCACACCAGAATCAGGCACTGGAGAAGTGGCAGTCGCCGCCGTTCAACGGCCACTGGCCCTGCAGCCTGTTTGCCTCGCAAGACCCGGTGGCCATCGAGTCGGTGGCCGTGGACTTTTTCGCGGCCGAGCCAACGGCCCGGCTCATGGTCGGTGCAGTGGACAACTACCTGCAC
>JAOAGV010000204.1 GCA_026415575.1 Candidatus Sumerlaeia bacterium
CCGTTGAATGGAATCACAGTGCGTGCGCCGATGATGAGGCTTTCGTCGGGGCCGACACGCCGCCAATCCTTGGTCATGATTTTTTCGATCTGCGCCATTTCGGCGTCAGTTAGTCCGCCGAAATGTCCGATGCGTGTGATGATGCGGTTGGGGCGCCCGTCAGATGAGGGTGAGAACCGGCTTACGGCGAAAACCGCATTGCCGGTGAGCCAGAGGACGTTGACGCCTTGGTGGATGGCGGTTTTGACGGCATCGTAGTGCGGCAGATCCCAGTATTCGTCGTGGCCGACGCTGAGGAAGACTTTGCAGCGGGTAATTTGGCGTGGGTCGAGGCAATCGCTGTTGGAGCAGTAGGTGACGTCGTAGCCGTGTTGTTCGAGCCAGTAGCTCAGGGGGAACTCCAGCAGCAGGAACTCGCCTGAGCCGACGGTGAGCGGGTCGTTGGCGATGCCGCTGTATTGGGCGAAACGTGCATACGGTCGGTCGAAACTCACGGCGACGTCGCGCGCGTGGGAGCCGCGGGGGTCGGTGTAGAGCGAATAGTTGTCGGGCCAACGGTTGTACGCCTGCCAAGTGTTGTCAGAGCATTGAAAAAGAATGTCGGCCCGGCGCGTGTCGCGCACGATGAAAATGACGTAGCTCTGCCAATAAGGTTTGTCTTCTGCCGCGGGCAAGGTGGTGAGCCGCCCCAGATACACACCGCTTGGCCAGTCGGCGGGAATTTTCAATGTCACAGCGGGTTTCCAACGGCATTCGCGCAATCGTTTTTCGCCAACTGGCGGTAGAGGCTGAGCTTCGCCTTGAAATGGGCCGAGCGTGGTCATCAGCCGCGCGCCGCGTCCGCCGTAGTAGCCGGTGCGGAAGATTTCGATTTTGAATTTTTCCGGCGGATCGGTCGAGACCATGATGTCGAGCGGTTCGCCGGCCAGCACGGATTGTTTGGAGCAGTAGCCTTCGATCCACGGCGAGCGGAAATTGCTTTTGTCAACACGCACACGTGTCAGTTGCCAGTCGAGTGCGCCCGGTTTGCGGTTCTCGTCGCGGACGATGTTTGCTTCCGCTGCAATGCAAACCAGAAACAATGCGAACAGGAGGAAAATTTTCATTTGCCTGTGGCTCTCCGAAGCAGGTTGTG
The DNA here is from genome assembly GCA_026415575.1 of Candidatus Sumerlaeia bacterium. Taxonomy (GTDB): domain Bacteria; phylum Sumerlaeota; class Sumerlaeia; order JADFCW01; family JADFCW01; genus JADFCW01. The sequence goes on from JAOAGV010000204.1 coordinate 1,136, forward strand.
GGTGATTTGTTGGACGCGCGGATCGGGGCCGTGAGGCCGGCTCCAGTGCGACCACGGCAAGGTGTGGCCGGGTGGCCTTGAAAGGTTCTGACACCAGAAGATCGTGGCGGCGTTGAAAACGAAACTGCCTTTCGGGCCGGGGTAGAGTGTGGCGGCGTAGTGCGAGAGTGTTTCGCCGCCGACCCAGACAGGGCCTTCGGCCACGATTTCAAGGCCAGGAATTTCAGTGGCGGGGAGATTGTGGTATTCCCAGCCGACCAAGCCCGGAATCCGATCGCCGTTTTTCAATCCGGTGCCGGCGAAAATCCAGTGCTCCGCCTTGCGGACGATCCAATCGCCGCCGCCATTGATGGGCCGGCCGTTACGCGCGCCGATGAGCAGCCCTTCGTCGGGGCCGTGCTCCGGGAAGGGGCCATGTTTGGTTTGTCGTTCCTCCGCGTATGGCTGATTTCCGCCGTAGGGGCCGCCGCGGAAGATGATGCGGTTGGGCGCGCCGCTGCCGCTGGGGCGGAACGGTGAGACCCAGCAGACGGCGTTGCCCGAAAAAAACATCAGGGTGACGCCGGCGTCGCGCAGTTTTTCGGCGGTGCGGAACTGGCGCAGGTCCCAGTATTCGTCGTGGCCGACGCTGAGGAACACTTTGCATTTGAGGGCGCGGTCGGGGGCGAGCATGTCGCTGTTGGAGCAATAGGTGCCGTCGTAACCGTGCTGTTCAAGCCAGTAGGACATTGGGTATTCGAAGCTGAGGAATTCGCCGGAGCCGACCGAGAGCGGGTCGTTGACGATGGCGGTGTATTGGGATTGGCGACCGTAGGGGCGGTCGAAGCTGACATCGGCCCAAGGGCCTTGGTTGCCTTTGGGGTGTGTGTAAAGCGAGTATTTGGTCGGCCAGCGGTTGTACGCCTGCCAGGTGTTGTCGGAGCACTGGAAAAGAATGTCGGCGCGCCGCTCGTCGCGGACGATGAAAATCACGTAGCTCTGCCAGTAGGGCTGATCTTCGGCGTCGGGCAGTGTGGTGAGTCTTCCCAGATACACGCCGCTGAGCCAGTCTTTTGGGATGATCAGTTGCGCGACGGGTTCCCAGTTGCATTCGATCAGGTCTTTGGGGCCGGGTTTTGGCACGGGCTGGGGTTTGCCCTGAAACGGGCCTAGCTTGCGCATCAGGCGGGCGCCCCTGCCGCCGTAGTAGCCGGTGCGGAAAATCTCGATCTGAAATTTCGCCGGCGGATCGGTGGAGACCATGATGTCGAGTACCTCGCCTGCTTTGACGCTTTGGCGGGAGCAGTAACCTTCGATGAACGGCGAACGCATTCCGTCGGCACGATCCAGCCGCACGCGCGTCAACTGCCAGTCGGGAGCGCCGGGCTTGCGATTTTCGGTTTGCACCGGATTGGCGGCAGCCAGCGCGGAAGCGGCAAAAGTCAGAAGCAGCACGACGCAAGCAGATGCGTGCGGCGGTTTCACGTGGTATGATCCTCTTGCCCGACTTTATAGCCTGGGGTGTTTCCCTGCGCAAGGTGTATCGGTGGCGTTGCATTTCGGCGCGGTTTCGCTACACTGCGCGGCGCGTTTCCCGATGAACATTACCCCTGAGCTCATTGCCAAACACGGCATCACGCCGGACGAATACGAGCGGATCAAAGAAATCCTCGGACGCGAGCCGAACATCACCGAGCTGGGCATTTTCTCGGTGATGTGGTCGGAGCATTGCAGCTACAAGAACTCCAAGCCGGAACTGAAAAAATTTCCGCGCGAAGCGCCGTTCATTCTGGTGAAAGCCGGCGAGGAGAACGCCGGCATCGTGGACATCGGCGACGGTTGGGCTATTGC
>JAOAGV010000205.1 GCA_026415575.1 Candidatus Sumerlaeia bacterium
CCGCCGATGAAGTCAACGTTGCGCGCAGAAATGCGGTCGGGGTGGAGGGGCGCGTTCCACCGCGCCCGAAAATGTGGAACGACGTGGTCCACCATGTCCGAATCAAGAATCTCCAAATCAAAAACACGGTCGGGGTGGAACCCGACCCTCCATGTTCCGAACTAAAAATTGGATGGAAACAGGGAAAAAGCTGTGGCGGTTAGACAGGAAATCCGCAAAGAATGGTGCAGAATTGAAGCCCGTGCGGAGGGGAAATGGGGCGGATAGTGGGGCTTGAACCCACAACCTTTGGATCCACAGTCCAACGCTCTAACCAGTTGAGCTATACCCGCCGTCAAAAGACAGGAAAGATACTGTTTGCCGGGCGCACGCGCAGTCAAGCACTTTATGCGCGATTAAGAAAGCCGAAAGCCGGCAAACTTTGCCCGAAATCGGGAGAAAGTCATTCGATCATGCTGTGGCCTTATTGGGGCTGAAAGGGCAAAATGGAAAAGGCCGGAGCCGGCGCCCTTGTCATTATAAACAAATCAGCGCCCACCTTGGATTGCGGCAGCCGGGCTGCCGCTTTCTTTTTACGATAAACCCTAACCCGCCGGCGTAGTTTCTTCCCTCAGCGCCGACGTTTGGCCTGACGAGGGACGATTTCAGAAAAGCGGCAGCATGGCTGCCGCAGTCCACAGTGCCGACATTTTGTGTGACAACGGACGGTTTCAGCAAAGCGGCAGCATGGCTGCCGCAGTCCAAAGCCCAATGCGCACAACGGGGGCTTTCATCCTGTTCGACCTGAGCTATGCGCTTGTTCCTTCCTGTTCAGCCTGAAGGGCAGACAGATGCTCGCACAAGGCGGGGAACCGTCGCCGGTATTGCTCGAACCGCTCGCGCACCTGCGCCGGCGTGGCTGTGCCCGTTACGCCGATCTGCTGAACGGTAATCGAGGCCACCAGATTGCCGATGAGCGCGGCCTCGAAAAAGGTTACCCCTGCGCACAGCGCGCTGACCATGCCTGCGGTCAGGCTGTCGCCGGCGCCGACAATATCCACCGGCCCTTCGTGGAGATAGGCGGGAATGTGGCAGAGCGTTTGGCCATCGAAGGCCAGAACGCCGCCCTCGCCGAGCGTTACGCAGGCGGGACGGCCGGTCTGGCAGGCTATGCGGCGGACAATTGCTTCGGGTTCGGCTTCACTTTCATCCAGCCCCACAGCGCGCGCGCCTTCGCTGCGGTTGGGTTTGACGATGACGTTGCAGAAGCGGCCGATCCGCACGCGCGAGTCGGCAAACACGACTTTGTGCGGATACTGCCCGCCCAATTGCGCGACGGCCTCGCGCACGCGGTCGGTGACCACGCCGCAGTTGGCCTCCTGCACTTGGTCGGCGATAATCAGGCCGTTGCAGTCGGCCAGCCGGCGCGAAAGTCGCGCAAGGATCGCGTCCTCGAGGTCCGGCGGCAGGGGTGTGCGGTTCTTGATGTCGAAGCGGAGAAACTCGCGAACCGCCCCGTCGGGCTGGATTTCCATCAACTTGACATAGGCCGGCGTCAGGCGGTCGGACCGTTCGAGCAGATCGTCGAGCACAATAGCCGGGTGGGCCATGCCGCGGCGCAAATCATACGCCTGCCCGTCGGTGCCGGTAAATCCGACGGGGAAAAGCCGCCCGATGCCGAGGGCGACCAGATTGTTGAGCACAGTGCCGGCGGCGCCCGGATAGGTGCGCACGCGCACGACTTGCAGCGCATCGAGGCCGGTTTCCAGAGAGACTTCGCGCAACGCCGGATCGGTGTCTAGATACTTGTCGAGAAAGAAGTCACCGAGCACCGCGATGGACAGTTGCGGGAATGCGCTCAGCAGGGTTTCCAACCGTTCGGAATTCATGAGGTGCTCTCTGGTGGAAGGGCTGTGTCGAAGTATTACCCAGTTGCTGCACCGCCGCAATCCGGCGGAAACAGGTACTCCAACAACACCGCATGCTGCCGATATTCGGGAATAATGATGTCGGCGCCGGCGCGGACAAGGCGGTCGCGTTTCCATTGATTGATGCCGCAGCGCCGCACTTCGTCGGAAGCCACGCCGATGGCCACGCCGCCAAATTCCTTGGTGTTTTCAATTTCGACAAATCCATCGCCAAAGGCCAGCAACTGCGGCCCGCGAAGTCCATGCCGCCGAAACATGTCGGCGATCAGCATCTGCTTGGAGAACCGGCGATAGTCGTCGAGCGCGCCGAAAATTCCCCCGTTGAAATATTCGGTCAGCCCCAGCAGCCGTGCTTCTTCCTTCATGAACGGCTCGTCCGTGCCGCTGGCCAGATACAGCGTCAGGCCGCGGCGCCGCAGCGCTTCGAGCAGTTCGATCGCGCCGGGCAACAGCATGTCCTCGCGGGCAATGCGCCCCGACCGCAGGCCTTCGATCCGCCCGGCAATGCGCCGGTTCAGCCGCTCGTAATACATCCGCTTATAGACCAGCGGGTCTTCGGGTGTTCCGCCGCGCTGGCGGATTTCCTCGCACAGCTGTATCATCTGATAGATGGTTTGGCGGCCGTTGAGCCGCATGACAAATCCCTCGACGAGGCGATACAGCTGGTCTTCGGGCTCGTGCGTCGGCTGGGCGGCCAGAATTTCGACCATCATCGGGATCATTACGTCGGGCCAGCCCTCGCGAATCAGCGACAGCGTCCCGTCGAAATCAAACAGCACCGATCGAAACTGCCCGCGCGGCAGGGCGGGATTGATGATTTCGATCTCCGTTCCCGGCAGAAAGTACGACTGCGTTTGCGAGGATTGCATAGGTTCGCGTAACCTCCCGACCAACGGTTTTGGTTTATGGCAGAACGAGGTCGCCTTTGCAAGATGGAAACCGCCCGAATGGAGGGTCGGGTTCCACTGCAACCGAAAACGTGGAGGGGCGCGTTCCACCGCGCCCGAAATTGTGGAACGACGCGTTTCATCGTATCC
>JAOAGV010000206.1:0-2549 GCA_026415575.1 Candidatus Sumerlaeia bacterium
CCTCCCGTTCTGATGAAAACGCCAAAGCCCAAGCGGCTGCCTATTCCGCTTGTTGACTACCTTGAATCGTTCTGCGAAAAGCAGGACGACGGCTGCTGGAACTGGTGCGCCGCCATGGACAAGAGCGGGCCGAGGATCACTATCGAATGCCTGAGGGAGAATGAGTTCAGCGTTCCCCGCCTGATGTACATCCTGACAACCGGTCTGGTTAAAAAGAACGAGGAGGTCAGCCAGTCATGCGGCAACCGCCGGTGCGTCAACCCAAGGCATCTGCAGGTCATGGGCCCGGCACCGTACTCGACCCGGCGGCCGCCGACGCGCGAGCAGATGCGGGACGTCTGGCTGTCCCGGCGCAACCAGAGGTACGCAGCCGCGTGCAACCAGCAGTTCAAGCGTGGGGCCAAGGAGCGGTTTGAGCTGGCCAAAGAAATGATCGAGCACAACGTCCCACGTGTGGAAATCGCCGCAACCCTTGGGGTCAGCATGCGGCGAGTGCGGAGAATCATCGAAAACTTACGTGGAGGTAAGGAATGCCCAAATCCGAGGTCAAGGTCTGCGAAAAATGCAAAAAGAGAAAGCCACTTGATTCGTTCCCCTACATGCAATGCGGGAACGACCGGGTGCGAAGAAAGCGCCGCTGCTTTGACTGTCTCGGCGGCGACTCAGAGCGGAAGTTCCGAAACCGAAAACTTTTGACTGGAACCATGGACAGTCTGGCGGCGTGTTTGTACAACTGGGCGAGGGGGTCATGAAACGGGTTCTTGCAAGTGTCTTGATTGCGCTGACAAGCACGACCGCGGCGGCGCAGGGTTACTTTATCGACGGCAAGGAGTTCCTGCAGAAATACTGCCAAGAAGTCGGAAGGCTTCCGTGCATCGGCTTTGTCGCGGCTGTTTCCGATGTTTCGCAGATAACTGGAATGTCTTGCATCAGCAAAGGCGTCACCATTGGCGACGTTGTTGATGTAGCGATCCTGTACGTCAGGATGCACCCGCGCCTCTGGGATAGGCCTGCGGTTTTCGGAGTGCAGGAAGCCATCACCTACGCTTGGCCCTGCGAAAAACAGGATCGATCCAGTCAACCGAAATGGAGGATGATGTGAAGCGGATCAAACCCATCCACGACTTTGGCCCGGCAGTCGGCCAGTATGCCCCTGCCGATCGCACGGACATCCGGGAGACGTGGTTTCGCGCTATCGCAGCCGATATGCAGGCTGACCTAAAGCGCAGCCAAGCAGTTCACAAGCCCGAGTGCCTGTTCGCTGGCGACGTGATCCGCCCGGACGACATTGAGCGCCAGATGTGCGACTGCGTCCTATGATCCCGCCGATTCTGAAGGTCAGCCCGCGCGTGTATGAACGGGCGGCCGAGATTGCCGACGAAAGCGATGATCCGCCGAGCTGCGCGATCTCGACGGCGCTGCGCCAGTTGTACGGGCACGTGCCGGTGCAGGATGCCGTCGATCACATTACGGTTTTCAGCGATTACTTCAACACCGCTTTTAGCGGCAGGCAATGGTGGGGAGGGAAAAACAAAAAAGTGATTGCCCTGCTGCTGATGGCGCATCTGGTGGAAGATGAGCAAGCCAAATGAAACTCGGGCGATGGTTTTGCCGCTGTCCCTCAAGCGGGACGAGACGGGCGTGCCACGTCGCATTGTTGATGCCGAGGGCAAAAACATCCTCATCCTCGACCCGGAGGCCGAGCCGGTCAACAACGAATACGCGCCCATGGTCATCCGGCAGCTCAACAACGACTTTCGGGTAAAGGAGCTGATTTACCTGATGGCGAAGCGGCACGCCAAGCATCTGAAGTCCGCATACATCTCGATGGAGAAACTGGAATCTCTTTTTAGGGAGAAGAAAAACCGATGGTGGCTCTGAGCAAAATCCCCCCAATTCTTCCCGCGTTTGTCGGAGGAGTGCCGTGTCAGGTTCGATTCGAATACGATCCGGGCGAAGACTCGTGGTTCAACCCGTTCAAGGGGGGCGGCAGCCCCGGCTACCCGCCCAGCGCGGAAATTGTCTCGATCGCGTTCGGCAACGACATCGAGCTTCCCGCCCACGTGTTTTCGGAGGAAACCCTCAACGATGTCGAGGAGTTTCTGCTGGAGCAGATTGCCGAGCTTCTTTAATCGCCGGAGATATAGCGATGCATTGGATTCTTCGTGCTGTTGAGTGGTACCGCACCATGTGGCCGGAGGGCTTCGTGGTCATCGGTGCCGTGCTGGCGATACTGGTTGCCTTGGCGTTGATGTAATGCGCAGCTACCACAACGACTTCGATATTCCGCTCGATCCGAGGTACGTCTTTGTCTTCGGATCCAACCTCGCAGGCCGGCATGGCGCGGGTTCGGCAAGAGTTGCGGCCCGCATGTATCAAGCGGAGTACGGGGTGGGCAAAGGGCCGACCGGGCGAGCGTATGCGATCCCGACCAAGGACGAAAGCCTGCAAAGGCTGCCGCTTGAAGAAATTCGCAGGCACGTTGGCGACTTCATCGAGCATGCCAAGCAAAATCCCGACAAGGTTTTTTGGGTGACGCGGGTTGGCTG
>JAOAGV010000206.1:2559-2857 GCA_026415575.1 Candidatus Sumerlaeia bacterium
GCTGCGGGCTGATCGAGTACCGAGATCTGGAAATTGCGCCCATGTTCCTGCGTGCGCCGGCGAACTGTTCGTTTGCCTTTGAATGGGCGATCTACTTTGAAGGTGGAGAAGTATGACCATCAACGAAATCCGCGACTGGCCGCTCATGGTCTTTGCCGCTGTCAACTACTGCATGGGGCGCCGGTCTTACATGACCGCAGTCGGGCAGGACTGGGCTGTCTCGTACGTCAAGACGCTCAATGAAGCCGATCAGGCGATCATGCTTCGGGACATCATCTCGGGCATCGTCTACCAGAGC
>JAOAGV010000207.1 GCA_026415575.1 Candidatus Sumerlaeia bacterium
GTTGGCAACCGTGTGGTGAGGGTATGGCTAGAAGCCGGGTTAACTGTGAGACCTACAAGTCGAGCAGGTGCGAAAGCAGGCCCAAATGATCCGGCGGTTCGAATGTGGAATTGCCGTCGCTCATCGGACAAAAGGTACGCTAGGGATAACAGGCTGATCGGGCCCAAGAGTTCACATCGACGGCCCGGTTTGGCACCTCGATGTCGGCTCATCGCATCCTGGGGCTGGAGAAGGTCCCAAGGGTCCGTCTGTTCGCCGGTTAAAGCGGTACGCGAGTTGGGTTCAGAACGTCGTGAGACAGTTCGGTCCTTATCCACTGTGGGCGCAGGAGTCTTGAGGGATTCTTTCCTTAGTACGAGAGGACCGGGAAAGACGGACCTCCGGTGTTCCAGTTGTCGCGTCAGCGGCAGCGCTGGGTAGCTGCGTCCGGAAACGATAAGCGCTGAAAGCATCTAAGCGCCAAGCGTCTCCCAAGATCTAGACTCCCGCATCTCTAGATGCCTGAAGGCCGCAGGAAGACCACCTGCTTGATAGGTCGCAAGTGCACGCGCCGCAAGGCGTTCAGCTAAGCGATACTAATCGGCCGTGCGGCTTGATCACTTTGATTTTCCGCGCGCACGGAAGGGTCGCAAGACCCTCCCGAAGCGTGGCGGACAAAGTGATTTGAACGCCAGCAGTCGTTGCCTCTGCCAGTATATCGTTTCCAGAGAACCCGGTGGTTCTTTTGAAACCAGATTTCCCGGTGACCATAGAGCGGCGGTCCCACCCGTTCCCATTCCGAACACGGCCGTGAAACGCTGCCTCGCCGATGGTAGTGCTTGTATAGCTTGCGCGAGAGTAGGTCGTTGCCGGGTCTATCGAAGCCCGGATTCGAAAGGATTCGGGCTTCGTTCTTTTCGGTTTAGGGCGCCAGGATGCCTAGATTTGCTGCTTGGTGCGAGCGCCATGGAAGGGCGCGGGCAAGCAGTCCGCGCTGTGGGGTGATGCTCACCCCATTTTCGCCTTTACCCCATTGATGATCGGCACCGGCGTCTCGCCTTTGAGCAACTTGGCGAGGAATCCGGCCATTAACACGGGGCTGTTGCGGAAACCGTCGCGGGTGCTGCCAGCCAGGTGCGGCGTGATTGTCACGTTGTCGAGTTCCAGAAATGGATGACCAGCGGGCAGCGGCTCGACATCAAACACATCCAGCGCCGCGCCCATAATGCGGCGCTCGCGCAAAGCCCGCACCAGCGCCGCCTCGTCCACCAAGCCGCTGCGAGCCGTGTTCACCAGCACCGCCGTGCGTTTCATCAGCGACAGTTCTTTTTCGCCGATCAAATGTTCCGTCTCCGGCGTCAGCCGCGCGTGGATCGAGACCACATCCGACTCTTTCATCAGCGTCGGCAGGTCCACCATCTGCGCCGGCGCGGGATCGCCGCGGAAATAGGGATCGTAGGCGATGATGCGGCTGCCAAACGATTGCAGGTAGCCGGCGACCAGTTGCGCAACCGCGCCGTAGCCGACCAGCCCGACCGTCCGGAGGAACAATTCCGGAATGTCGTCGCTGTTCGGGAACCGCTTTTCCCATATCCCCTGCCGCAGCTTGGCGTGCGCGCGGGCGAGGTTTCGAATCTCTGCCAGAATAAGGCCGACGGTGCACTCCGCCACCGCGCGCGCCAGCCGGCCCGGCGTGTTCATTACCGCAATGCCGCGCTGCGTGGCGAACGCCACGTCCACGTTCTCCGTTCCCGTGCGCAGCACGCCGATGACCCTCAGTCGCCGGGCCGCCTCGATGAACCTGCGGCCGATCGGCGCGAACTGCATCACCACGATGTCAAACTCCTCCACACCCGCCATCAACGCCGCCGGCAACGCCACCGCCTCCGGCCCGCCCTTCTCGACCGCGAGATTGTCCTGCTGCAACTCCTTGGCGGTCGCGTGCGCCCAATCCCGCACCTCGATCTCCACGCCGAGCTGCGCCAGCGGCGCCAGCCCCGATCGCATGGTGTCCGCAGGTATGAATGTGTCGCTAATGGCCAAAAGTTTCATCATGAGTCTTTCGCCTGCAATATCCGCTCATTCTGCCGATTGCGGCATAACCTTCAAGCGCAGACCTCGCGATGACTTAGTCCGTTTGAGTAGGGCGGGTTTCCAAGCTCACCTCCCGTGGTTTCGGCTTGGTTTGTTGGCTCATGGAGTCGCGCATCCGTTGGTAACACCGACTTTGGGCGCAACGACTCGTTTTGCCCCTCTCCAATCCTTCCTCCGGTAATACAATCTTTTTGGCGCAAATGGCTTGACCGCTACCCGGCAGGCAATTGCCTTGCAGCAGAGCTACAAACCGGGAAACATACAGGGCATGTCAACGCAGCGCGGCTACCGGCAAGTGATGTTCTTTTTCCTTTGGTTCCCTCTTTGCGGCGCGGCTCTGAGCGTGGGGGCGGCCGACCAACCGCAATGGGGGCAGCGATTCTCGCGCAACATGGTCTCGGAGGAGAAGGGCCTGCCGGAGTCGTTCGATCCCGCCACGGGCAGGAACATCAAATGGTCCGCCGCCTTGGGCACGCAGACTTATTCGACGCCGGTCGTCGCGGGCGGGCGGGTGCTGGTCGGCACCAACAACGACGCGCCGCGCGACGAGCGGCACAAAGGCGACCGCGGCGTGCTGATGTGCTTCGATGAGAAGGACGGGCGGTTCTGCTGGCAACTGGTCTGCCCCAAGATCACCACGAGCAACTACTGGGACTGGCCGCGCGACGGGATGTGTTCGCCGGCGACCGTCGAGGGC
>JAOAGV010000208.1 GCA_026415575.1 Candidatus Sumerlaeia bacterium
GATGTGTATAAGAGACAGCTTGTGGAGGGCGCCGTTCCACCGGCGCCGTCGTAATCGTTCGGGGTGGAACCCGACCCTCCAGCCAATGGGCCGTGGCCCCGAAGCGCGCGTGTCACCACGCTTTTCCAGTAGCTTACCCACCTCTTCAACGGCATCGTCGGCCATGTCGCCGGCGCGCAGAAAAGGTGAACATGATCGGGCATGATGACGTAGCGTCCGACGAGCCAGTGGTCGGCGATTGACCACGCTTGGATGAGCAAATCGTGCATGAACGGATTGGCCAGAATGGGTTGGCGGTCTTTGGTGCAGACAGTTAGGAAAACGATGATTGAGCGATTGAGCGCCTCAATGACCGGCGGGTGCGCCGGATGTCTCCTGGAGGGCGCGGTTCCACTCGCGCCGTCGTCGATTTGATTTGTGGCCGACGTGGAAGTCGGCCCTCCAAAGGTCGGGGTGGAACCCGACCCTCCAGGAATTTGATCATTCATCACACGCTGCGGGCTTTTCTCGATGCGGGCGCGGACGAGGGTGATGACGGCCTCATAGACCGCATCCAACTACCGGCGGCACAGAAACTCAATTGAAACGTCGTCTATGAATCCCCTGTATGAATCTCCTGTTTGGAATATGCGTCGAGTGCCTTGCGCAAGGCCTGTAACGTGCGGATGGCGTCGTTGTAGTGCTTGAGCGTGTATTTGCCATATTCCCACTCGTCGAGGAGAAACAGATGCTCGCGATTCCGCCAGTCCCACAACTCATCAAGCGACTTCTTGAGTTCGGCGGAAATCATGCCGCGTTTCACCATGGCGTGGGTGCGTTTTTTGAACGGGGCGTTCTTGCTGCAAATGCGTTGGACGGCGGCCTTGGTGATGCTCTCGCAGAGGTTGCCGGCCAAACAAATGCCCTCTTTGATGATCATTTCGCGGGCTGTGCCCCATAAGTCGAGGCGATTGAGCAGCCAACGATAAACGTCGGACAAGATAAGCGTGTAAGCGATGTTGCGGCGGAGGTTTTCGTCTTGGATGAACCAATACTTCTCTCGGAAATGGGACGCAGTCCTGAGGTAGCCACGAGGGAAACGTATCTTAATGGGTTTTTCACCCTCGGCATTGAGCCGATTTTCCAACTCTTGGAGGTCTTCTCCAATGCGAAACACGAGCTTTTCTAGGGACTCGCTCATAACTCGCCGCGGAAGGCTTTGGCCAGCAGCGCGGGCACAAACCGCCCCAACTCCGCCTCCACCTCCCCCTGCAACCGACGCAACTCCTCCAGCTTCGCGCGCAAGCGCAACAACCGGTCGGCAATGCGCCGCTGTTCGTGAAGCGGCGGAATGCGAAACCTGTAGTTGAGCAATGCAGTCTGATTGATTTTGGGCATGGCGTTGCGGTCGGAGTTGTCCACCGCGTATCCGCTGAATGGAGGAGCAAGAAGCAGGAACAACAGAAACTCACGCGTGATGACTTCCAGCTTCGGACGCAAGGCGTACATGTCCGCGCTGCACAAGCCCTCAAAATCGGGTGCACAGACCTTGCGGAGCGCTGGACGAGGAATATACGACGTCCTGAGGCGTGAAGCGATGTTTGCCGCTTTTCATCTTTAGTTCCTCGACGGAACGCTGCTCCCCTATGATGCGACCAGTGCCGGGTTCCACATGTTCCGGGCCGAGATACGGCAAATGTTTGTAGCGTTCTTCCAATGGGCTGACTTGGCCGGACCCGACCTCGAATAGGGACGTTGCCGGCACGTCTTGCCATTCTTCAGTATTCTCGTCGGCAAACGCAGCCGCTAACGCGCGCTGAAAGACGGTCTCTGCTTCGGCTATGGCGGCTTGGCGGGCTTGTTGGGCTTGGGTCAGGCGGGCCGTCAGCGCCTCAATCCGCCCCACAATCCGCCGCTGCTCCTCCAACGGCGGCACGGGGATTTCAAATGCCTCCAACTCTGCCTTGGACACCTCTTCAAATGTGCAGCCTTCACCCATGTGCTGAATCTGCGGCATGAAAGCCTTGAGCACCCAGTAGAGATACCGGTTGTCGACAGCGGGCGACGGGACGAAACTTTTGCAACCTTGATTCGTGCATACCGGGACGGTGTTAATGGCTAAGTGGCCGATCGGTGCGCGGCTGCTCATGATCACCGAGCCTGGCGGCACGAGTTGAGCAGAACACGAGTCGAAACCTGCTTGTGTGATGCGCCGCTCTGATGAGTGAATCTCTATGCCGTCGAGTCCGCCCAAGTCTTTCGGCGTGACCCACACCAAATCACCGCCCCAGAATTCCGGCACGCTCGTTCTGGGCGTCGCGCCGGATAGAACGGTCGCCACTTCACCGAGCCTTTTGTATTTCCACTTTTTCATTCTGCATTTTCCGCCTTTAGCAGCGCCCGCATTTCCTCGACGATTTGCAGGATGCGTTTTTCCTTTTGCATGACGCTGTCGAGGATTTCTTCGGGTTCGGGGTGCTCGGTTTTTTCGGGTTCGACGAGGCCTAGGCTGGCCAGCGTGAGGTTGTAGCCGTTGGCGATGATTTTTTCGGCGGGCACGCGCCAGGCGCGGCCTTCTTCGGTGGCGCGGCTGGGCCACTTGGCAAGCAGGTCGGGGA
>JAOAGV010000209.1 GCA_026415575.1 Candidatus Sumerlaeia bacterium
GAAAATATGGCTTGGCCGTCCCGGCCAAGATACTTGGGCGGCACGCTCAAGCCACGATCGCACGGTTTTCGGATAGACTCTTTGGACGGATGTCCTTAGCCGACAGTTTTTGCCGGTTTGGTCCCGCTCACGCGCCGATTAGTTTGTACTTGCCGATCAGGTTCATCAGTTCGGGCATGAGATCGGTTCCCACAAGGCGGCCCAAGCCGCCCCCGACAACTGCCCGCTCGTTGTAGGCCATGACGCCATCCACGCGCACGCCGTCGCCGACAATCATCACAGGCACAGGGTCGGCTGAGTGTTTCTGCAGGGCGCAGGGCGTGGTGTGGTCGGCGGTGACGACCAAAAGCGCATCGGGCAGATCCAGCAGCAACTCGGCAGCCTCATCAATGCGCTCGATGAAGTCGCGTTTGCCCTTCCAGTTGCCGTCCTCGCCGAGCGAGTCGGCCGCTTTGACGTGGACGAAGACAAAATCAAAGTCGCTGAGCGCTTCGCGCGCTTTGGTGAACTTGGCGCGAATGTCGCTGTCGGGCAACGCCGTAGCGCCGGGCACATCGAGCAGCGTCATACCGGTGTATGCGCCAATGCCTTTATAGAGTCCACCGCCGGCAATGCAGCAGGCTTTCAGTCCGAAATAGCGCTCGGCAAACGGCGGAACATGGCGATAAAATCCGGCGCCGCGAATGAGCAGATAGTTGGCGGCCGGTTTGCCCTCGGCCACGCGCGCCTTGTTGGCCTCGCAGGCGTTGAGAACCTCATGGGCCCGCGCAAGGAACTTGTTCAGAACGGCCGCCGTGCGCGCGGCCTCCGGCGAATCGTCCTTTGGCTTGACTTCCCACACCTTCAGGCCGGGCTCGTGCGGGTCGTTGTCCGTAACTTTGGCCGATAGGCCCTCGCCGCGAACCACAATGCCGGCGCGATGGGCCGTGCCGGGCTTGACCATGAACTTGACGCCCTCGATTTCCATGCCGTCGAGAAGTTGAGTGAACGGCGAGGTGTCGGTGATGCGTCCGGCGCGGCGGTCCACGATTTTCAGTTCGGAGTCCACGGTGCCCATATTGCCGCGCAGTGCGACGTCGCCATGGCGCAATTCCATGCCCAAACCGGCGACCTCGATCGTGCCGCGTCCGCTGTAGTATTCGCGGTAATCATAGCCGAGGATATTGAGATGCGAGGTATCGCTTCCGGGCGTAAGGCCGCGGCCCAGCGAGTGCATCAGGCCCGTAATGCCGCGCGCTGCGAGGCGGTCGAGATTGGGGGTGCGCGCCGCTTCGAGGGGAGTTTTGTCGCCGAGTTCGGGAACCGGACGGTCGCCCAGTCCATCGCACACGAGAAGAACGATCTTGCTGGCCATTGAGGGAACCCTCCTTTGATCCAAACGAAAAGAATGCTTGCCAGAGCCACGCCGAAACGGGTTGAATTGCACTGGAGTCGGTTCCGCAAGTCAAGCGGATTGCTGTGAGGATCAAAGGCCTCGGGCGCCGCCAATACGACTGTTGGCGCATATAGGGCAGTAAATAACGATAGATTAGGTATGCTTGGGCAACTGCAACCCCGGATACACTCGAACATTTGCCGCAGGGAAACCACGGCGGCGGGAAGGAGCCCGGTCATGGGACCCACTCTTACGCGACGAAAAATGGTGTGCACAACAGCGGCGGCGCTGGCTGCACCGACAATCACGCGCGCGGCCATTCCATCCGACCAAGCAGGGCAATCGGCCGGGGCCGCCGAGTCCGGCCTTCTCCGCTTCGGCTTCATCGGCGTCGGCGGGCGCGGCACGTATCTGCTCCGCCTGCTTCTGCAAATCCCCGACGTGCGCGTGACGGCAATCTGCGACATCAACGAGGCCAATCTCAACCGTGCGCTCAACATGGTGACCGACAAGGGCGGGCCTAAACCGGCTGCCTTTTCAAAAGGCCCGACCGACTATCGCCGCCTTTGCGCTTTGGACACCGTGGATGCCGTAGTGATCGCCACCCCTGTCCCGCTCCATGCGCCCATGGCAGTGGATGCCATGCGTGCAGGCAAACATGCGTTCAGCGAAGTGGCCGCGGCGACCACACTTGAGGACTGCTGGGCACTGGTTGAAACCAAGGAGAAAACCGGCCGTACGTATATGATGGCGGAGAACTCATGCTACATGCGGCCGAGCATGCAAATCCTCACCATGGTCCAGCGCGGCATATTTGGCGAATGCACCTACGCCGAATGCGGCTATGTCCACGACTGCCGCAACATCAAGTTCAATGCCGACGGCACGCTGACTTGGCGGGGCGAAATGGCCCGCGACCTGACCGGCAACCTCTATCCCACACACCAGTTCGGCCCTGTGGCCCAGTGGCTCGGCATCAACCGCACCGACCGGCTGG
>JAOAGV010000210.1 GCA_026415575.1 Candidatus Sumerlaeia bacterium
GGAGATGTGTATAAGAGACAGCTGCTAAGCTGGCTGGTCGCGCACGGCATCAAAGCCATCACCGACGAAATCGGGCCCGACTGCGTGCTGTATCCGGCGCTGCGGGCACAGCCCATCTTCGATTTCCTGCACAAGGACGAACTCTATGCCCCGCTGGGTCTGTGGGAGGAAACGCAACCAAAAGGTACCCCCAAACGCATGCACGCCGAGGAACACATCCTGACCCCCACCCTGCCCAACCGATTTTTGGTTGTCGTCCCAGCATGGGAGGCTGCGCGGCTGGCCCAGAAAGCCGAGGAGGCCATTCGCGAAGAGTTGCGACAAATCGCCCGCGCGTGCCGCGACTGGTTCGCCCAAAACAACCATGCGATACCGGCGGACGCCGAGGCGCGGTGGAACCAACAGATCGAGCAATTCCTCAACATCACTTGGCAGATCTGGCCGTGGGAAACCGATGTGCAAAAAGCAATCGCCAACCACAAACCCTTACAACGCGTTTATGAGGCCGCCATCGACGGGATCCCGCGGGGGGAGCTCGACCCGCGCAACTACCGTCATGATTCTTGGAAGGACGGTGCCGTCTGGAAGTCTGAGATCATCCCAGACGCGGCTGGTAAGCCGATCATCGACAATCCAGGTTTTGCTTGGTCCGCCCACTATGCCGAAATTGACCGACTGCACGCTGCGCGCCGCAACACGCGCGACTTCGAAGCGTGGGCAGCCAATGACCCCCACCGTGCTGGTGCCGTCAAAGACATGCTTTCAGGAAAAGAAGAGGTCATCGGGTCGGAACAATGGCAGCAGGGTCTCGCCGGCATCCAGGGTCACTATTTCCGGGAAAATGAGCGGCTTGGTGCCATCAACCTCATCAAGCGGGTCTGGCACAAAGCCTATCTCCACGACAAACTCGGTCTGGAACGAACCCCGCGTTTCGATTCGCTTCCTTCCGTCGCGGCCGGCCGTTTTGCGCTCGAAGTGGTGGATCAGTTGTCGGAAAACGCCAATGCATGGTCCCTACTGCTGGATTTTCAAAAGGCGGCAGCAGCAGCTGCGAAGCCCTTCGGCGCCACAATCAGCACAAGTCAAAACGAACGCGAGTGGCTTCAGAAAACCGATGCATCCGTGTTCCACCTCGTTGAATGGGATCGGCGTATCCGCGAGGAAAAGTCGGACGCCGCCCGCGCCGTGCTGCAGAATGCGCGCGCGGCACTGGCGAAGTTGCTGGGTAACGAAGGTCTGAATGACGCCCCCGGCCGCTACGTCGCCGTGCTGGCAATGGACGGCGACTCGATGGGCAAACGGTTCAGCGGCGAGCTGGCGCCCTTTTGGCGAGAGCAGCTCGCCCTTCCCACAATCGAATACTTCCAGCAACACCCTAAACTGAAGGAACTGCTCGATCAGCCACGTCAACTGTCACCCAGCTATCACATTCATCTGAGCGAAGCGCTCGCCAACTTCGCACTCTACCTTGCCGGCCCAATCGTGGAATGCTTCGATGGCCAATTGATCTACGCCGGCGGCGATGACGTGGTGGCGCTCCTGCCAGCGGAAAACGCCTTGCGGGGCGCCCGCGTACTGCGAATGGCGTTTCGTGGTGACCCGCAATTGTCCGACAAGTTCGAAGGCGCAATCCGCGCAAGAGAGGAACAGTGGGGCTTTGTCGGTCTCTCTCGTGATCCCGAAAAACTCAAGCGTCTCCGCCGATTCATCCCTGTCGGCTATCCACTCATCGTTCCCGGCAAACGCACGGATGTTTCCGCGGGCATCGCCATCGGACACATGCACTCACCGCTGCAAAATCTCGTCGAGGCGGCCCGTCGCGCCGAGAAACGGGCCAAAGACAACTATCGGGATAAGGACAAGGGAATCGGCGCCTTCGCAGTCAGCTTGTTCAAACGGTCGGGCGAAACCATCCAATGGGGCGCAAGGTGGGACACCGCCGCCATCGAACTGGCACAATGTTTCGAGGACAATTTCGGCAACGACAAACCGCTGTCGGGTCGGTTCCCTTATGCACTGGCCGAGTTGCTCCGCAAATACGACACACCCACCCGCAAGGACGGCAAACTCGAACCGTTCCGCATCGGACGAAACGGCGAATTCGATGCCATCGCCGTCATCCGCAAAGACCTTGAACACGTCGTTCGCCAACAGGGCAAAAACGTGCCCGAATCATTTGTGGCCACGGCTAACAACTACCTTGAACAATGCCAAGGACGCAGACTCGACGATTTCCTCGGCCCGTTCCTAACCGTCACCTTTGTTACCCGTGGAGGTGAAGCATGAGCAACCCAACTCACAGCTATGACTTTATCCCCGCCGACACGCTGTTCTGCCGCGACCAG
>JAOAGV010000211.1 GCA_026415575.1 Candidatus Sumerlaeia bacterium
GATTTCTAGCGGGCGCAGATTTCCGCATGGGACGCGAATCACGAGCCGAAACCGGCGAATCGCTTGCGCCAGAGCAACCGGACCGCCTGATGATGGGCGTGTCCGTCCAGTGGTATGCCGAACATGAGCGCAAACCGTCGTCGTTTCCGCTGTGTCCGTGGGCCGTGCAATTCACCGAAGAAACCGCCGGTAAGCCGCTCACACGCGGCGAGTGGGATTGGGAAACCGGAATGAATCTTGACTCGGTGACCGACATCGAAAAGATCCGCGACCACGCTCTGCGCGCCGTCTTCGGCTACTGGTCATTCATGAAAAACAAAAGCTCACGCAAAGACCAGTTCGCAAACTGGCGCTTGGCATGGGTGGCCTACATCGGTGGCAAACGCGAAAGCCGGCGGCTCTTGGGCGACGTGATTCTCACCCAACAGGACATCGAAGAACAACGCCCGTATCCCGACGCGTCCGTCACAACCACTTGGCCGATCGATCTGCACTATCCGCACCCCGAAAACAGCAAACACTTTCCCGGCCAAGAATTCCGCTCCATCGCCAAGACCAAGGGGATCAAACCTTACCCGATTCCATACCGTTGTCTATACAGCCGCAACATCGAGAACCTCATGATGGCCGGGCGCAACATCAGCGTCACCCACGTCGCGCTGGGAACGATTCGCGTCCAGCGCACCACCGGCATGATGGGCGAAGTGCTCGGCATGGCCGCGTCGCTCTGCGCCAAGCACGCCACCACGCCGCGCGGCGTGTTTGAGCGCCACCTCGATGAACTCAAATCACTCATGGAACGCGGGGTCGGAAAGGAGTCGCTAAAATGAAACAGGTCTTTTTCCTTTCTTTTCTTTGCCTCGTAACGGTGTCAGGTTTCTCCGCTGGCGCAAAATTCCGGNGGCTGCCTGTGGCGGAGTTCCGCGACAAAATGCAAGGCGCGTGGCTAGGCCAGATGATCGGCGTTGGCTGGGGCGCGCCCACCGAGTTCAAGGTCAAGGGCGAGATCATCCCCGAAGACAAGTTCCCCGCTTGGAAACCGGAAATGATCAACCAGCACGGTAATGATGACCTGTATGTCGAGATGACCTTCCTGCGCACGCTGGAACTTTACGGCTTCGACGTTTCCATTCGTCAAGCCGGCATTGATTTCGCCAACAGCAGCTACAAGCTCTGGCACGCAAACAAAGCCGGACGCGACAACCTTCGCGCGGGCATTGCACCGCCCGATAGCGGCCATCCGCAATTCAACAAGCATGCCGACGACATCGACTACCAGATCGAAGCGGATTTCTCCGGCATCATTGCGCCGGGCCTGCCGAATCTGGTCATCGCGCTCGGCGAAAAATTCGGGCGGCTCATGAACTACGGCGACGGCGTGTATGCAGGGCAATTCGTCGGCGGCATGTATGCCGAAGCGTATTTCGAGCGCGACCCGCGCAAACTGGTCGAGGCCGGCCTGCGGTGTATCCCGCCCGAAAGCCAATACGCTGAGATGGTGCGCGATTTGCTGAAGTGGTGCCGGGAAAACGCCGACTGGACGAAAACCTGGCAGCTTGTCGAGGAGAAATATCACAAAGACCCGCGCTACACGCACGGCCTGTGCTCCAAGCCGGGCGGAGCCGGCGCTTTCAGCATTGATGCGAAACTCAACGGCGCCTACATCATCATGGGACTGCTCTACGGCGGTGGCAACCTTGAGAAAACCATTGCCATCTCCTGCCGGTGCGGCCAAGACAGCGATTGCAATCCGTCCAACGCAGCCGGCGTGCTCATGACCGCGCTCGGCGCATCAAAAATCCCGCAGCGATTCACCGAGAAACTTGATCTCGCCCGCAAGTTCAGTTTCACCGACTACACGTTGCCGCAGGTTTATGAAGTCAGCGAGAAACTCGCCCGCCAAGCCATCTTGCGCGCCGGCGGTCGCATCGTGAAAGATGCCCAAGGGAACGAAGTTTTCCTCATTCCCGTCCAAAAACCGAAACCGAGTCCGTTGGAGCAAAGTCGTCAGCCCGCCCCGATCGCAAACGCGCGGTTTACACCAGAAGAAATGGCAAAAATTCGGCCGCCCCCAGAAACACCGCACGGTAAAGAAGACTAAAACTGCCGGCTCCTAAGCAAGCAGAATCGGTCGCGCTTATCATCCCTGCCGAATCCAAGCTTCCACCTACGAAGCACCGCGATTGGTCCAGTGGAATGCGGGATCACCGTGAACCCGTCGCCCCGTAAAACCACAAGGCCGTTCTCGCGATGCGGCATCAACCGAACATCCATCGGCAATGAAACAGCCGGTTGATCCGGCCTTCGCTCGTGACAATACACCAC
>JAOAGV010000020.1 GCA_026415575.1 Candidatus Sumerlaeia bacterium
TCGGAGATGTGTATAAGAGACAGGTATTGTTCCAACTGCATAGACTGCTGTTCTAACTGCACAGAGTGTTGTCCAAGCTGCATAGAGTGTTGTTCCAACTGCATGGACTGCTGTTCTAACTGCACAGAGTGTTGCCCAAGCTGCATAGACTGCTGTCCAAGCTGCTCGAACTGCCGTTCTAACTGCAGGGAGGAAGCGGTGAAAAAAGACCCCGCCGCGGCTTATAAAAAGGCCTATCTTGAGCGCGGAATCAAAGATAAGGATAGCCGCGTCATCGTCAAAAAGGGCGAACCGCTCGATGTGCAAAATACAACTTGCCCTCTCGCGGGCGCCACAGTCGTTGCCGGCCAATTTGCCGTCTTCAACAGCTACAAAGTTGGTTTTTGTTGCCCCAGCTGTGAAAAGACATTTTTCCAATCACCCGAGAAGTTTCTGTCCCAATTGGGCGCACGTCCGACAGCTATACCGGAAAAACTGGCAGGGAGCGATCGCAGCACAAAACAATCCGCACCCCCTCATCAAATAACTGAAGCACAAAATGTGCCAAAACCTTTCCTTTTCCACACCAGCTTACGTACAGGAAAAGTGCGATGAAGTACCTTCGCAGGATCGGGGAGTTCTTTTTAGCCATGGCTATGCTCGTCCTTTTCCTCCTGATTCTCAAACAGTGGCAGGAGGATGAAGGGGAAGGCGGTGTGCCTGAAGACGGGGGAATCTTTCTCCTAGGGGGCTGTAGGTTTCGTCCCACGTCGCTTGCCGCGCAATCCCTTCCAACGAGTCCTTGGTGCGAAAAATCACATCGGAGATGAATCATGCCTGCTTCAAGTCACCCCTCGACTATATTTCCGCGCTGTCCTGAAGGTGATGCTGCCGTCGGTTGCCTACGCTTCCGGGTCAAACTACACCATTGTTAGCCAGCGCCGCCGCGCGTCTCTGCTGCTTCCGCTGCTCCCATCCATTAGGATGCCGCCATCCGTGTTACAACGCGCTGCCAAACTGGCCTGTTCTGGCTGGCCTTCGACAGCCCGAACCCGGCAGGCCGGGAACTGAATTAGAGCCAGTTGCGCCGATAGATCGCCGAGGCGTACGCGGCCGGCCTTTTCTCTTTTCCATGGTGGGCGGCGAGCCGTTGCTTCGGGCCGATCTTCCCAACCTGATGGCCGAAACCAACGGCGCGTTCTTCTCTGTTTATACCGACGGTTTGCTGCTTGATGAAGACCTTGCCTTGCCCTACTCCCGCCATCGCCACATTCTCCTGATGCTCAACATTGAAGGGTTTCGCGCGGCAACCGGCCGCTGGCGCGGCCCGGTCACTTACGATGCTCTTATGGACCGCATGGAACTCCTGAAGCGGCACGATGCATTGTTTGGCTACTCCGCCATCGTCACGCGCTTGAACCATGCCAAGGCAAACTCCGATCGTTTCGCCCACGTCATGCGCGAGGCCGGCTGTCGCGTCGCATATTGCTTCGGGTATATGCCTGTTGGCGAAAAGGCTCCCCGCCAGTTTCTGCTGACCAGAGGTGAGAGACCTCGATTTGGGCGGCGAGGCAAAGTACTCGGGAAGCGCTACGGCATGGCCTTCATCAATGAAGCCCCCGACACCGACCATTGCGTACGCAGTTCGGAGTTCCTTAATTAACCCTCTTGCTTGACACTGCACCACGGTCAGCGCAAAAGAATAATGTTTTGCCGCGGAAGATTCTCCGCAATTTGTTCGCCGGAGTGCCTGCAGTTGAAAATTGACTTGATCCTTCCCAACCAGCGTCGCGCCGACGTCTTCAAATACTCCTTCCCGTTCATGTATCTGGGGCTCCCCTATGTGGCCGCCATGACGCCGCCCGAGCATGAGGTGCGCATCATTGACGACCGCCATCAGGACGTGGATTTCGACACCGACGCCGACCTCATCGGCATTTCAGCTCTGACGCCCAACGCCCCGCGCGCCTATCGCCTCGCCGACGAGTTTCGCCGACGCGGCAAAACCGTCGTCATGGGCGGCATCCATGTCTCGGCCCTTCCCGAAGAGGCGCTTCAGCACTGCGATGCTGTCGTCGTGGGCGAAGCCGACGGCACGTGGGTGCAGTTGCTGCGCGATTTTGAACGCGGCCGGCTCCAGCGCATTTATAAAAATGAAACATGGCCGTCGCTGGCGGGTCTGCCCATTCCGCGCCGCGACTTGATGAACCCGTGGAAATACCTGCCGCTCAAGACCATCGAGACCACGCGCGGCTGCCCCCACAACTGCGATTTCTGCGGTGTCTCCGAGTATTTCGGTAAAAGCTATCGAATGAGGCCGATCGCCGAAGTCGAGGCCGAGATCAAGTCGCTGTTTGTCCCCCAGCCGCAGATTCCCCGCTGGGCGTGGAATGCCATGAAGCTGCTCTCGCCCGACTTTCCCTACTTCGCCACACGCCGGCTGCTTTATGTTGTGGACAACAACGTCGGTTTCAACCGCGAATACTTGGCCGAACTGACGCGCGTTATTCGCGAGGCCGACGTCCTGTGGTGGTGCCACGCCACCATCAACATTGCCCGTGACGACAAGATGCTGGCCATGCTGCGCGACAGCCGCTGCATCGCCGTCAATGTCGGCTTCGAGTCGCTCGACCGCGCCGAACTGGACGAGATGGGCAAACCTTTCAACCGTCCCGAAGAATACGAAACACTGGTCCGCCGCTTTCACGCGCACAACATCGGCGTTATGGGAACGTTTATGATCGGCCGCGACAACGACACTCCCGACACCTATCGGCAGATCGTGGATTTCGTCAACCGCGCTCAACTGGATTGGGCCATCGCGCTCATCCTCGGTCCGCTCCCCGACACCCGCTCCTACTATCGCCTGCGCGACGAAAAGCGAATCCTTACCGACGACTGGGAGAAATACGATAATGTCCACTGTGTCGTGCAGCCGCGCAACGGTATGACGCCGCAGGACATCGAACGCGGATTTATCTACATCTGGAAAAACATCTTCTCGCTGCGCTCGGTCCACCACCGCATCTGGCGCAAGAAACCCGGCGTCCACCGTTTCTTCTACACGCTCTTGAACCTTGGTTTTGCGCGAAAAGTCCGCCGCTGGCCCGACGAGGGCATCACTTGGTTTGAAGCGCGGAAAACTGCGCGTTCCCGCTGAACCCTGCGCACCAAATCCCGTCGCCCGGCGCGACCGTTGGCCGCGGCCCCATCTCCTGTTGGTCAATCCTGTCAACATACCTTTGCGATTGCGTCTTGCTTTTCCGTTGCGTTTTCCATCCACCCCAACCAGCATCCGCCTGTCTTGAAGATTCTGGGGGACGCACGCATCGGGCGCTGTAACAGGGGCGTGTCCTCCCACATCTAAAACGAGGACAGGATATGAAGTCATATCGGATCGCAGTGGTTCCGGGCGACGGAATCGGAAATGAGATTGTGCCTGTGGGACTGGAGATTTTGCAAACCGTGGCCGAGCGGCACGGTTTCCAGCTCCAAATACAAACGTTTCCGTGGGGTGCAGGTTACTACAAAGCGCACGGGGAGTTTATGCCGCCCGACAGCCTCGAGACGTTGAAAGCCTTTGATGCTATTTACTTCGGCGCGGTTGGGCTGCCCGACGTGGACGACCGTCTGCCGGCCAAGTGCTACACCTTCCGGATTCGGAAGGCCTTCCAGCAATATGTGAACTACCGGCCGGCGCGGTTGCTGCCGGGCGTGACCGGTCCGTTGCGTAACAAGACGATGAAGGACATAGATTTCGTGGTCATCCGGGAGAACACGGAGGGCGAATTCTCGCAGGTCGGCGGCGTGGTTCAGCCCGAATTTCCTGAGGGCATGGCTGTGGACACCAGCATTTTTACGCGCAAGGGTATCGAGCGCGTGGCGCATTATTCGTTTCATCTGGCGCGCCGACGCCGTAAGCGCGTGACGAATGTGACCAAGTCCAACACGCTCATCCACAGCCTGTGGTATTGGGATCAGGTGATCGAAGAGGTCAGCCGCCAGTATCCGGACGTGGAGTATGGCAAGCTGTACGTGGATGCGGCGGCGGCCAACTTCGTGTTGCGCCCCGAACGGTTCGATGTCATTCTGACCACCAACTTTATCGGCGACATTCTCAGCGATCTGGGCGGGGCCATCATGGGAAGTTTGGGGCTGGGACCCAGCGGCAACATCAATCCGGAAAAGCAGTATCCTTCGATGTTCGAGCCGATTCACGGTTCGGCTCCCGACATTGCCGGTCGCGGCATCGCCAACCCAATCGGCGCCATCTGGTCGGGCGCACTGATGCTGGAGCATTTGGGCGAAGAGACGGCGGCGCGGGCGATTGTCGCAGGCATCGAGCGCACGCTCGAACAGGGCGTTCTGCCGTGCGACTTGGGCGGGTCGGCCACGACCGCCGAAATCGGCCGTGCTGTGATCCGCAACCTGAACGCGGGATAAGGGCCAATGTTGCGCGTCATTGACTTGAGTTTGACGCTTCGAGCCGGCATGAGAGGTATCGGATGGGAAACCTCTCATGCGGTTGACCGCGATGGGTGGAATGCCCGCCTCCTGCATTTGTATTCGCACGGCGGAACGCATATAGACGCGCCGCGGCACTATCTGGCCGGTGGCGAAACCATCGAAAACATCCCGCTGGAACGCTGTATCGTTCCGGCGTGGGTGGCGAACTTGCAAGGTCTCGGGCCACGCACCTTGATTACGGTTGAGCACGTCCAGTCGCTGGGCGATTGCATTCAGCCGGGCGACGGACTGCTCTTGCGCACGGGCTGGTCGGCGCGGATTGACGAACCCACCTATCGCACGCACGCCCCGCGGGTCAGTCTCGAACTGGCACGCTGGTGCGTCGAGCGGAAACTGTCGCTTCTGGGCGTGGAACCGCCGGCGTTGGCCGACGTGCAGAATATTGCGGAGTTGTCGGCGGTGCATCGCGTCCTGCTGGAAGCGGGGATTCTGGTGGTCGAAGGATTGACAAATCTGGAAGCCATCGGCAGCGGGAAAGTATGGTTTGTGGCCGCGCCGCTGAAAATCTCCGGGGGCGACGGATCGCCCGTTCGCGCCTTTGCCATCGAGGGCCTGCCCGATTGCCTTGCCGCCTCGGCGCTGAAGGAGAAAGGACACTCGTAGAATGACCCCTCCCTATCGCGTGCCAAAGCGCTACTGGCTGGTGCTGGGAATGTTCCTGTTGTCGGTCCTGTTGTATGTGGACCGGATTTGCATTTCGGTGGCCAAGGACTCGATTGTAGAGGCGTTTCAGTTCAGCAACAAGCAGATGGGCTGGATTCTGTCGGCGTTTGCGTTGGGATATGCGTTGTTCCAGACGCCGTCGGGAATGCTGGCCGACCGGTTTGGACCGCGCATCATCCTGACATCGGTGGTGAGTTTTTGGTCGCTATGCACGGGGCTGACGGCGGCGGCATGGAATTTTCTCTCGATGCTGACTGTGCGTTTCCTGTTCGGCATGGGCGAGGCGGGAGCGTTTCCGGGCATGGCGCGGGCGACGTATTCGTGGATTCCGATGGCCGAGCGGGGGCGGGTGCAAGGGATCAATTTTTCGGGCTCGCGGCTGGGCGCGGCGTTTGCCCTGCCCGTGGTGGCCTACATGGTTTCGGCGTTTGGGTGGAAGATCAGTTTTGTGATTCTCGCGGCGGTGGGGTTTGTCTGGGCAATTTTTTGGTATCTATGGTTTCGCGATGACCCGACGGAGCACCCGCGAATCGCTGAGTCGGAGTTGCAGCACATTTTGGCGACGCGGCAGAAGCGGGAAGGGATCGCGGGCGGCGCGGGCCGGTTGTCGTTTTCCATTCTGGGACGTTCGAAGAACATGTGGCTGGCCATGACGCAGTATTTCTGCAGCAACTTCACGTTTTTCTTCATGTTGACGTGGTTGTTTCCGCATTTTAAGACGAAATACCAGCTCGACCCGGTGGTGGCGGGTTTTTACGCCTCGGCGCCGTTTATCTGCGGAGCGCTGGGCAACTACTTCGGCGGCTGGCTGGTGGACCGCATTTACAGCGGCGGACGCTGGGCTTTGTCGAGGAAGACACCGGCGATAATCGGATTTGTGCTGGCGGCCGCAGGGTTGATCGGTTACATCCAGATGCCGCCGCCGCACGCCCTCGGAGCCATTCTGTGCATTTCGCTGGCGGTGTTCGGGGCCGATATGACGCTGGGGCCGTCGTGGTCGTTCTGCATAGACATTGGTCGGCACAATGCCGGAGCGGTTTCGGGCACAATGAATATGGCGGGCAATCTGGGCTCATTTGTAACGGGACTGGCGTTTCCGTATTTGCTGGAATGGACCAAGTCGGATACGACATTTTTTTATGTCGGTGCGGGATTAAATCTCCTCGCCGTAGGACTATGGCTGCTGACGCGGCCGGACAAACCGTTGGAGGAATACTGATGGACAAGTTGCGCGGTGTGGCAATCGGGGTGGGCTACTTCAGTCACTTTCAATACGAAGCATGGGCGCGGATCCCCGAAGTGGAAATTACCGCCTTGTGCAACAGCAAGGTCGAGAAAGCCAAACCGGTGATGGAAAAGTTCGGCATACCGCGCCACTACACCGAGTATCGCGAGATGCTCGAAAAGGAAAAGCCGGATTTTGTGGACATCATCACGCCGCCGCCGACTCATCTGGAAATGTGCAAGGCGGCCGCTGATCTGAAAATCCACATTATCTGCCAAAAGCCTCTGGCGCCGTCCTTTGCCGAGGCCAAAGCCATTGTCGAATACACGCAAGCGGCGGGCATCCGGTTTATGGTCCACGAGAACTTCCGATTCCAACCTTGGCATCGCGAAATCAGAAAACTGCTCGACCAAGGCGTCATCGGCGACCGCCTGCACACGCTCAACTTCCGCATGCGGATGGGAGACGGGTGGGGCGATGATGCCTATCTGGCACGCCAGCCTTATTTCCGTGAGTATCCCCGTCTTCTGATCTATGAAACAGGCGTTCATTTCATTGACACCTTCCGCTACCTGGCCGGCGAGATTCAGCGCGTCTATGCAATTCTCAAGCGCCTGAATCCCGTGATCAAAGGCGAGGATTGCGGCATGGTGCTGTTCGAATTCGTCTCCGGCGCCATGGGGCTTTACGACGCCAATCGCTACAATGAAAGCAACTACGAAGACCCGCGTTACACGTTTGGCGAGTTCTTGGTCGAGGGCAACGGCGGTTCGATCCGTCTGCACAGCAACGGCGCGATTACCATCCAGCCGCTGGGGCAACCGGAGCGGCCGCACGTATATAAACACGAAAAGCGGGCCTTTGCCGGCGATTGCTGCTACACCACGCAGCGGCACTTCATAGATCGGCTTCTCGACGGCGGGCGCTTCGAGACCGACGGCCCCGACTATCTGCGAACGCTGGCCGTGCAGGACGCGGTTTATAAATCTGCCGAGAGCCGGATGCCTGTCGAGGTGCAATACCAATAAATGCTGAGATTGGGCCGCCGACGGCCCGTGACTGAATCCCATGCAAGAAAGGAGTCAGCCGACATGAAGAGAAAAACAAAAACCCAAACGCTTCGAGCGGCAATGCCTCTGATTTTGGCGGGGGCGTGGATGCTGGTCGCTTGGGCCGGAACAACTCCGGCCGCGGTGCCGAAAATTCCGCTGCCCGACGTGGCCGATCTTCCCTCGATTGCCGAGCTGCCCGACCCGTTTCTGATGAGCGATGGCCGGCGCGTGGCATCGAAAGCCGACTGGGAGCGGCGCAGAGAAGAGATTCGCGAGATTATCCAGTATTATCAATACGGCCACATGTTCCCGACGCCCAAAAACCTCCGCGCCGAGGAGACGCTGTCGCGTCAGCGTGCCGAAATCGGCGGCCTCGAACGCCAACTGCTGATTATCACCGGCCCCGAGGACAAGGTGCGCTTTCGGTGCATCCTTTCGATTCCGCGCGGAAAAGGGCCATTCCCTGTAATCATCAAGGGCGACCTCTGCTGGGGCCGCGTCACCACACCGGTCCTCCAAACCGCCCTCCAGCGCGGTTATATCGTCGCCGAGTTCGACCGCACCGAAATTGCACCCGATAATGCCGACCGCACCAAAGGCCTTTTCCCGCTCTATCCCGAATGCGACGGTGCCACGCTGGCCGCTTGGGCATGGGGCTTCCACCGTGTGGTGGATTACCTGCTGACCTTGGATATTGTGGATCCCAAAAAGATCGCCGTCACGGGCCACTCGCGCGGCGGGAAGACAGCGCTGCTGGCCGGCGCGCTGGACGAGCGCATCGCGTTGGTCAATCCCAACGGTTCCGGCTGCGGCGGTTCCGGCTGCTATCGCTGTTTGGGTGAAAAGTCCGAAGACGTCGAGGCGATCACCCGCAAACTCTACTACTGGTTCCATCCGCGCCTCAAGGAATTCATCGGCAAGGTGGACCGCATGCCTTTTGATCAGCACTACGTGAAAGCACTCGTGGCCCCCCGGCCGCTTCTGACCACCGAGGGCCTCGGCGATCTGTGGGCCAACCCGCTCGGGACGCAGATGTCCAACCTTGCCGCGGGAGAGGTGTACAAGTTCCTTGGCGCCGCCGACAAAATCGGTCTCCACTACCGTCCGGGCGGCCACGCGCACAATGCCGTGGACTGGAATGCTTTGCTGGATTTTGCCGATCTGCACTTCTTCGGCAAGAAGGTGGAAACGCGTTTCGATCAACTTCCGTTCCCCGACGCCAAACGCCCCTACTCGTGGTCGGCGCCAAAATAAAAGGCGGCCGAACAGGCTGGGAAGGTGCGGACTGCTAGCCCGCGCGCCGGGTCTTTAGCCGGGATACGGCAGCGGAAGCGACAGGAATGCCATCAGGTTCATGGCCATGTGAACAGTCACGCAGCCCGACAGGCCGATGGACCGAAAGCGCGCTCCCAGCACGCATCCGACGCAGAAAATTTGTGTCATTTTCACCCACGCCGGATCGGTCATTGCTGCATGACCCAGCGCCCAAAGCGCTGCTGTCCCGATGATGGCGACGGGACGCCCCCATGGCCATTCGGCCAGCTTTCCCTCGATCCGGTTGAGCAGATACCACCGCAGGGCGGTTTCTTCCCAAATCGGGGCGAACAGAATCAGCAAGGGGATATATCCCGAACGAAAATGCAGGTGATCGCGGGCGGCAAGCCACCGGCTGAACGATTCGGACGGAGCCGTCTTCACCATGTGCAGCATCGCCGCGGAAAAGGCGACCACCCCCGCCGC
Source organism: Candidatus Sumerlaeia bacterium (assembly GCA_026415575.1). GTDB lineage: Bacteria > Sumerlaeota > Sumerlaeia > JADFCW01 > JADFCW01 > JADFCW01. Next base: position 9,187 of record JAOAGV010000020.1, read on the forward strand.
CAGCAAAGCCGTCTCCGCCGCCGCCCGATTCAGGTCGGGCGCGGCCAGCTTTGCCCGGTGATAACGATACTGCTCAAACAGGCCGACGTGGCGCATTTCCATGATGCGCGGCCAGCCGCCGCAAAAAAACACCGCCGCCAGCGCCGTCAACAACATCAGATGAAACGCCTGCCAGAACAGATCGAACCACCAGCGCATGCCGAAGCGGATCAGATTGCCGGCGAAAAACAGAACCACGATCGCCGCCATGGAATAGAACAACGGCCGATAACGCTGCCATGCGGTGCTTTTTTGCAGCGGATAGGCCATGCAGTCCATCGCGGCAAAAAGCAATCCGCTGAACAGGCCGATCCAGAACAAGTAGGGGAGTACGAGCCGCAGAGTCATGTAGCGGTCTGGAGATGAATTTGGATGGACTGCGAAACGGGTGTGTTAGTAGGCACGGCCGACCGCCATTCCGCCTCGCGTGAACTCGCCTTCCGCCGCCCCCGACATCATGTAGCGCTTGCAGTCCTCGATCTTGTGGGCATTGAGCAGGGCGACTTCGCGCGTAATGCGCCGCCGCTTGAACAGCTCGGCGATTGAGCGGTCCATCGTCTGCATGCCCACGGCGCCGCCGGCTTCGATCTGCGTGGGCAACTGGTGGGTCTTGCCCTCACGGATGAGCGCCCGTACCGCGTCGTTGGCCAGGAGAATTTCCATGGCCATTTCGCGCCCCTTGCCCATGGCCGACGGCAGAAGCTTCTGGCACATGACCCCTTCGATCACGCCGGCCAGCTGAATTCGCACCTGCCCTTGTTGGTGGGGCGGGAATACGTCTATGATGCGGTCCACGGTTTGCACACTGTCCACCGTGTGAAGGGTCGAGAAGACAAGGTGGCCGGTTTCCGCAGCCGTGAGCGCCGCGGCAATCGTTTCCTGGTCGCGCATTTCGCCGACCATGATGACATCGGGGTCCTGACGCAGCACATACTTCAGTGCGGTGGCGAACGAAAATGTGTCCTCGTTGACTTCGCGTTGTTCGACCAGAGCCTTCTTGTGGGTATGCAAGTATTCGATCGGGTCCTCGATCGTAATGATGTGGCATTCGCGTTCGCCGTTGATCATGTCAATGATCGCGGCAAGTGTGGTGGACTTGCCCATGCCCGTCGGCCCCGTGCACAGGGCCAAGCCGTTGGGGCGGCGGGCCAGACGCTCGCACACCTTGACGGGCAGATGGAGTTCCTCGAAACCGCGAATGCGGTTGGTGATGGTGCGAAAGGCTGCGGCGACGCTGCCCCGCTGGAAATGCACGTTGACGCGGAAGCGGCTCAGGTTCGAGATGCTCAGCGAAAAGTCCAGTTCCCGCTGTTCCTCGAACCGCTGTTTTTGCAGGTCGTTGAGGACGCTGTAAATCAGCCGCCGCGATTCCGGCGCGGTCAGCACCTGTGCCCCCTCGACGTTTTGCAGCTTTCCGTCAATGCGCAAGACAGGCGGGCGTCCTACGGCGATGTGCAAATCCGATGCCTCGCGCTCCACCGCCATTCGGAGTAGTTCAGCAATTTCCATGATTGTCTCCCTTGCTCTCTACTGCCGATTGCCGACATTCGTTTTCTTTCCTCATGTCGGGTCGAACTATGGGCAAGTCTGCCCGTTGCGTCAACAGATATTTCAGCACCTTCTAGGATTGCTCGTGCAATTTCCCCTCAGTCAGAAGGAAGCGGCGGTCGGCCCGTGCAGCAATCGAGGGTTCGTGGGTCACGATGATGAGGGTGCGGCCGCGGCCGACGGTTTCGTTCCAGAGCAATTGAATAATCGCCTCGCCGGTTTCTTCGTCGAGGTTGCCCGTCGGCTCATCGGCCAGGATAAGCGACGGGTTGTTGATCAGCGCCCGTGCAATGGCCACCCGCTGCTGTTCGCCGCCCGACAGTTGGCTGGGCCGGTGGTGGAGGCGGTCGGCCAGCCCCACGGCTTCAAGCAGTTCGACGGCGCGGCGTCGAAGTTCCGTGCGCGGGCGGCCGGCAATCAGTCCCGGCATCATCGTGTTTTCCAGGGCAGAAAATTCCGACAGCAAATGATAGAACTGAAAGATGATGGCAATGGTGCGGTTGCAGAACCGCGCCAGTGCAAGGTCGTTTAGCGAGGTCAGATTGACCGAATCAAAAATAATCCGCCCGCTGGTCGGACGGTCCAGTCCGGCCAGCAAATGCAGGAGCGTGCTTTTACCGGCCCCTGAATGGCCGGTAATGGCCACCGACTCGCCCGCGGGCACGGCGAGGTTGACCCCGCGCAGCACGCGCAGCACCCGGCTGCCGTCGAGAAACTCGCGCACAACGTCTTGGGCTTCGAGCAGAATCTTTTTTGCAGTCATTCGGTCTCCGTTTTCTCCGCCCTACTCATATCGCAACGCCGTGGTCGGCTGCAACCGCGAGGCCCGCCACGCCGGCAGGAGCGATGCCGCCAGACAAATCGCCAGTGCCGATGCCACAATGATCCCCACGGTCTCCCATTTCACCAGCACCGGCATCCGGCTGATGCCATAGACGCCCGCCGGCAATTGAATCGGAAACCATGTGTTCAGACTCCAACAGATAAAGAAACCGACTCCCATGCCAACGGCAATGCCCACAAGGCCGACAATCAATCCCTGCAGCAGGAAGATTGCCAGAATCTGCCGGTGGCTGGTGCCCATTGCGCGCAAAATGCCGATCTCGCGCGTCTTCTCAATCACAATCATGACAAGGGTGCCGATGATATTGAACGCCGCCACGAGCACGATCAGCAGCAGAATGACAAACATCACGATCTTTTCCAGCTTCAGCGCGCTGAAAAACTCCGGATTGAACTCATCCCATCCCAGCACCAGCAACGAGGGATCGTCTATGGCCGCCCGCAGCCGCCGCTTGACCGGCTCGAGCCGATACGGGTCCTTGACCCGGATGTGGACTTGGTCAGCCACGTCATCGAGCAGGAAAATGCGCTGGGCCGTATCCAGCGACACATAGGCAAAGTTGGCGTCCACCTCATACAGGCCGGTTTGAAACACGCCCGAAACGCGCAGTTTTGCAATTTTGGGATGCGGCCCCGTGGCGAATTGGCCCAGCTTGGTCAGTGCATAAACGGGGTCACCCAAATGGATATTGAGCCGGCGGGCCAGCACCAATCCCAGCACGATGTCGCGCTCGCCCGGCTGCGCGCTGCCATATTTCACATCGCGCATAAAACTGGTCACGCGGCTTTCGCGGTCAAGGTCAAAACCTTGGATTTGAATCCCCACCTTCGCCGCTTCGATTCCCATTTCCGCCTGCAAAAGCGCCTGCCGCGCAATCAGCGGAGAGGCGGCCAACACGTCGGGATCCGACTCCGCCGCCGCGACAATCTCTCTATAGTTCGTGAACGGCATATCCGACCACCCGCGCCGGATTGTCAGGTGCGACGACGAGCCCATGATCCGCTCCATCAGCTCCTTGTCGAAGCCGTCCATCACGGCGATGACGACAATCAGGGCAGCGACACCGACGGCCACGCCGCCAATGGAAATAACAGTGATCAGCGAGATGATCCCGCGCCGTTCGCGCGAGGCAAGGTATCGGCGGCTGACAAAAAACTCGAAACGCATGGCACAATCCTCAATAAAAGAACGGCGAATCGGTTTGGGTTTTGCGTCTCCGGCTCCAAGGCATTACCTTGGGTCTGCAGCGCCGAGTTTCAAGTTGCAAGTTGCGGAAAAGAGAAAAATCGGCATTTCCTTCCTTTCGGACGGTCTGCTGCGCAAAAACGCCACGGCGGCAAAGCGCACCCCAAAACCTTCGGGGGCGGCTCCTTTGCATGGGGCAAAGAGGAAGCAGCAAAGAGCCAAAAATGCTGTGGGTTTTTTGGTTGACAGCCGTGGGGCCAAAAACTGACAATTTGCCTTGAAAAGAAGCTTTGTGGAAGCGGGAACGCACCTTCTCCCGCGGAAGGAGGGAAATCCATGGGCGCGCAACGAATCGGTTCAATCCAACTTGCGGCCATTTTCACCGCAGCCATTGCAGCCGTGATTTCGCCCGTGCAGGCCCAGTATTTGGCCGAGCAGCAAGCAGCCATGAATGTGGCCGATACGCTCAGCGGTGCATCGGTTGGTCCGGCGCCTTCCACGTATTTCGGGCAACCGGGCATGNAGCCCGGCATGATGCAACCGGGCATGCAACCGGGGATGATGCAACCGGGGATGATGCAACCGGGGATGATGCAGCCGGGGATGATGCAGCCGGGGATGAATCCTTACGCCGCCATGGGCGGCCAGCCGATGGCCCCGGTAGCCACGCCGGCGCCGCCGCCTGTGCGGCAAATTCTCGTGTTGACCGGCCAGCGGGTTACGTGCAAGGTCACGGGGCAGTTGCTCGAAGATATTCACTACGAATATCGGCCGGAGGTCGAGAAAAGCAATTTTTATGACGACGGCCAGCAGGGCGGCGACCTGCAGGCCAACGATAACATCTGGACCAACTTTACGGAATTCAACGACGTGCTCAGTCCCGAAGCCAACCGGTTCAAGCTGATTTACCTGCGGCTGTTGTCCATTTGCGAGAACACCAATCCGTTGGAGTTCTTCCGCATTCCTGTCGCGACCGACGAACCGCTGACGCCCCTGCCGCTGCTCAGCGAGGAGGAGGCCAAGCGCGACAAGACATTTTTACAGGAGTGGCACAAGCGGTTTCTGGCGCTCTATCGCGTGGACCCCGACGACCCGATGAGCGATTTCTATCCGATTTTCGTTCCCAGCCCGCCGCGTCCTCCGGAAACCCCTGCTCCGCCGGATGACCAATACAACGCCTATGCATTCGCGCTGGATTCGTGGATTCAAAATGCACTGGATTCGCAAATTGTTCCCCCGGTGCAGGAACAGACGGGTGGGCAAGGCGGCGGAACCGGTCAATCGGCGCGGCGCACCGGCGGCGGAACCGCACGCGGAAGAACAGGCGGCTCCCAGACGGTCGTGAGCGACCGCTGGGGCCAGCTGCGCCAAGACGCGCGCAATCTGGGCGCGACGTACGGCACGTATCAAACGAGCAGCTATTTTGCTTACTAACCACGCATCTGCGAGAAGGTTGTGAATGGCTACTGCTCCGAAAAGCCTGCCCCAGCAAAAAAAGAAACAAACCCCGGAAGACCGGGAGTTGCTTCTCAAGGAAGCCAAGCAACTTCTGGCCTGCTGGCTGCGGATCCGCGAGTTTCTCCTCATGGCGTTTCAAAACGATCCGATCACGCCCGAGCAGGAGAAAACCTTTCTGGAGTTGAAAAGCGAAACCGCGCGCAGTCAGCGCGTAGTGGCCCAAAAGATTCAGGAAGACCTCAAATTCGGATCGGACAAGATCACCGACTTCCTGCGCCAAGCCATCAGCATTGCCCATTTGCGCGGCCTGCCCATGAACGACAAGCGGCTTTTGGTCTCGGTCTGGCATGTCGGTTCGGTCATGCTGCATCGGGCCGTCGGCGCGCTGGAGTTCATCGCGGAAACCAACGTCGAGATCAAGCGGTCGAAGGGCGGGCCGAGGGGGATCAAGGCCATCAAGTCAGAGGCCGCCGGAATCGAGAAGAAGAGCAAACTCCCCATGATCGCCGGCATCATTTTTATTGTGGCGGTGGTCGGCGGCGTGGTGTATTTTCTGATGAACATGTAGGCAATCTGGCGAAAGCGAAAACCAACAGGCAGGAAGCCGGAGTAGGATATTGACCAGAAACCGAAAAGGACGAAGAGCATGCAGGAGGGAGTTGCCATGACCGTGAACGGCCGGGGGTTCAAAGTCGCGGGGGTGTTGATGCTGGGAGCAGTGATAGCCTTCTCATCCGGCTGTAACAAGCAGTTTACCAATCTTAAATTGAACAAGGCCAAATCCTTGCTGGCCGAAGCCGCCAAGTATAACGGCGACAAGCACGCCAAAGCTGAATACGACCGCAGCGCGCAATTGATCAACCAGACGGAACAGGCGGCGGCTGGCGGCGATTTCAAGGGTGCCAAGGCGGTGGCCACGCAGGCAGTCACGGCCAGCCGCGATGTGCTGGCCGCGGCCAAGCGTATGGAGGCGACTGCGCGCAAGAATGCCGCCGACCATGAAGTCAAGATTATGAATGACAACAACGGCGCGCGCGAAAACCAGGAACTCTATCAGCAAATCCTCCAGCTGCAACAGACCATGCAGCAGCGCTACGACAAGGAAAAATGGGTCACGGTCATTGAACTGGCCGATGAAATCAAGCAGAAGGTCGAGCAATTGCTCATGCGGTTGCGCGGACAGGCCGACGCCGACCTCGTCGAGGTCAAGGCCGAATACAAGCGGCTTCTGGACGAAGGCGGACGCGACCATGCGCTCACCTATGTCACGCGCGTCGAGGAACTGATCAAGCAAATCGAGGAAACCATTGACCCCAACCGGGTGCCCCCGATCAAAAACTACCTGCGGGCGATGGCTCTGGCCAAGCAGGCCATGCGCGATGCCGGCGACGGCATTACGGAATCGAAGCGAAAGAAGTGCGAGGGCGAGATCGAAGAGATTTACGGCAAGCTGGTTCAAGCCAAAGAAAAACGGGCCGAGTACTTCCTGCCCGAATTGTGGAATGCCTGCAGCGACGACTTCAGCAAGCTCATAGACAACTTCTGGAAAAAGGAATATGATTTTGTGCTCGGCGCTTCGTCGCGGCTCAAAGGTCAGGTGGACACGCTGATTTACGAAACGCGGAAGGCGTCGGCCAACTTCCAGCTGGAGAAACTGGCCCAACGTCTGGCCGAACTGCGCAGCAAGGCCGTTCCCCAATATCTGCCCGGCCGGATTGATCCGCTGGACGCAAGTTTCCAGAACGCGCAGGGCTTGTTCCAGCAGGAGAAGTTTGAAGAGGTCGAGGCGGTCTGCAAGACGGCGCAGATCAACGCCGACGAGATCATGAAAGAATTCCGCGGGATGGCCGACGGACAAATCCGCGAAGCCCGTGCCATCGCCCAGCGCGCCGCAGCGGTCTTCAAGGAAATGGAGCGCATCTTCGAGGCCGTGCCGCTTCAAAACATTTCCCCGCTCGACCAAACATTCGAGCAAAACAAACAGGCCCTGAAAACCGATCTTGGCCGCCGGCTGGCTGAAGCGCAATCCAACGTCGCCCTGGCCGAGGTCAAGCACACCGCCGAGGAATATCGCGATGCCATCGAACTGTCGAAAAGCGTTCAGGACGAAGGTACCAGCATCCTCGCCACCGTCTATAATGTCGTGGCCTACAATGTGATCAGCGAGATTGCCGATGCCGTCACCCGCTACGACCGCGAGGGGGCGCCGGAAAAGGCCGCCGCCGAAATGGCGCTGACCAAGAAACTGCTCGAAGAGGCCAAGCGGCTGCGCGACCAAAACGAACCGCAGGCCGCGGCGGCGAAAGCGGCCGAGGCGCGCGCCGAACTCGAGCGCACCATTCAGACCATCGAGGTCGCCGCCTCGCAAGCCATCGAAAAGGCCGCCGGCGAATTGAAGCGCTCGGACGTGGCGCGCACGTCGGAACTGCGCCCCGAAGAATATCAGCGTGCCGTGCAGGCCGTCAACGAAGCGCGGCTCCAGTTGCAAACCACACGGCTTCTGGATGCCATCCAGACCGCCGAACGGGCGGAAACGATTATCCGGCAGGCGGCGCAGGACGCCGCACGCATGTGGGCGGGCGAGGCCTTGAAGAACGCCTCAAACACGCTCGCCGATGCGTTGCGCGCCGGCGCCGACATCAACGCGCCCCAGATGCTCAACGACGCAAAAGAAGATTTGGCCCAAGCCGAAAAACTGTATGCCTCGGCGGAGGAACTGCTGGGGCAAAGACAATTCGATGAAGCGCGCAACAAATATCTCGAAGCCAAAACCTTGGCGGTTCAGGCCGGCGAAGGTGCCACGCGCGCCAAGTTCCGCCTGATTGACGAGGCGGAAGCCGCCATTGTCGAGGCCCGATCCTACGGCGCTTGGCGGTCGCAACTGGAGCAAATGACCGAGGCGACCCTTATGCTCGACCAGGCGAAAGAGGCCATGGCGCAAGGCCGGTTCGAGCAGTCCGACCGTCTGGCGCGCAAGGCGCACGAGTCGGCGCAGAAAATCTGCAATGCCAGCAAGGGCGAAGCGTTCCGCGCCCGGCTCCAAGTGATCGAAGACCTCCTGAGTCAGGTCACCAACACGGGCGGGCGGTATTTCGACGCAGCCAATCTGGCGGCCATGACCAACGCCGCCGACCAGCTGCGCGAGCAATATGATCCGCGGCTGTTCGACACCCAGTCCAAACAGGTTATCGAGTTGGAAACGCGCCTCCAGAACACGCTCGAGACCATGCCCAACATGGTCGAGGAGTGGCTGAAGCGGCAAAATGCGCGCATTGCCCAGATCGAGAGCGGCGTCATCCCGCCGACGTTTGCGCCGCGCATTTCGGAGGCGAAAAAATTCCTCCGGTTCGCCGAAATAGATTACAAACGCGGGCGCTATCGAACGGCCTATACCAATGTGCTGGTGGCCCGTCGGCTGGTGGACGAACTGGTCACCGAAAGAGCCGAAAGCGAATACCGGCGCAATGTTCGCGCGATTTTTGACGATCTCAAACAGGCCATGACCGACTTCGACCACTTTCTGTCGCTGCCGCCCGCGACCCTCGCAGGGCTGACCCGCAGCGCCAGCGGCGATGCGCAATTTGTCGCCATCGCCGGCCGGGCCAAGCCGCAGGATTTTCGCCAGCGCGTGGATCAGATCATGGTCAATGCACAGTCGCTCCAGCCGCCGCCCACCATGAGGGAGTTCCACGACAGGGTAATGGAGATGATCAACACGGCGCGGGCATCGGCGATTCACTACGAACGCCTGCTGATTCTGGGCGAATTCGACGACGCCACCAAGCGCGAGATTATCACGAAGGCATGGGACTTGATGCAAAGCGTGCGCAGCCGGCGCGTTGAGCTGGAAAAAGCGCTGGAACCGCGCCCCACGGATACCGGCCGCGGATGAGCGCGCGGCGGCCTGGCCGGTTATGATCGTGCAGCGGTCCGACAAACCATCGCAAGCGGGAGTGCAGTCCAATGGCCGAGATCTTCACCGCCCTTGAAGGGTACTATATTTATGCGGTGGAAGTGCCCGTCGTGTTGGCGATCATTTTAATATTTGCCTATGTCATGTATTCGTTGAATCTGTTTCGCAAAGAATAAACGTACCGCTCCTTCGGCGGGAGTACATTTGTATAGACGGGCCATCGCACAGGGAAGCAGCAGGGAAGCATGGGAAAAGAAGCCACACGCGTCAAAGCCGGCAGCGCGGCCGCCAAAGCCCTCGAAGAGCGCATCGCGTTTGTTCAGGAATACATCAAACTGTGGCGGCAGTTCTTCGAGACCTTTGCCGACGGCTTTGAGGGCCGCAAAATCACCAAAAAAGACGAAGAGGAGTTTGCCCGTATCCTCAACAGCCTTGCCCATCACCACTATCGCTTTGCCTATACGGTCGGCAATGAAATGAGCGGTGTGGACGGCATTCTCAAAATCCTCTGCGAAGCCACCAGCCTGTCGCATCTCAAAGGACTTTCCGAAGCCCAGCTGTCCAAAATCCAGATTGACTGGCACGAGATCTTCATCAACATGAACAAGGCGCTCGGACGGCTGATGGCCCGCCGGCCCTTGACGCCGGAAGAAGAAGCCATGGCGAAACGCGGCGCTCCGCCTCCGGGCCAAACGCCGGAAGCGCCGCCCGAAGCACCGCCGGAAAACCCCGCCTAAGCCCCGCTATGCGCCCCGACGCAGAAGTCCGTCCGTGATTCTCATTCTTGATCTCTGTCTCGGCCTGATCACATTGGCGTCGCTCTATGCCATCTCCTTGGGCTTTGAAATTGAGACAATCTTGGGCGGGGAGCTGTTGTGGCTGGGCGCGGGAGCGCTGGCAGTGGCCTGCTTCCACTGCTGGCTGGGCGAAAAGGCTGCTGCGTTGTTCGACGGCGGCCGCGCGCGCAAGAAAACTGCCGAAGGCATCATGGGCTTTCCTGCGTCAGAACCAATACGGAGCAGCTGAGGCCGCTTTTCAGCGATGCCTGCGCGAGGCGCCCAAGGATACCGATGCGCCGCGCGGACTGGCGGAAATCGCACTGCGGCGCGGCTGCGCCGAAGACTACGTGAATCTGGCCGCCCGCATTCTCTCACGCCCCGAAGCGTTGCGCCGCTCCGAGCGGGTGACCCTTTGTCATCGCGCCGCAGATGTGTGTCTGACGGCGTTGAACGACCGGCGGTGTGCCGTTGAGTTTCTGGCCCGAATCGAGCTCGACTCTCCGGGAACGACCGATGCCATCCGCACCCGCCAAAGAATCGAAGGGATTCTCAACCGCAAGGACGACTGCGACGCGTAATAGGGTCTTGCGATCTTGACGTACGGACATTCAAGCAACTTGAGGTCAGGGCGCCGGCCTTGTGCCGGTTTTCATGAAGAACGCCGCAGCTGGTCTATGGCCACGAAGATTACAATGAAAATGCCGATGAGAATTTCCTGCACATAGTTGCCCCAGCCCAGCAAGTCGCCGCCATTGCGCAGAAACGCCATCGCCAGCGCCCCCACCAAAGTGCCCAGAATGCTGCCCTCGCCGCCGCTGAGCGACCCTCCGCCGATGACCACCGCTGCGATGACATCGAGTTCCTGGCCGACGGCACCGGTCGGATCGCCGATGGTCAGGCGCGAAAACAGCAACACGCCCGCCAGCCCCGTCAGCAGTCCGCTCAGTGTGTAAATGCGGATTTTCATCCACCTCACCCGCACGCCGCACAGCCGCGCCGTGGCTTCGTTCGAACCGATTGCCGTCGTATAGCGCCCAAACGTCGTATAGCGAAGCAGCACCGCCATGGCTGCAACCGCAGCGACCATGATCCACAGGCCGGGAGAGAAAAGCAGATGTTCGATTTTCTCGCGCACGGCATCGGGGATTGCCCGGAACCATTCGGGTTCGAGGGCCAGCCATTCGGGTTTCGGCGAACGAAGCATCAGGTTGTTCAGCCATGTGTCCGGCGCATACACGGATTGGTCTTGGGCCAAAAGCTTGGCCATGCCGCGTGCAAGGCTCCACATGCCCAGCGTGGCAATGAAGGGGACCACGCGCAAAACAGTGATCATGGCGCCGTTGAGCAGTCCGCACGCGCCGCCGACCCCCACGCCGGCCAGCGCCGCCAGCAACGGGGGCCATCCGGCTTTCAGGGCCAGTGCCACCACCACCGTCGAAAGCGCCAGCACCGACCCTACGCTCAGGTCAATCCCGCCGCTCATGATGACAAACGTCATGCCCGCCCCTGCAATGGCGATGACGGTGGTCTGGATGACGACCGTTTTAAAATTTAGAAATGTGAGAAATCCCTCGGCGAACAGGGAAAACGGCACAATCACCAGCGTCAAGCCCACGAACGGAAGCAGCAACGTGACCACGCGGGCCAGACCGCGCCGGACAACCGGCTGCTGCAAGTCGGACACGGAAGATGGTTCGATCATCGGATTCTCTCGAGAGCCCATTTGACCGCCTCGCCGACATCGGCACAGACGGAATCGGGCCGGGCGGAAAACTTGCCGTCGCGGCCCCCCTGCCCTGTTAGGACCAGCGCAGTGGGAAGACCCAGCCGCCGGCCCGTTTCGACATCGCGCGTGGTGTCGCCGATCAATACCGAATGTGCAAGATCAATGTTTAGCTCGCGCGCGGCCTGCACCAGCAAGGCACCGCCCGGCTTGCGGCATTCGCACTCGATCTTCAGCGCCGCCACTTCTCCCGGATAGCCCCGGCGCGGATGGTGCGGACAATAATAAATGCCGTCGAGTGTGGCGCCGTGTTCGGCGAGAAGCATCTCCATCCGGCCGTGAATATGCTCCAATTGCTCATACGTGCATAGGCCCTGTGCAACGACCGGCTGGTTGGTGACGACAACGGCCAGAGCGTCGCTTTGGTTGACCTTTCGGACGGCCTCGGCGGCGCCGGCCAGAAGCCGCATGTCCTCGACCCTGTGGAGAAACGGAACATGTTCGCAGAGCGTCCCGTCGCGATCAAAGAAGACAGCCGGCAGGGCGTGCTCGCGGTGGCGGCGGGCGATGCGGCCCGCTTGCCAGTCGTGGCGGACGGCGGCCAGCCGCGCCGGTGTGCCGATGTCTTTGAGATACTCGCGCGTGCGATAGCCGAACAGCGGCAAACCGGCGGCCTGTGCGGCGGGAAAGACCTCGCGCATGAAATCGCACACACCGTCGGGAATGTGTGCGGCCGCACGGTGCGACACGACATAGAGCGCGGCGTTGCCCAGATTGCGCCACTGCGGTGCGGGCGGATGCGGTTTGCGGTGAAATGCACGGATTCGTCCGTCGGCGTCCAGCTCGACCAGGTCGCTGTCCTGCGGGTGGTCGCTGGGATGAACGACCAGAGTCGCGGCTGCGTTGTGTTGGCGATGAAATTCCGCCAGCGCTTCGAGGTCCATGTTCACCATCACATCGCCATACAGGACAAGGAAGGGATCGCCGATTCGGTCGAGCAGGGGGCGAATCCCGCCGGCGGTTCCCATGGGTTTGGATTCCGTGTGATATTCGAGCGTGATCCCGAGCGCCCTGCCCGAACCGAGCCGCTCGCGGAACGCCGGAAGGTCCCTCTCGCGAACGGTCAAGTGGATCTTGGTCACCCCGTATTGTTGGAGCAGGCGGATTTGATGCTCGATCACCGGCCGGCCGCCCACGTCCAGCAACGCCTTGGGCATGGCGCGCGAGACCGCGCGGATCCGTTCGCCCGCCCCGCCTGCTACGATGACTGCCGGCAGGTTCATGGCGCGGACGCTCCGGGGTTTGCAGGCGGCTGCGCGCGCATCAAGTCACGGACGGCGGCGCGGATGGCCTCTTCGGCCGTGTGGCGCGGTTTCCAGCCCAGCGAGCGGATCTTGCGCGCGTCGTAGCGAAAATGCGTGATGTCGCCCAACCAGCCGCCCGCCTCGCCGGTATATTCAATGCGTGCGCCGGCCAGTCCCATTTCGTCAGCGACGATGCGGGCGATCTCGCCCACCGACAGGGTCTCTTCGCCGCCGAGATTAAACAGGTTGACCCGCTCGTGCGAATGTTCCCACCCCAGCATCATACCGTCTATCACGTCCTTGACGTGCGCGTAGGGTTTGCTCTGGCGGCCGTCGCCGAACACGACCAGCCGCGTCGGATCCTGTTTCAACCGATGGACAAAATCATATACGCAGCCGTGCGTCAGGCGCTCGCCCACGACGTTGGGCAGGCGGAAAATCCACACCGAAATTCCATGCATTGCGGCATGGGCGCAGAGAAACGCTTCCGAGGCCAGCTTGGCCGCGCCGTAAAACGACGCCGGACACATCGGCCCGGTGGTCTCGCTCAGCGGCGCTTCATGGGCGCCATACACTGTCGAGGAAGACGGAAAAATGATCTCGCGCACGCCGAACCGCCGCGCGCAGTCGGCCACGTGAAAAGTGGTCAGGAATGTTTGCCGCAGGTCCAGATCGGTTTGCTCGCTGCCTTTGCGAATGTCCGAATTGGCGGCCATGTGGAAGACCGCTTCGTAGCGTTCGCGTGCGAACAGGGCACTCAGCGCTTCGACATCAAGAAGATCGGCTTGGATAAATCGAAAGGCCCGGTTGTCGAGGTGATGGGCGATGTGCTCGACCCGCCCCAGCGACAAATTGTCGAGCGCATGAACCTCGTCGCCCCACGCCAGCAAGTGATCGCACAGGTGGCTTCCGATAAACCCGGCGCCGCCGGTCACAAGGATTTTCATGGCAGCATAATCTCCATTACGCGGCGGCCGACATCGCGGATGGTTGCTTCATCGCCGCGCAGGATTCCTTCGCCGGCGAGAACAAACGCATCGCCGCTGGTGTGTGTGCCCGCCTGCGACGGCGGAGCGAAAACATCGGTTGTCCGAAACCCGGCGCGCAAATCAAAACCGTCGCGCCCGACGGCAATCAGATCGCAGGCCAGATCGCGCAGCGGGCCCGGATAGATGTCGCGCGTGCGGACAATGCGGTCAAACACAGCCCCGCCGGTCGCCGGATGGCGCGTTTCGAGCAGTGCGTCGGCGATGTCCTTCATCAGCGATTCGACCTTGTCAGACTGGACGCAACCGCGGCGCTCGCGTCCGGCCCTGTTGATGAAAATCCGTCCGGGAAGCAGCGAAAACACGCGCGAGCAATCTGCGACCGGATCGAGATTCATCGTCTCGGCCGGAGTGTATTGAAGAAAACCGAGGTCGCGCAAGAGCGCATTCACATTGACCTCGCAGTGCGATCGGGCAAAGCCATGATCGGACAGGACCATCCAGTGCGCTGTGTCGGCAACGCGGCAGATCACTTCGCCGGCCAGTTCATCCACAGCGCGGTAAAACTCCCAGAACGCCGCGTGGTGCGGATGGTTTTCATCGTCGGCGGCATCCCAGAGGAAATGATGAAGACGGTCGGTCTCCATGATGTGCAGTTGAAAGAAGTCCCACGGTTCGTGTTCGAGCAGCCAGAGCGCCAGATCGCGCCGGCCGGTCAGAGCCTTGTGGAGAGCGGCCAGAAACGGCTCCTTGTCGCCGGCCTTGCCCAGCGAGGCGTCAACATCCACCACATAATTAATCTCTTGCAGCCGGGCGGCGACATCCGGCCGCACAGCCGCGCGATCGGGCGACGGGCAGAGAAAGCCCGCGACCACACAACCGCGAATGGCTTCGGGCGGATAGGCGCCCGGCACATTGATCGAGACCGCCGGGCGGCCGCGGTCGCTCAAACGAACCCAGACGGGCGCAGCGCGACGATTGCGCGCGGTCGGAATGAACAAATCGCCGGTTTCCGCAATCCGGTCCACAAACCCGAAGATGCCGTGCGTGGCCGGATCGCTGCCGGTGACAAACGACGTCCATGCGACCGACGAGACGGCGGGCAGCTCGGAGGCGATCTGTTTCATGTCCGCGCGGCGCGCCAGTTCGCGCAAATGGGGAAGCCTGCCCGACGCCATGCCGCGTTTGAGAAAAGAAAACGGCACGCCGTCAAGGCCGAGAACAAACAAACGCTCAATCGAACCACACTGCGCCATGGACTAATCTGACAAAGCTTATTCTGCTTCTATCATTTTTTGGCGCCAGCAGCGAAGAGCTGCAGGCTTGCTGACGGACTGGAGAATCGGTGCGGGGGGCATTGTTTGGCAAGAATTATCAGTTAAAGCATGAATTGGTTAACAGGCCATCCCCGTCATTACAGCGGCGCGGTGGATATTCGCCCGCAATTTCGCATAATAACATGGAGCAGCAATGCGAAAAACCTTTTCCTGGCACATGTTGGCCGACTGATGGATAAGGCTGCGGAAGTTGCAGACTGTCGAAAATCTCATGCACGTTGGACGTTGGACAGAACCGGATAAAGGCCCCCTTTTTGGACTGCGCGCAGCCATGCTGCCGCTTTCGTTTTCGACGCCCTTTTATCCACCAAGCGCTTTCCCTTACCGCAACCAGTACGCTTGGTTTTCAAGGACGCTTTGGCCGTGAAGTGGTTGCTTTTCCGACAGCCGGAACGCCGAGATTGGATAATGTGTGATAAAAGCAAAGCGGCAGCAAGGCTGCACGCACTCCAAAGAGGCGGCTCAACCACACTGCCGCGTCGTTCTGGAAAAACGATTCGGATCTCTTCATACGGTTGTAAAATCCTCGCTTGCACCAGAGCCCCAGCGCACCCGCACGCTTGCAACCCAAGCAGTTCGGAAAAAATGCGGAATAACGCGTTTCTGCTCCCATTGATCACTATGCCGTACAAAATCCAATCCGTTTGCCGAAATGTTTCGCGATCGGTTCTTGACTCACAAAACAGTTGACCGGTTTGCAAACAATCCAATGGACTTTCTTACGGCTGGATGAATGTGCGGAGAAATACCAGCAAGGGTTCAACGGAGGGATTTCAAATGATGGACGACAGACGCCGGATACAAAGTGTGGGTTTTAGAGTTTGGGTTGTGGCGTGCGCGGCGCTTGCAGCGTTCGCCGGCCGTCCTACTGCCGGACATGCGGGGCAACAGGTTGGGCCGCCAACATCGCCGTCTGCATTGGCGCACAGCGCAACGCAATCCACCACTGGAGGGGCGATCATGATTGAGCCGGGCAGCAACAAGGTGAAGGTGGGCGACCGCGCGCCAAATTTTACGCTCCCGACACAGTCGGGCGGCACGCTGACGCTCAAGGAGTTCGAGGGCAAAAAGGCCGTGGTCCTTTTCTTCTATCCTGCCAACGACACACCCGTCTGCACAGCCGAAGCGTGTTCGTTCCGCGACCGCTATGATGCCTTTCGGCGCGCCGGCGCCGAGGTCATCGGTGTTTCCGCCAACTCGGTGGCGTCGCACAAGCGCTTCGCCGAGCGCCACAATCTCCCCTTCCATCTGGTCAGCGACGAAGGCAAGCAGTTGCGTAAACGCTACGGCGTCCCGAAAACGCTGTTCTTTCTCGACGGTCGCGTGACCTATGTCATAGATAAAAAAGGTATCGTGCGCTACCGCTTCTCGTCGCAGTTTCGGCCGGCGGCCCATGTCCGGCGCACCCTGAAGATTCTCGAACAAATCCAAAATGAGCCCTGATTACAGGCGCGCAACTCTTTGACTGCGCATCCTCCTGTCGAACCCAACCACCTATTTGTTTTTCGTCGCAGTAGGAGCGCGGTAAGTATTTGCAAAAGGATTGTACCCGTGAGGCGGACCGCTGATGGTGGACTTGGGCGTTGGCGTGGGCGGCGGATCATACTGCTCGTCTATGCGCAAGATGGCACCCACGGGACGGGGCGTATAGTAGAATGTGAACCATTTTGCCTTGATCCGCTCGCCGGCGAGAATGCGCTTCCATTCGGGCACGCTGGATTCCAGAAGGATCAGCTCGTCTTTTGCGCCGGTGGGTTTGTAGATCGTGAACTCGGTGATTCGCTTGATATTCGGAATATCCACGCCCTCGATGATCATTTTGACGCCGCGCATCATGTCGTAGTCGCACTGATAGATGGTCGGCTTGGCCTTCGGATTGGTGTAAGTGACTTCAATGCGCAGGGCAAAGCTGTTAACGGCTTTGTATTTTTTCAGCTGCTCCTCGATGAACGCCTTCGGCATCGGAGGTTTGTTCCAGACAATCTGTCCGATCGCGGAAACAGGAATCTGGATTTCGAACGGCTCGCTCCACGGGCCGTAAATTTTCTGGCCGGCGTGGGCGACTTCGCGAAACCGCAGTGTGGCAAAGATAATACCGTTGTCGTTGGGCTTGAGTTTGGTGGTAATTTGTTCGAGCGGATATTCGACGCGCGGAACGCAGCTCAGATTGGTCTGTATGGGTTCGCCACCGTCTTTGGCTTCCATCAACAACTGAAGCCCTTGCACATAAGGTCCCATGCCGGGCGGTTCGGGAGCGGTCTGCAGCGGGGTCTTGGGAAAATCAATCTGAAGGTTCTCTTCCGTCAATGTTGCCTGCGGCGCTTTGGGCGGCAGCATGAAATACACATCGGTGGCCATGGGTCCTTTGCCCGCCGCCGGCGTGGGCGAGGGCGAAATGTATACCTCGGTGCGCTGCAGGACGATGGACAGCGTTTGCTTGGGCCCAATCGGCGGAATCCGGAACGCCACCGGCAAACCGGCCTTGATTGCTCTCCACTCTTTCAGGTTGATGGACCATGTGATGTCGGTCGCTTCCGTGAATCCGCTGGAGTCGCGAAGCACGGCCACGCTTTCGGGCGTGAGGACATCTTTGAAATCCTCGCCGCCGGCGCTAATGCGCACCCCCGGAGCCGAAAGCGGCGCGGCCTTGTCGAATCGCCAAGAGCAGTAGGGCTTTCCGGGCGTTAGCCTGTAGTTCGCTCCGAGGAACACAACCTGTGGTGCGATGATGTGGGCGAACCGGCGGAAGTCTTCGCAGAACACATTCGGGTCATTCGAGGTAACGCGATAGAGGCTTGCAATGGTTCCGCCGCGGAACGCAGCGAAGTCTTCGAGCAGCTTCGGCAGAAACGAAGCGGGGTTTTGGCTGTAGTATTTTTGCCGAAGGTATTCGACGAAATGCGACACATCATAGCCGTGCTGCTGGGTGCGTTTGCGGTCGCTGTCGCTGAAATCGAGCGGATCGAAAAACCCGTGCAAACCGCGCGCGGTGTAGTCCCACGATTCCGCCCACCCGCGCGCCAGATAGTCTCTGCCGCCTTCGGCTTCGAGCAGAAGCGCCGTGGCTTCGGCAAACCACAGCTGTCCCGGCGTTTCGACAAACGTGTAGGCCGATTGAACCAGATGGAAATACTCATGCAGCGCCGTCGTTTTCAGCGAGTCCATTGCCCGTTTCTGTTCGGCATTCATGGCGGCCGGTAGCGCGTCGGGCACCTTCGTGCCGTCAATGACCAGAAACGCGCGGGTGGTCCAAGCGTTGCGGGCCTCGCCATAAAGATTGGGACCGAGCGATTGTGCCTGAACGAAGACTTCGGGTGTCCACTCGACGCCGGCCATCCCCGGCGCGCGGAAGTTGCGCTCTTTGCAATAGTCCACCGCCAAGTCGAGTGCGCGCACGACATTGGCGGCCCGAACCGGAAGAAACTTGTTCAGAATAAACTCTTCGCTGTCCATTTCCGCCTTGATGGCCTTGTATTGCGGATCGTTGAACATGGCTTTGGCGACTTCGGCGGCGGCGTAGGCATTCGGCGACTTTGCAATCGCGTATTTTTGAACGAGAACGTCAAGGCGCTTACGGCAGTCCTCGATCGCTTTCGGGTCGGCCGGCTTCCAGTCGGCCGGGTAGAACAAAACATAGCGGGGTGCACCGGGTTTCCACCATTGACTGGCGTAGCCATCTTTCCCCGGTGACTGCGGATAGTCGGCAATCTCGCTGTCAAACACACCGTAGTATTGGCCGAGAGCGATGGTCGCAAGCAGCAGCACATTGAGAAATGCGCCGTTGTGCCGAATCTCGCAGCGCAACTTCGATCCTTCGCGCTGCGACTGCAAGAGGCGCAAGCGACCGTTACCGTCCAGATAGGCGAGGTGCGATTGCTCCCACAGGGTTGGGTCCACGCCCAAGTCGGCAAGATCGAACTCCACGGTTACCGGCGCGGCGAAACGCTCGTCGGCCGTCATGCCGCAATTCAGATCAAATCCGCCCATCGGCAGAATGCCGGCCTTGGCATATTTGGGGTATAGAGCGTTGATGCGGTTGGCGGGCAGGGGTTGCGCCGAGAAACGCCGCGGTTTGTCGAGTGCATTTTCGGCGGCGACCACCCGAAGGCCCTTGGCCGGAGATACATTCACGGCCGCAACGCCGCTCTTGGGCAACGGCGCGGGATTGGCCTTGGCGGGCGCGATTTTCTCGAATGCATGGCTGAGATTGGCGGGCGAAGAAGCAGGAGAGGTCTTCCCCGAGGAGAGCGCGGCAGCAGTTGCGCCCGTGTCTTTGTTGGCCGCATCGGCGAACACATCAATGTAGCCTTCGGCCGGCGGAGCGGGCAAGTCCTTGCCGGGGCGGCCAACTGACGGCGGCCGATGCAGCCACGCCTGTTCGTCGTAAAAAGCTTTGATGGCCACTGCCGCAAAACCGCCGACGATGACCATCAGCACCAGACAACCGGGCAGGCAGCCGCGGCGCTTCTTCGGAGGTCGCGGCTGCGGTGAAGACGATCGCGCGGCAGAAGATCCTGTCCGCGCGGCTTTGCGGCCGTTGCGCAGTGCTTTATCCGTGGATCGGACGCCATCAGGCGGTGTGTCCGGTTCAGCAACGTCCTCGGAGGGTGCGGGTTCGGACGGGCGCGAAACAGCAGCCCCGCAGGCGCTGCAGAATCTGTCTTCCGGCGCCAGTTTTTTTCCACATGAACTGCAGAACATGAGAATCCTTTCTCGTTGCATAATCTATTTTCTTTCCAGCGGCGTCCATCTTACCGGAGAGGTTCAATGCTCTTGGCTTCTTGTTTCTGATTGGGCGAACAGGATTCTCAGGATCTGAGTTCGATAAACCGCAGAAAAGCTCCCTGCCCTTCAATCATGTAAATTCTGTCCAACCTTTCGCTCTTTTCCGTCCCGCCGGCTATTCGGCAAAGTATTTCTTTCGTATCCAGTCCGGCTGCCACTGGTCCGGCTCGCGTTTCTGGCCGGTCAGGTCCACCTTTTCCGGTGCTTTGTTTTCCGTCGGAAGCACCACGTCGTCGCCCACTTTGGCCTGCCATTCTTTCATCAACGCCAACAGACGCTGCACGTGAGGCGCAAACTCCGGACGGTCTATCAAGTTGGTCTTTTCATCCGGATCGTTTTGCAGGTCAAACAGCTGCATGTGGCTGATCCGGGGGTAGCAGATCAACTTCCATCGTTCGTCGCGGACGGCGCGTTGAAGTTTGATATACGGCAGGAAGATCGAATCGCGGACACGCTCTTTTTTCCCCTCCCACAACGGACGCAGGCTGACGCCCTCGACATCGGCAGGCGGCGCGATTCCGAGGACGTCGCACAGCGTCGGAAAGACGTCATGCAAATACGTGAACGCCGTCGTGGATTTGCCTTGCGGGATGGACGGTCCGGCAAAAATTAACGGGCAGCGCATACTGTGCTCATAGACGCTCTGTTTGCCCAGCAGGCCGTGACTGCCGAGGGCAAGGCCTTGGTCGGCGGCGAATACGATAATCGTGTTGTCGGCAAATCCGCGCTGCTTCAGCACATCGAGGATGCGGCCGATCTGGCCGTCCATGTGGGTGATCAACCCGTAGTATTCGGCCAGTTGGTCGCGGATGACGGCCTCGGTGCGCGGCCAAGGGGCGAGATTTTCGTCGCGGCCGCCGCGCATGGCGCCGTTGTCAAAGGGATGCTGCGGCAGGAAATTCGCGGGCAGCGGCGGAAGGTTCCGGTAATACATCTGGCGGAACTCCATCGGAGGCATGCGGGGGTCGTGCGGCGCGGTGAACGCCACATAGCAGAAAAACGGCTTCTTGCCGTCGTGCTGGTTGAGAAACTCGATGGCGGAGTCGGCGAACAGTTCGCTCGAAAACTTCTCGCCCGTTCGTTGCTCGGTCAGCCGGCCGTCGGGGCCCAGATCGCGCACGGGCACCTTCGTGTGGTCGGACATGCCGCCGAACATAATGTTTTTCCCTTTCTGAAAGGCGCGCAGCCATGAGGGCTGGCCGTTGTGCCACTTGCCTGTGGCAAACGTCACGTAGCCATGTTGCTGGAGCACTTCGGGCATCAGCACGGTACCCTTGAGCGTGTTGGTGTCAATGCGGAACCACGTCTTGCCGGTCATGAGCATGGCGCGGCTGGGAACGCACACGGCGCCGCTGTCGCCGCCGAAGCAATAATTGGTGCGGAAACTGTAGCCCGCCGAGACCAGCCGGTCGAGATTGGGCGTTTGGATGTGCGGATTGCCGTGTGCGGCAATCGTATCGGCGCGCATATCATCGGCGAACAGGAACAGAATGTTCGGCTTCTGCGCCGCCCAAGCGCCACTGCCCATGCCCAAAATGGCAAGGACCAAGGCAAACATGAGGATACTATTGCTTTTCATAATGGTCACTCCCCTTAGCAGAAAATATAGGATCCGGCAAAGGCGGTGATTTTCTGACCACCGTTTTTCACTTCGCCTTTTTCTTTCGCGCGGCTTTTTCTTTGGCTTTGGGTTCGGCGGCTTTGCCTTGAGTTGCTTCGAGGAACATCCGGTCAAATTCCGCCGGCCGGGCATCCTTGAACTGGTCGAGCGCCTCCTGCAGCATCTTGGCCGCCGCGGCCGCCTCACCCGTCAGCGTATCTACTTTCAGCGGCTGCTTTTCCTCGATGTCGTTGGCCAGATCGAAAAACTCGCCCGTGCGGTAGAGTTTGTAGCGCTGGGTGAACGCGAACTCGCGGACAGTCATGTCGGCACCCTGCCGAGGCGAATACCACGAATAGACCCACGGGCGCGGATTGCCCTTTTCGCCGCGCAGTTGGGGCAGGAAGCTGCGTCCGTCGAACTCCATGCCGCCGACCGGCTGCACGCCGGCGGCATCCAGAAGCGTCGGCACAAAGTCGGTGCTGTCCACCAGATCATCGCAGACTTTTCCGGCGGCGATATGGCCCGGCCAGCTGGCAATCAGCGGCACGTGCATGCCGGCCGCGGTTGTGCTGCCTTTGCCGCCGATGACCTTCCGGTTGCCCATCATCGAGACGGTGCCGCGGCCCGTCCCGTTATCGCCGGTAAAGATCAGAAGCGTATTCTCGCGAATACCGAGGGTGTCGAGTTTCTCCACCACCCGCCCGATCATTTTGTCCATATAGGCCACCATGTCGCCGAAGTGCTCGGGCTTGACGTTGACCTGTTCGCCCTGTGCCTTGGGGTCCCAGTCCGGACTGTCGGGCGTGGGCTGATAGGGTGCGTGGGTCAGGATCATGGGATAGTAAAGGAAGAACGGGACATCCTTTTTTCGCGTGATAAAATCGAGGGCGTAATTGTTGATCAACTCTGGGCCGTATTCGCCGTTGGTAAAGTCCTTTTCGACGCCGTTGATTTCGAGGCCCGGATTGGCGTAGCGCGGGGGCCGCCGGGTGTGTTGCCACAAGCAGTATTCATCGAAGCCGAATGTTTTTGGCAGGTTCACGTCGCGGCCCAGTTGCCACTTGCCCACTACGCACGTGGCATAGCCGGCGGCTTTGAGATGGTTGGCAAAGGTGACGGCGCGCGGGTCCATGGTGCCAAAGTTGATGTAGTTGCGGATGTTATACAGACCGGTCATCATCTGCACGCGGGTTGGGGTGCACAGCGGCTGGACGTAGCAATGCGTGAAGCGGACGCCGGTGGCTGCCAGTCGGTCGAGCACCGGCGTTTTATAGGACGTACCTCCGTTGGCCCCGATGGTTTCATAACCAAGATCGTCGGCCATGAACACGATGAGGTTGGGTTTGCGGGCCTTGAGGGCATCGGCGGCGTGCAGTCCTTGCGCCAGCGCCGGCACCAGCAATGCCAGTGAAAGAAGAACACGTTTTCGGGTAACGGATTTCATTTGCCTGCCTCCTTGAACAATTGATCCGCGTGATCCAGATACAGTTTCCAATCCCACAAAGTCAAGCCATGACCGCCTTCGCGGATGTGATAGGCAATCGGGCCGTTAACATACAGATCGTTGACGAGGGGCATCTCATCTTTCATCGCGGCGGCTTTCCCGTACAGCGCCCACACCTTTGAGGCCTCGACGAGCGAGAGCCACGAGCCGCGAGGGTCGGCCCACAAGTCGTCCGAGGCGTCGCCGCCGTGATAGGCCCGCGGGGCCACCAGCGCGACCAATTGATGCTGATCCACCGGCAGGGCATCTATCTTTTTCGCATAGTTGGCGTAAGTGGGTGTGAACCAATGGGGAAACGAGCGCGTAATCTGTCCGAGCGTTTCGCCGAAGTTGCGGCGAGCGAGTGCCGGTCCGCCTTCGCCGGCATTGTTGACGCAAGTCAGCGCGAAGCGGGTGTCCTGCGCACCCGCCCACAAACTGGTCTTGCCGCCGCGCGAGTGGCCGATCACCGCGACCCGCGACGGATTAATGTCGGGATCGGTCTCAAAGTAGTCCATGGCGCGCGAGCCCGACCATGCCCACGCGCACAACGCACCCCATGTGAGTTCGCCGGGCTTGTCGTAATGCTGGCGATAGAAAGCACGGATGCCCGTGGTGGCCTTGGCATTGTCCGGCTCGACTTCGTCGGCGACATTAATGGCCGCGACGGCGTAACCGCGCCCGATGACATACTCCGCCGGCCAGAACTCGGATTGGGTTTTTCGCGTGGGGTCGGTGTTGTCCGGCCCGCGATGATTGAGCAGGAGGAAAACCGGCGCGCGGCCCCGCCGCTCGTTGGGCACAAACAGCGTCAGGTGGAACGTGAACGGCTCGCCCTTTAGCTGGAAGCCGATCGCCACACGCTTGAGGGTTGCCTTGCCGTCCATGGCTTTCGGGTCGGCCTCGACGGTGCGGAACGCCAGCGTGTCGGGCTTCGGCGGCGCCACGCCATAGACTTCGCGGCGGAACAGTTCGATCAACTCGCCGCGGCGCTGCTGCTCCCACTGCGCCGGCGTGGTGATCTTGCCGCCGGCTGAATCAAACAGGCCGGGCAACACGTAGGGTTGCACCTTGGCTTCGTCGTAGTTGGTGTCCGTGCGTTTGGCGCTCAGGCTGTCAATCAGGGTCTGCGGCGGCTTCCATGGAAACTTCTTTTCGTAGGCCGACAAATCGGTGTTGATGGGAGCAATGGAGGCCGATTTCTGCTTCGACGCAGCCCCATAAGCCGAAAACGGAGCGCCGGCCGCCCACACCCATGCGCCTGCAAGCAGCAACGCCATCGGAGAGGCCCATTTGGACGGCCGTCTGCGCCGGACCGCGGTCGTGCCGGTGGCCCAACGCCCGCATTCGCCCGCTGCGATGTTCTCCCATGTTGTTCTCATCGGTTTCCTCCTCGAAGTGAATTCCTGCGGTTTGGTTTCGCCGGAAAAGGAAAGGGTTGCGATAGACCCGCGCATGGCCGTGTCGCCACAAGCGGATAAATTTCTTGACGTTATGTTTGCGTGCGAACCAAAACCTGTGGCTGGTGGCGCAAATATCAAATAGTCTACCCTTTGGGCCGTGTATAGTCCAAAGGATTCATTAGACGTATATCGCCGGTCTGACTTTTGCAAGAGGCTCAATGGTCTGTTTTGAGAAAATTCACGGCATCGGCAACCACCCTTCTGCTGGTCTCTTCGGTCAAGACCTCGCCGAAATTGTAGTTTGGGGTGATGCACCGCTTCGAGCATTGCAAAGATTGATGTGCCGGTCCGGTCGCAGCCTTGCCGAAGCGGTGGTAATCCATGCAGCCAGAATGAACGAAGCCCTTTTTATTTTGCCATCCCGAATCTCATCCTTGCCACTCCATAAAGCGGTCGGTCAACAGACCCTTCAGCCGGCTGCATCAATAAAAGAGTTTCCGTGTTGTGAAACGTTTATTTTATGCGCGGGTTCCCCTCCACACCTCGCCAAGGGCTTTGGAGTGCGGGCAGCCATACTGCCGCTTTGCTGAAATCGTCCGTCGTCCGACAAAGCGTCGGTGCTGAGGAAATAACTCACGCTTGGCGGGGCCGAGTTTGCCAAAAAAGAAAAAGCGGCAGCACGGCTGCCGCAGTCCAAAGTGTCGGCCGATTTGTGGATAATGACAAGAGTGCTGCCTCAGACCATTTCCTTTTCACCCTTTCAGCACCCAAATGCCACAGCATGATTGAATGACCTTTTCCGGATTTCGAGAGAAGGCTCAAGCGCGGAGCAAGCATTTTTGGACTTGATTTTCACTGCCC
The DNA here is from genome assembly GCA_026415575.1 of Candidatus Sumerlaeia bacterium. Lineage (GTDB taxonomy): Bacteria > Sumerlaeota > Sumerlaeia > JADFCW01 > JADFCW01 > JADFCW01. The sequence continues at coordinate 34,438 of JAOAGV010000020.1, forward strand.
CTATCGGCAGCCTTTCCCCATAGAAAGGTGGATAAGCGAAAATGCCGATTTTTGAGTATCGTTGTCTCAAATGCAAAAATGACTTTGACGAGCTAATCCGCAACAAAGCGGATGAAGAAAGCGTCGTTTGTCCCAAGTGCGGGTCGCGCAAGGTGCGCAAACAGATGTCGGCGTTTGGGGTTCAGGGCGCCGTATCCAAGACGATCAGCTCGGCCTCGGGCGGCGGCAGCTGCTCCAGTTGCAGCGCCCATAGTTGCTCGACGTGCGGACGGTAGGCGTACCGCGGGCCTGCCGGCCCGCGAAATTGTTTTTCCAGCCATGGGCGCGATGCCCAGGCCAAAACCCAGGCGGGAGGACCCGGTCATGGGCATCAGCAACGAGGAAATCGTAAAGTTTGTGCAGGAAAAAATCGCCGAGAAAAACGAGGTCATCCGCGAACAGCAGATGCAAATTCAGGAATTGCAGCAGCAGATGGCCGAGCGCGAGGAAGCGCTCAGCACGCTGCGAACCCAGTTGGCGGACGTGCAGAAGCAGTTGGCCGAGGTGCGCGAGCAGGCGGCCGACCGCGAGGAGCTGTACCGCAAGCTGGCTGAAGTGGTGGATTAGGCGAGCGCCTGCGGCGGCAGGCGCTTTTCCAATTCCGCACAGCAACGGCAGTCGCCGCGGCCGCATAGAAAGCGCCGCGGATTGTTGCGTTCAATCGCCGCAGCCCACTCCACGATTCTAGACGCGGTCATCCAGATCATCTTCCCCCATGCGCTTTCCATTTGCCGCGCAAGTCCTGCCGATTCCAGTTCCTCTCCGAAGGAAGTGTAGGACCAGTCGCACGGCGCAGCCACATAGCGCCGGCGGCGTTTCCCGCCAAACTCCAACACCGTCTCAACGTTGATCCATTCGACCGGTCGGTCGCGTTCGATGGACAAGCGCCCGACGTGAATCAGCGCATTGGCGCGGTGATCGCCGCCCAGAAGCAGAGCCTTCCCGCCCCTTGCTGCAAGCTGCCCGAGCGGCGTTTCGGGCCGAAAAGGCAGATACACGTCGTGATCGCGGATGATTTCGTGAGCTGCCGGGCCCAGCACGGCAACCGAATGGGCGGGGTGATTGCTGCGGACAACGCCCGGCCAGCGGCGAAACCGCTCGGCAAAACGGCCCGTGGCGGCCGGCGTTTTGTTGCGGTCGAACTGCGCGCCGCATGTGAAAGTGGGCACCAGAATATAGCCGTTGCGGCCGACGGCGGCGGCTAATTCGGCGATCAGGTCGTCGAGCGCCGTTTCGCTGCAGCCGGCCGTCTCGACATCGCCGAAAACACCCAGCCAGTCGCCCTCACGCAAACCGAGTTTGTGCAGTTGCTCGCGCAGCATAATTGAAAGTCAACGCAGACAGCCGGATAAAAGGAGGACGAATAAGACGCGGCGGACACGCTGCCCTTGACGGTCGAGCCCGTCCTATTCGCCCGATGAATTGCGGTTGCGCGACATGCGATGGGTGTCACGCAGTCTTTTTCCGGCTGGTCTTTCGTTCTTTGGGTTTGGCCGCAACGCCTTTTCCGGGAACCGGAATGACCGGCGTGGGCAGTTTGGCCTCGAAACTGAGATCCTTGGGCATGAGGTCGAGATCGGAATTGAGCAAACTTTCCCACGTCAGTTTCTGGCCGGTATAGGCGGCCTCGCGGCCAAGGATCGCCGTGAATGAACTTTCGGCCACCTGTATGCCCTCATTGCGATACGGTCCCTTCCCCGTGATACTGTCAATCAAGTCCATGTGCTCTTGCACCATGGCGGTTTCGGTCTGGCCCTTTGCGAGATCGTGGCAGTTGCTAACGCCCTTGGTGCCGGTGACTTCCTCGAACACGCCGCCTGCGCTGTTGTTCCAGTGGCGCGACATGCTCAGGACGTGGACGGTGCGGCCGCCGACCTTGTATTCATAGTCCACGGAGAAGTTGTCCCAAATGTTGCCGAGATAGTCTTCGTTGGTTTTCCAAGCCCTTCCGCCGGAGGCAAACGCAGCGACAGGGTGGGCGCCGAGGGCCCAATTAATCACGTCGAGATTGTGGATGTGCTGTTCGACGATGTTGTCGCCGCTGAGCCAGCAGAAGGAATACCATGCGCGCATTTGCCATTCGAGGTCGCTCCATTCGGGCTTGCGCTCGCGGGCCTTGATGACGGGACCGCCGCACCAGTAGGCGCGTCCGGCAAGGATGTCGCCGATGTCGCCGGCATGGATTTTCTTGATTGTTTCGATGTAGGAGCCGTCATGACGGCGCTGGGTGCCGGCGACCACCGATAATCTTTTTTCCTCCGATTTTTTAGCTGCGGCCATAAACCGGCGGATCCCCATGGCGTCGGTGCCGACCGGCTTTTCGCAGAAGATGTGTTTGCCTGCGTTGACCGCGGTCTCGAAGTGCATCGGACGGAACCCCGGCGGCGTGGCCAAAATAACGTAATTGACGTCGGTGGCCAAAAGTTTTTGATATGCGTCGAGGCCGGCGAAACACATATCGTCCTTGAGTGCGACGCCTTTCATGCCCTCAAACGCTTTTCGGGCGGAATCCACTTTGTCCTTGAAGGCATCGGCTATGGCCACCAGCTGCATGGGGACACCCGTAAGGTCGCTGGCCTGCAAGGCGTTGCGAACGGCGCCGGTGCCGCGCCCGCCGCAACCGATTAGGCCGACTTTAAGCGGGCCCGCTTCAGCGACATAACCGGGCCGGACAACGGCAACCGTTGCGGCGGCCGCCGAGGCGACAGCAGCGGTTTTCAGGAACTCGCGACGATGAATTTGAGCAGTGCGTTCGGTGTTCATGCTATTCCTCCTTGGGATTTAGGAAAAGGGTTTTTTGTTTTCCGATTTTCCGGACGGAAAAATCCATTGCATGGGCAAAAGGCTCTTGGACGAAGACGGTCAAGGGTATTTTGTTGCCTATTCTCCCTCGATCGGCTGGTTCTTTTTGTTAAGTTTTTTGCCTTTTTTCACCTTGTCGCCGGGCAGGGCGACCGTCGGAGCTTCGGCACGATTCTCTGTTGGAATCCATTTGGCCAGTTCTTTTTTCACCCCATCAAAAATCGGGTTCTTGGCCAGATTGGTCCATTCCATCTCATCATTATTATGATCATAAAGTTCCTCCTCGCCGTCCACATAGCGCGTATAACGCCAGCGCTCCGTGCGCACCGAATGATTGCCGCGCATGAACGTTGTGATGGCCGGGCGGTCCCATTGGGCGTTGGGGTCTTTGAGAAGCGGAAGCAGACTGACGCCGTCGAGGCCCTCGCGCGGCGGCAGACCGCACAGTTCGACCAGCGTCGGGTAAATGTGCATGAAGTCCACTGTGCGCGGCGAGCGGCTGCCGGGTTTGGTCACGCCCGGAGCGACCATGATCAGCGGTGCGCGCGTGGCCTCCTCCCACAACGTACTCTTGTGCCAGTGAAGTTTTTCGGCCAGATGCCAGCCATGGTCGCCCCAGAGACAGATAATGGTGTTTTTGGCATAGTCGCTGGCGTCGAGGGCTTTGATCAGCCGGCCGACCGTCGCATCCACAAAAGCGATGGCAGAGAGATAGGCGGCGACGGCTTCGCCCCACTTGCCCGCTTTCTGGACCTTTTCGTTTTCTGCACCCCCCGCCCACCGTTTGGCAATCGGCGGCACGTCGTCGAGGTCGTCTTCCTTCACTTTGGGCAGAGCAACCTTTTTCGGATCATACAATTTGAAATACTTGGCCGGCACATTCCAAGGCAGGTGGGGCTTGCGGATGCCGCAGGCGAGGAAGAACGGCTTGTCCTGCTTCTGCTTGAGCTGGCTGATGCAATAGTCCACGGCCTCGACGTCGCCCATCTTTTCATCGGGCACATTAAGCGGACACCATTCAAGGTTGGTTTCCGGCACGCCGAAATTCGCGTGTGGTTTCGGGTCGGATGTGGTTTGCTTTTCCAACGCCGGATGCCATGTGTGCCAGGAAACGGGATCGGGAAAGCTGCCGTGGAAGATCTTGTTCGATCCGGTGGTAAAATAGCCGTTGTTCTTGAAGTGCTGCGCAAGGGTGACGGCGTCCTTGCCGGTTTCCGACATGCGGAACGGCGAGCGGTTGCCATAGACGCCGGTGCGGCCGGGGCGCAGGCCGGTCATCAGCGCGGCGCGCGAGGGATTGCACAGCGGCGAAGCCGTGTAAGAACGGTCGAAAAGCAGGCCGCGCGAGGCCAGCTCGTCGAGACAGGGCGTGCGGCTGTCGGGATGACCGCCGAGGCAGCCGATCCAGTCATTAAGGTCGTCCACGGCGATAAAGAGCACGTTGAGTTTTTCGCGGCCGGCGGCCCCGGTGCTGAAGCGGGGAATGCAAAAGGTTGCGGCGGCGCCGGCGGCGGTTTTTACGAACCGTCTGCGATTGAGTGTGGGTTTCATGGTGTCGTTCCTTTCTCATGGTGGGTTTTGGCAGAAGTGGAAAAGAAGCGGAGTGTGCTTTCAAGAGAATTTGCCAAGAAAAACTTTCTTAGCAAATGACAAAAAGACGATCGGATGCCGTTCTTCCATCCAACGTGGCCCTCGGCCACAACCAAAGATGTCGGAGGAAAGAGCTTAGAAGTTAAGAAGACTTCGCAAATTGGTTGGATGTGAGGACCGAAGAGTCCAAGCAAGGTATGTATTTCGCCGGACCTTTGCAGTGCGGCAGCCTGCTGCCGCTTTGCTCTCCGACGGCCCCAAACCAGCCAAACGGGGCCTTTTCCGGGAAAACGGACGTTTCTTTTCACAACCGAGAATAAAAAAAGCGGCAGCATGGCTGCCATACTCCAAAGATTGGGTAACGTGGCGTTGGGCCACAACCAAGGAGGTCAGAGGCAAGAGGTGAGAAGTTAGAAAAGTCTTAGCAAATTGGCTGGATGGTTAGACGGATGAGTCTAAAACATCCAACTCTACGGCGACGATTCCAGCGTTGGCGGTTGCGGTGGGGTAGGGTGGCTTTCCTTGTACCGAAGGGCGCGTTCATAGAGGTTGCGATACTCGCTTTGGAAGGCCGGTTGGCCCGTCAGGAGTTGGAGCACAGTATCTGCGACGTTGTCGTCCATGTTACCGGCGTCGGCGATTTTGCGATAGTGATTGAGCCGCAGCCGCAGGATGGCGTCCACCATGGGGCGGTAATTGCGCGCAATGTCGGGATTGGCTTGCAGCGCCTCGTTGATGTCTTGGAACAGCCAAATGTCATTGGGCGAGACATGGCCGCGACGGACGGTTTCCCAATAGTAGTCCAGCGCCTTGCGGGGGTTGCCGGTACGGGTTTCGGCGCGTGCCATTGCCCACAGCATGTTCGAGTTCTGCCAATAGTAGTTCAGATAGCGTTTGCCGAATCGCAGCGCCTCCTGCGGCTGGTTGATGTCTATCAAGGCCCCGACGCAGCGGGCGGGAACATAGACGTCGCCGACGTCCCACGACGGGTCGCCAAACGGCTGTCGGGCGTCAATTTGAGCCACAAGGGAACGGACAAGGGTAACATACTGGTCCGTCGGTTGCTTCTCGTCAACTGCTCGCAAATAAGCCTGCGTCACCTTCAATAGCATTTCGCTCAGGTCCCAGTTGGTGACCAGTTCCACGTTGTCGAGGTAGCGTACAAAGTCGTCGAACCGTCCGGCATCCAGAAGACGGAGCATAATATCGCCGCGGGCGGAGACAGGCTTCAGCGAAAGCAGCCAATCTATTTCATCCAGTTGGCCCTCGTAAAAGTAGTAAGCGTGGGCCAGATGTCCGGGCGTGTGGAAGAATCTGAGCCGCACTTTGTGGTAGGGCAGGTCGGACAGCTCCGGTGATCGCTCGAACAGGTTCTCCTCGAACGAATAAACCCAGAACGGAACACGGGAGGCGGCCTCGCGGAACGGTCGCGGCAGGCCGACCGGTTTGTGATGATGGAAGTAGATGCGGAAATAATAATCAGGATAGTTGACACCGGCGCTGAAATAGATCGGCTCGTTGAAGGCGGCATTCATGTCGAGGAACTGCGAATCTTCGCGAAACGAACGGGCCACTTCCTTGCCGACAATCAGAAACTGGTGCAGACTGGGCATATAGGCACAGACTACGACGACACCGGCCGCCACAAAGACCGGAGCGGCAAGACGCTCGGGCGTCAGGCGCGCCGCCCAACGCAGCCGGCCAAGTGCCTGAACCGCCTGTCTGTAGAGCACCTGGCCGCCGTGAAGCACGAGCAGAAGGACGAACGGATACTGTGCGCCGTAAAACCGCGACGAATAATAATGGATGCCGCTCATGAAAGAAATGACAATATACACAGTGGTCAAGAGCGTCACAAGAATCATTGGCCAGGTGCGAAGCCGCCACATATACAGCAGCCCCACCAGAAACAGCGGTGTGGCCACATACATCGGCCAGAGAATCCTCTGCGGCTCGAAACGGTCGTTTAATCCGCCCAGCCAAAACTGCCACGTGCCCAGCAAAGACAGGAGGAGATTCTCCGGCGGCGGGTCGCCGATGCTGGTGACCGCCTGACGCAAATTCATTGTCAAGATAACCACGGCGAGGACGGCCATCGCGCCCAAACCGGAAAATCCGACGATACGGTCGGCGCGGGAGAGGCTTCCTGCCCGATAGCGCCGCCATAGTTCGACCAAAAGCCACACGCCACAGCCGGCCAGCACGAAGGCCGCCGACAGCATATTGTAAAGCCCTACCACCGCAAATAGCAGAAACCAAATCAAGTGCACCGGCCTGCGTTTGGAGATTGCGCGCTCGAACGACAGGGCGATCAGAAGGGCAAATGCAATGGCAGAACCAAACGGCCGCAGCTCGATGGAATAGTGGATGGTAAATACACTGAGCGCCATGACCAACGCGCCCAAAAGACCGAGCCATTTGTTGCGCAGAAATCGGCTCACAAACCGGTAGAACAGGTAAATGGACAGCAGGCCGAAAGCCAAATCCGGCAGCCTCATGCTGATCTCGCTGGGCTGAAGCATCCAAGCCAGTTTGACCAGCCACATGTGCAGAGGGCTGATCCAGTCGTAGGCGCGCTCGATAGTGGTTTTCCATGATTCGTGAATAAAATAGGCATCGAACATCTCATCGGCCCAGAAACCTTTCTGCACGATGAGATGGTACCGCACAAGGAAGGCTGCAAACAGAATGAGGCCGAGTAGGATTCGGCGTGTGCTGCGAAGGGCCCGCGATTCCGTCATAGATTCCGTTTGCCTCACGATGCGGTTCGTTGGTTAATGAAAATTCACGATTGCCTCTTATCAGGGCGATACCTGACGCGAGGGGAAAAAGCAGCTTTGCTGTCTTTCACTACGCCTCACTCTGCGGCGGAGCGCCCGTGTTCGCAGGGGGAACATGGGTCTCCTTTTCCTGCGCTGCCCGTAACTCCGCCTGTTGCAATGCCAAAGCAATGGCGAGATTTTGAATCTGCCGTTTTTGCTGTGAGAGAACGCTTGAAAAAATGAGGCTTTGCACCAGCAGGAAGAAAAGACAACCGACAAATATCGCCGTGGAAGGCGCACCCGCTCCGAGCGCATAGGTAAAAACTTTTAGCAACCCGGTAAAAACCGAAAACAAAATCAAAAGGCCCCCGCCGATCAACCATGGCAGTGCGTGTTCTTCTTTCAAGTGGAACCGCCGGATCATGCGCAGCGTCAGCACAATCAGCGCCAGCCCTACTACGACACCCAGCATCCGCTGATACGGCGTGGGGGCGGCAAAAACGATTATGTCTTGGCCCATTGGAGTCCTCCTATAGTTGCGTGGAGAGGGGAGCGGTGCGGGATGGACAAAGTGGACGGCATAAGGGGGCTGGCCACCTCACTTCCCACTTCTGATTTCCCACAACTCACAACTCACATCCTGTCTTTCGTCTTGCGTATCTGCGGTGGCGCCAAGCCACCATAAGCATCGAGAGCAGCATTTTCATGACATAATAAACGGGTTTCCAGCCGGCGTGCATGGTTTTGCCCTTTTCGCCGCTGTGAAATGTTGCCGGCACCTCGCAGAAGCTAAATCCCCGATAATACAACAGCAAAAGCACGTCGGCATCCGGATAATCGGACGGAAACTCATCGGACACGTAGAGCGAAAATACATCGCGATGGATGGCCTGATAGCCCGAAGTTGGGTCGGTAATCTCTTTTCCTGTCAGAGCGTGCAGGATCCTCGAAAACAGGCGCTGGCCAATTCGGCGCGCCAGCGGCACCGCATAGGACGCCGCACCGAGAAACCGCGAGCCGATCACCACATGGGCACGGCCTCCGAGAATCGGCTGCACCAAAGCGGGAATGGCCGAAGGGTCATGCTGGCCGTCACCGTCCATCTGCAGGACAATGTCGTATCCTTTTTTCAGCGCATAGAAATAACCGGCGCGCAGTGCCGAGCCATAGCCAAGATTGAACGGCAACTCGATGACCGTTGCCCCCGCCTCGCGCGCCCGCGCTGAGGTGGCGTCGCGCGAGCCGTCGTTCACGACCACAATGTCGCCGTCCATGCCCAGTGCATCGCGTATTCCACGGACCACAGCGCCGATCCGGCGTTCCTCGTTGAACGCGGGGATGACCACCAAAAGCCGATGCGACCCAAGCGCCAGCATAACCCAGGAATGACCTCTTGCGGGGCTGCGAAGCCTGTAGTGCTGTCGAAAATTGCAATGGCGGGGCGCGCCGAATCAAGGGAAAAAGCACCAACCCGCCAAACCCGGGTGCTCCTCTCGAAATCGAAAGAGGGTCGTTCGATTCGACGGACGCTTTGGACCATGGCAGCCATGCTGCCGCTTTCTTTTGGTGACAAACTCAACCCCGTCAAGCGTAGCTTCTCTCCGCAGTGCCAACGCTTTGTCTGACGACGGACGCTTTCAGAAAAGCGGCAGCATGGCTGCTGCACACCAAAGGTTTTGGGGGATCTTTCCGCATCACGCGGTGGTCTTGCTTGCGCTCGCGGGAACCTTCGCCCCATTTCGGGAGATGCACCTGCCCCTTCCGTCGGGCTCAACCGACTCTTGACACGTCAGGCCTGCACGGATAATCAACCCGTTCAGCGCGGGGGGGTTAGTTGCGCCATTTTCAGTTTATTTCATCATACCGCCTGTCTCGGAAGCGGGCAGAAGGGGATTTCTCATGCCACGACTCAGCGACATCAAAAAAGTGATGATCATCGGCTCCGGACCCATAGTCATCGGTCAGGCGTGCGAGTTCGACTATTCGGGCACGCAGGCCTGCAAAGCGCTTCGCAAACTGGGCTATCAGATCGTTCTCGTTAATTCCAATCCCGCCACCATCATGACCGATCCGGGCATGGCCGACGTGACGTATATCGAGCCGCTGAATCTCCAAAGCATGATCCAGATTATTGAGAACGAACGTCCGGACGCCATTCTGCCCAACCTCGGCGGCCAGACGGGCCTGAATCTAACGACGGAACTGGCCCGCAGCGGCGTGCTCGAAAAATACAACGTCAAGGTCATCGGCGTCGAGGTGGATGCCATCGAGCGCGGCGAAGATCGCATCGCCTTCAAAGAGACCATGAACAAGCTGGGGATTGACATGCCCCGCAGCGCACCGGCCTTCAGCGTCGAGGCCGCCGAGATGATCGCCTCAGAACTGGGCTATCCTGTCGTTGTGCGTCCTGCCTATACGCTGGGGGGCACGGGCGGGGGACTGTGCTACAACGTGGAGGAACTGCGCGTAGTGGCCGACCGCGGCATTTCGGCCAGTCTGGTTGGCCAAGTGTTGATCGAGGAATCCGTGCTGGGCTGGGAGGAACTGGAGCTCGAGGTGGTGCGCGACGCCAAAAACCAGATGATTACCGTCTGCTTTATCGAGAACGTGGATGCGATGGGCGTCCATACAGGCGATTCCTATTGTGTCGCGCCGATGCTGACCATCGCGCCGGAACTGCAGAAACGGTTGCAAAAATGGTCTTACGATATCGTGGAGGCAATCCGGGTCATTGGCGGCACCAACATTCAGTTTGCGCACAACCCGGAAACCGGCCGCGTCGTGGTCATCGAGATCAACCCCCGCACGTCGCGCTCGTCGGCCTTGGCCTCGAAGGCCACGGGTTTTCCCATCGCGCTGATTTCCGCCATGCTGGCCGGCGGGATGACCCTCGACGAAATTCCCTACTGGCGCGAGGGCACACTCGACAAATACACCCCGTGGGGCGACTATGTGGTGGTGAAATTCGCCCGCTGGGCCTTCGAGAAGTTCCGCGGCGCCGAAGACCGTCTCGGCACCCAGATGCGCGCCGTCGGCGAGGTCATGAGCATTGGCAAGAACTACAAGGAGGCATTCCAGAAGGCCATCCGCTCGCTCGAAATCGGCCGCCATGGTTTGGGATTTGCCAAAGATTTCAACAAGCGCTCGCTCGACGAACTGATGAACCTGCTGCGCGAGCCGTCGTCCGAACGCCAGTTCATCATGTATGAGGCGCTTCGCAAGGGCGCCACGGTGGATGCGCTGTATAAGAAAACGTTCATCAAGCCGTGGTTCATTCAGCAGATGAAGGAACTGGTCGAACTCGAAGAAGAAATTCTCAAATACAAGGGCAAGGAACTACCCGACGCTCTTCTCACACGGGCCAAAAAGGACGGCTTCGCTGACAAGTATCTGGCCAAACTGACGGGTCTGCCCGAGGAGAGAATCCGCGGCCAGCGTGAAAACCTCGGTGTGGTCGAAACCTACGATGCGGTCCCCGTCAGCGGCGTCGAAAATGCCGCCTACTACTACTCGACCTACAACGCCCCCGACAAGGTCACGACCAGTAACCGCAGGAAAATCATGGTGCTCGGCGGCGGGCCCAATCGCATCGGCCAAGGCATCGAGTTTGACTACTGCTGCGTCCATGCCGCTTTCGCCCTGCGCGATCTGGGCTACGAGTCCATCATGGTCAATTGCAACCCGGAAACGGTTTCGACGGACTATGACACGTCGGACAAGCTGTACTTCGAGCCGCTGACCGTCGAGGATGTTTTGAGCATCTACAAAAAGGAGAAACCCGAAGGGGTGATCTGCCAGTTTGGCGGCCAGACCCCTCTGAACATCGCCGCCGACTTGCATCGTGCGGGTGTCAAAATCCTCGGCACCTCGCCCGAATCCATTGACTTGGCCGAAGACCGCGACCGTTTCCGCCAGATGATGGCGAAGATGAGAATCCCGATGCCCGAGGCCGGCATGGCGGCCACCCTCGACGAGGCACTGCAAGTGGCCGCCCGTATCGGCTATCCGCTGATTGTGCGGCCGTCCTACGTGCTCGGCGGACGCGGCATGGAGGTCGTCTATGATGAGGAGATGCTGCGGACCTACGTGGCGGCGGCCGTGGACGTAACGCCCGAGCGGCCCATCCTTATTGACAAGTTCCTCGAAAACGCCATCGAAACCGAGGCCGATGCCATCGCCGACGGCACCGACGCGCTCGTGCCGGCGGTCATGGAGCACATCGAACTGGCCGGCATCCATTCGGGCGATTCGGCGTGCGTCATTCCGCCGATCAGCATTCCGCAAAAGCACATTGACACGATTTGCGAATATACCCGCAAAATCGCCGTCGAACTGAATGTCGTCGGCCTGATGAACATCCAGTATGCCATCTGCAACGATGTCGTGTATGTGTTGGAGGCCAATCCGCGGGCCTCGCGCACCGTCCCGATTGTATCAAAGGTCTGCAACATTCAGATGGCACGCATCGCCACGCAGGTCATGCTGGGCGCGAAGATCGCCGAACTGGGATTGAAGCCGCGCCACATCCCCCACTTCGGCGTCAAAGAGTCCGTCTTCCCGTTCAATATGTTCCCGGAAGTGGACCCGGTGTTGGGGCCGGAGATGCGTTCGACGGGCGAAGTGCTCGGTTTGGCCGACTCCTTTGGTCTGGCATTCTACAAGGCGCAGGAGGCGGCCAAGCAAACGTTGCCGATGGAAGGCACCGTGCTGATTACGGTGAACGAGCGTGACCGTCCTAGTGTGATCGAGGTCGCGCGCCGGTTTGCCAGCCTCGGCTTCAAGATCAAGTCCACGCAGGGAACATATAAGTTCCTGACCGACAATGGGATTCCCAGTGAACGCATTCTCAAAATGCATGAGGGGCGCCCCAATATTGTGGACGCGATCAAGAACAAAGAAATTGATCTCGTGATCAATACGCCGAGCGGCAAGATGGGCAAGGAAGACGATTCCTATATCCGCAAGGCGGCGATTAAGTTCAAGATTCCGTATATCACGACATTGGCGGCGGCGCTGGCAGCGGCCAAAGGAATCGAAGCGAGGCGCGAGCGTGCCGCCTCTGCAAAGTCGCTCCAGAGCTACCACGCGGCGATTCAGTAGGACAAGGTGCTGCGCAGGGCAAGTTCAACGGTGTTCCCTGCCTGCGCAGACAGCAAAGGCGGAAAGAGTTTTTTCCAGCAACGGCAGGTCCAGTCGGGTTTGCTGCTCGAACCGGCCGTGATAGGCCTCGCCCGCGCGGTCGAGGTCGTAGCACGTGGTCTCGCAAATATCCAGAAGGACGCCCGGCAGTTGTGCCGCGGAAAAGTCCCGGTAGTGCTTCTGGAAAAACGCTTCGCAGCAGCAGCCGGCATAAGCGCTCACCCCGCCGGCACGCGCTGCGGCCAACGTATCCATCAAATGCTCAAAACTTGTGATGGTGACGGGCCGAAGCCCGAACCGCTCCGCCATCTCGAACGCCTCGCCGACCGTGCAGCCACCGCACGGCTCGCACCCCGCCTCATGCCGGTATTCGCAGTCCGGCTTCTTGGCGCAATAGGGCAGCAACAAAAGCGAGAGGGGGCGGGCAAGGATGTCGCGGGGCGAACCGTTGGCGCAAAACACGCGATTGGCCTGCTCGGGCGAAAAGCCGAAATCCAGCCACTGGCGCTTGTCGAGCGCCGCCTCGATCACTGCCGCGATGTCGTCCGGACCGAATCCGGCTGCTCGAACGCAGCTCTCTTCCCATGCTGCCGCGATGGATTGCCGAATGGCCGTGGGGTCAAGCCGGTGGTCTTTGAGACGCGCCTCGATATCGAGCACGGCGCGTTGCGGCGTGATGAAAAAATCGCCCGTTAGAACGACCGAACGCAGCCGTCCCCGCGCGATATCCACTTGCACCGCGGCGCGCAGCACCGCCTCGGCCGTGCGATGAAGTCCGCGAAACATCCCGATCTGCGACCGCTGGCGTGTCGGCCGCTCGACCCATTCCGCGCTGTCGAACTTTGGCAAAAGTTCTTCAAAGAGGGCGCGCTCGTCCGCAGTCAGATCGCCCGGCTTCAATCGAATGCCAAACGTCCGCTCGAATCCGCGCACGATAGCCTGCTTGATCTCCGGCAGAGGCGGCAACGTTCCCAATTCGCGCGCCAGCCACGTGACCCGCTGGGCGGCCGAATCGAGCGAGGCCTGCTTGAGTTTCTCGACGGGGATTCGCAGGGCGCGAATCATTGCGGCCACGTCGAAGTCGAGCAGAAGCGTGCCTTGAAAAAGAAACGCGCCGTCTTCTTCGACGCCGCCGGTGCCGGAAATCTTTCGCCCGCCGACCTCGATGTCGTTGCGCGGGCGAAACGCGGCGTCCACGCCCAACTCGCGCAACGCTGCAACAACCGCTTCGCAGATTCGACGATGAAGCGCCAAAGAAAACGGTGTGCCGCCGACATCGCCCGAAGCTGCAATGAGTTCCCAGCCCAGCTGGCTTTCATCGAACAAGATGGCCCCGCCGCCGGTTAGCCGGCGTTGAATCTCGATGCCGGCCTGCCGGCAATACTCGATGCGGATTTCTTGGGCCACATCCTGATGATAGCCGACCAGTGCGGCCGGCGGCGCGAACTGAAGGAAGCGGACGGTGTTGGGCGAAAGGTCTCGGGCGCGGGCGGTCAGCAAGGCCTGATCGAGCGCCATGTTTTCGGCCGCCCGCCGCACGCCGGTATCAAGCAGCCGCCACGGGGTTGAGGAATGGAAGGGCATGGGAATGCCGGACTTGCGCGATGGACTTTGCGTTCGGGATGGAGCGCGCCAGAGGGCGCAGGGCGGCTACTTCTTCTTTTCCGCCTCGGCGCGGGCGATTTCTTTTTCGAGCCACGGGGTGAGCGCCTGCACTCCGTTCATGAGATAGTCTTTGTCGCTCTCCCAGTTCGATGGCTGCACGCGCGCAATCCAACCCTCATCGTAGGGGGATTGGTTGATCAGACCGCTGTCGCTTTCAAGCCGTTCGTTGACGGCCACAACCCGTCCGCTCAGCGGAGCGATCATCTTGCCGATCCACTTGGACGACTGGAGTTTGCCGCAGACCTCGCCCGCCGTAATCTCGTCGTCCTCGAAAGGCAGATCGGCATAGACAATGTCGCCGGCTTCCTTGCGGAAGAAGTCGTTCATGCCGATGGTGGCCGTTCCGTCGGCATCGATCCGCACCCACGCATGATCCGGGTGATAGTAGAGGTCATCGGGGAAGTGGTAGCCTTTGATTACTGCCATAGTCGCACTCTCCTGCCGTCCGGGCCGAACGGTCCGGGCGAATCATGGGCGCATTTCACGCGCCACATACCGAAGTATCACGAGATGAATGGAGTTGCCTTCTCCAAGAAAGCGCCAATTCGCTATCACACGGCGGAGGCAGCATCAAGTGGCAAAAACGAAAATATCGCGCCGATGAAGGCAGACGTGCGAGTTTCCGGTTGCGGGAAGGAAGGCCATGTACCATAATCTATTTTTGGAGCGTTGAATCCGCGGAAACGGGCGCGGTCATGAAAGTTTTGCTGATCAATCCTCTGTTCGAGAACCTGGTTGAAGTGCCCGGCCCCGAGGCCATTCCCGAACTGGCCAACGTGGCCCCGCCGCTGGGTTTGCTTTATCTGGCCGCCGGTGCCGAGCGTCGTTCACACACCGTGGAAGTCCTTGATGCCAACCTCGAAGGCCTCTCGCCCGAACAGACGGCCGAGCGGATTGCGCAAAGCCGGCCCGATGTGGTCGGCATTACAACCACCACATTCTCTCTGGTGGACGTGCTGCTGGCGGCCCGCGCGGTCAAACGCGCCTCGCCGGCCTCGCGCATTGTCCTCGGCGGCCCGCACACGGCGCTCTATCCCGACGAAACCATGACCTTCCCCGAGGTTGATTTTCTCATCCTCGGCGAAGGCGATCTGGTGTTTCCGCAGTTGCTCGAGGCACTGGCCGCCGACAGCACGGACCTGTCCGCCGTTCCCAACCTGGTCTGGCGGGACAACGGCCGCGTGCGGAAGAACCCCGTTGCGCCGTTCATCAGCGACCTTGACAGCCTGCCATTTCCCGCGCGCCATCTGGTTCCCTTCGAGCGCTACCGCTCTTACGTAACGCGTGAGGCAAGGCTGGCGACGATGATGAGCAGCCGCGGATGTCCCTACAAGTGCACGTTCTGCAACCACCAGCACATGGGCGGGGGTTTCCGTCCGCGCAGTCCGCAGTCGGTGGTCGCCGAAATGGAAGAATGCGCGCGCATGGGATTCCGCGAGATCATGTTCTACGACGACACGTTCACGATCCAGCGCAAGCGTGTTCTGGACATCTGCGATTTGGTGATCGCCCGCCGCTTGCCGGTGAAGTGGGATATTCGCGCCCGCGTCAATACACTCGACGAGGAAGTGCTCGACCGTCTGGTCGAGGCCGGTTGCGTGCGGCTGCGCATCGGCGTCGAGTCGGGCACGCCCGAAATCTTGAAGATTCTCAACAAGGGCATCCGGCTCGAGGACGTTGCCCGCGTGTTTGCCCTTGCGCGTCAGCGGGGCATGACCACCTTTGCCTATTTTATGATCGGCAATCCGACCGAGACGCGCGAGCAAATCGAACGGACGGTCGAGTTTGCCAAAGCCATCCGGCCCGACTTCGTCGAGTTTTCGCCGACCCATCCATGTCCGGGAACGGAACTGTATGAAATGGCTCTGGCGCAGGGGGTGATTCGCGAGGACTACTGGCGGGAGTTTGCGCGGAATCCGCGCCCGGGCGTCAAGGTCAAACTGTGGGAGGACGTGCTGACGCGCGACGAGATTTTGCACCTGCTCGACTGGGCGTTTAAGTCGTTCTATTCTCGCCCCAGCTACATGCTACAGCGCCTGAGCAAAATCCGCTCGATGTCGGAGCTGTATCGTCAGGCGCGCGCCGGAATGAAACTGCTTTTGGGAAGCGTGCAGAAATAAGCGTACGCGGGCGGGCTCCGCATTTTTTGCGTCCAACAAACCTCGCTGCAATGAACGAGTCCAAGGCAAATCAGCAGGCTCAAGGGCCGGACGGTTCGATGGCCATCCCACCCGATTGGCTCGAAGAGTTCGAAGCGGCGGCGCGCCGTCCGCTCGAACAGCGGATGAAATACGCTTTCATCAAAACCTACAAACCGGTGCTGGACGACGCGCCGTTTCGCGCCTTCGACACTATGGAAGACTACCGCCGCTGGTGCGAGGAGAATCTTCCCGATTGGTTGGGCTATGGCCGCGTTTGACTATCGTCAGGCACAGGAAATCCGCGACACACTGTTGCGCCACGGTTGCCGCTACTTGTTCATTGGCAAGTCGGGCGCGATTCTGCTTGGATTTCCGGACACCACGCAGGACGCGGATTTGTTTGTCGAAAAGACCCCGGAAAATTGTCGCGCGCTTGTGGCTGCCCTGCTCGATCTGGGATTTGCCCTGACCGCCGGGCAGACGGAAGAAATCCTGCGCGGCAAGGATTTCGTCCAACTTAAGAACGGCCCTTTTGACCTCGATCTGGTGTTTGCACCCGACGGCATCGAACGCTTCGACGATGCATGGCAGCGCCGTGTCGAAGTGGAAGGCTTTCCGGTTTGTCACATAGACGACATCATCGCCAGCAAGAAGGCCTCGCACCGCCGCAAAGACCTCGAATCGCTTCCCCGTCTCGAATCCTTTCGCCAGTATTGGCTTCGACAGAGACGATAGACTATCCAGTCAACCGTTGAATTCTTGCAGTTTGTTTCGGGTCCAGTTCGCCGCGGCGCGATTCGGGGATTTCGTCCCAGAGCCGCCGCAGGTGCTCTTCGGGCAGCGGGATATCGCTTTGCGTGCCGTTGAACAGGATGATGCGGCCGTCGTCGAGCATGTCCTTCACATCGGCGGACGACAGGGTTCGCTCCTCGAATGACTTCGAGGCAATGAGTTTTAGAAACCGCTCGAACTCTCCGAAATATGATCCGTAGATGTGATAGGAATCGGCCTCGTGGATGTAGCGCCCGACAGCGATCTCGCGGCCCATGCGCTCGGACAGCCGCTCGGCAACCCAACGCTGCAAGTCCGTGAAGGCATACATATTCATGAAGGCCGCCTTGAAGGCGTCGTTGCTGCGCATCGAGGCGTGCATGTCGAGCTGGCGGTTGTCGAACACCCGAAACCATAGTCGCTGAAGACACGCCGGATCGCTGATGCCGATATCCTGCCAGACCTGCCAGGTGACCGCCTGCGCGCGGCGTGTATGCGGCGCTTCGGCCAGCTTTTCGACCACCTTCTCGATCTGATCAAACGTTCCGACACCCGGCACGCGATAGGCAAACAGCCGCTCGTGATAGGTGTACTCCCAGCGGCCTTCCTGCGGACAAATCCAATTGTCATGAACGCCGAACAGAACCTCTTGGCGGTAGATTTCGAGATCGGCCAGTCCACAGGGAATCGCGCGGTGAATGCGCGGTTCGGACATCGGCTGCTCGACCACGATCCGCATGACGGCATCGCGGCTGGGCGGGTCGCCGGGCTTGTCATATTCGGTGCGAAATGCATCGCCGTCCTGCCAGCAGGCCACGACGCTTCGCTCCCATGCTTCGGGCAGATTGCGCGCGCGAATGTCTATGACGGAGCGCCGTTCGGGGGGATTGAGGGGTTCGTTAGTCATTGGAGCCTCCTGAAGAAAAGATGAAACGGGGAATGNGTGGATGACATGTACAGAAAGGACTGCATAGAGGGCACGAACAAGATAAATACCACTGAGTCGCCGGGCAATACGTTCTTCTTATCCATGACGCCCGCGCGGTTCATCCTGTCCATGTGGTCCATTTTCATTTCAAAAAAACTCTGTCATCACTGCATCGGCTACCAGCAAGCCTTCTTCCGTGAGGCGGAGGCGTCCGTGGGCCAGTTCCAAAAAGCCGGCCTCTGCCAGCCGTGCAATTTCCCGGCCATAAGCCTGTGTCAGATCGCAGCCGATGCGCGCGCGAAAGGCTTCGAGGTCAATGCCTTCGAGTCGCCGAAGGCCCAGCATTACCTGTTCGCCCAGCCGCGCGCGGCCTTTGGGCGCCCGGTCAAACCGGCGCGGCAACCGGCCCGCCTCAAGCGTTTCGCCGTAGCGAAGCAGATTGGGCGGATTGGCCCAGCGCACGCCGGCGACAAACGAATGCGCCGAGGGACCCAGCCCCAGATACTCGCCGCCCGTCCAATAGCACTCATTGTGCCGGCTCCGAAAACCGGGCCGCGCGTAATTGGAAATTTCATAGTGTTCATAGCCGGCCGCCGTCAATGTGTGCCGCGCTTCCAAAAACATTGCGCGCTGCGTCTCCTCGTCCGGCAAATCCAAGCGACCTTCGCGCTGCAAATGAGCAAACGGAGTACCTTTGTGGACCGTCAGGCCATAAACGGAGAGATGATGGGGTTGCCACGCGAGGGCACGCTGAAGGTCGCCCTGCCAGTCGGCAAGGGACTGTCCGGGTGCGCCAAAAATCAAATCCATACACCACGTCAGGTTTCCGGCGGCTTTTGCAGCACGCGCGCGAATCCATTCCAACAAAACCAGCGTTTCGGCGGTTCGGTGAGCGCGCCCCAAACGTTCGAGGGTTCGGTCGGAAAACGACTGAACGCCCACGCTGAGGCGGTTGATACCCATCTTCAGGAACGATTCCAACCGGTTGGAGTCGGGTAGGGCAACAACCGGCGGATCGGTGGAAGAAGATGGACAAGAGTGTTTTCCGTTACTTTCGTTTCCACCCAAAGTTCCCGGATTAATCTCCAGTGTGCCCTCAAGGTTTGGAGCAAAGACAAAAGCAGCCGTCAGTCGCGCAATCAGCCCGCCATACATCGCGGGCGCAAAGAGGCTGGGCGTCCCGCCGCCAAAATATAGACTCGCAATGGTGCGTCCTTCGAGCCCTTTGATCCGGCGGCATAACAGTTCAACCTCCAGCTCGAGCCAACGGAAATACTCGGACGGGTTAACACCGGAAGCATCCCGTTGCACCGAAAAAAAATCGCAATACGGACATTTTGACAGGCAGAACGGGATGTGAATGTAAACGGAGAGAGGAGAGATCAAGCGCGATCCATCCCGGCGGTTGGCGGCAACCTTACGCCGGATTCCTTTTTCTGCAGCTCTAAATACCGGTCCAAGGCCTCATAGACTTCGTCCTTCATGGGCTCAAAAGTCAATGCCAGACGGAAAACCGAGCCGGTAGGTTCTTCCTGAAAATCATACCAAATCAATTTGCCAAACAGCATGACCGGCTGGTCGGTGCCGGGAAACCGGCACGACACGCGCACATACCGCCGCTTCTGAATCATGCGCGCATATTCCTCGCGCGAAACATCCTGAATGATCGCCAGTGCACCCGAACGGCTGATATTAATCATGTATCCGTCATACTGAAAAGGGCTGAATGTGATTTCTTCGACGAGCACGAAGATGCGAACAGGGATTCGGACGCTGACCCGCGGATGGCCGCGACGCTCCAAAATCACCGTCGGCATTTGCGCCGGTTCGGTCATGGCTCCGGCTCCTTGCGGAGAATGAAAAGCATGCACTCTGCGGCGGGCTTGTCCCTGCCGGTGGTTTGATGAAAAGGTGCATCGGCCCGCTTTCGATGACAAGCAAAAACAACCTGCCCAGAGCGTGGAATTTTTCAGAAGGAGGTCTCAAAGAAGCGGTCGGGCCAACGGGCAATCTCAAACGCGTTCTCGCAGGGGCGGCCCTGACAGTGGCGAAAGACATGGAGGCCCGGGTCGTTTGCGTGAAAGGCAAGAATAGACGAGGAGACGGTGCCGGCGGCCTCGCCGTGCCGACAAAACGCATCCGGAGCGCACGAT
>JAOAGV010000212.1 GCA_026415575.1 Candidatus Sumerlaeia bacterium
GGTTTGGAACACGTAACAAGACACGAATAGTGTTTGGAGCCTATCTGAAAACGTGGCTTGGCCGTCCCGGCCAAGATGCTTATGCGGCACGCGCAAGCCACGATCGAACGGTTTTCGGATAGACTCTTAGCCCGTTACTGCACCCGGGTCTTTCGAGCAGAGTCTCACGCAAAGGCGGCAAGCAAGCGCAGGAAGGCATTTGCCATTCTGCCAGAAGGTCGCCCGTTTGTGAGCAGGGAGTTATGACCCGCGCGCGCCTAACGGAACGAGAAAAAACACTTTGCGGCTTGGCGACTTTGCGTGAGACGAGGTCATAAAAGGTCACGATGCCGCATAGTTTTCGATTCTCCATCGAAGCGCGAGGCCTGCGGTTCAAATTCCGTGCTCGACATTGCAGCGCGTTTTGGAGCATATACCGGCTGGAAGGGAGGAAAAGGAGCAATGCCCGCAACCGCCGTGCAAACTGCGCCCCCGTCGAAGTCGCGCTGGATCGTCAATCCGCGCGAGGAAATCGAAGTGCTCATCAAGGCACGCTATGCACTCCTGTATGTGGTCAGCTGGGAGGAGTCGCGCGTGTTGGCCGAGCTCGACGCCATCGCCGGCCGGCTCGGCAAACGCGTCTATGAATGGTCGGTCACCCACGGCATTACGCGCTTTCGCGCCGCCGTGGACCGAAAGCCCGAAGGCCGCAAGGGAACGAAGGACCCGATTCTGGCGCTGCGCGAGGTTCTGGAATTCAACGAACCTTCGATTTTCGCGTTCAAGGACTTTCACGCCTATATGAAGCAGACGCAGATCATTCGCGGCCTGCGCGACGTCGTCCATGCATTGCGCAATTCCTACTCCTCCGTGGTCATCGTTTCGCCCGTGGTGGAAGTGCCGCCGGAACTGGAAAAGGAACTGACACTGATAGACTTCCCGCTGCCGACGCGCGAGGACCTCTCGGCCCTGCTTCAGCAGATCAAGCTCGAACTGGCGCAAAATCCGTCGTATCATATTGACCTTTCGCCGGCGGCCGAGGAGAAGCTGCTCGAAGCGGCCATCGGCCTGACGCTTCAGGAAGCCGAAAATGTTTTCGCAAAAACGCTCGTGCTCACGCAGCGACTGACCGAAACCGAAGCGCCGCTGATCTATTCCGAAAAAAAACAGATCATCCGAAAATCCGGTCTGCTCGAATACGTGGACAGCACCGAGCAGATCGAAGGGGTCGGCGGATTGCGCCGGCTGAAAGCATGGCTGGCCAAACGCCGCCTTGCGTTCAGCCGCGAGGCGCGCCAGTTCGGCTTGCCCGTGCCCAAGGGCGTGCTGTTTCTGGGGGTGCAGGGTTGCGGCAAATCGCTTTGCGCCAAGGCGGTGGCCTCGCTCTGGCGCCTTCCGCTGCTGCGGCTCGACATGGGGCGCGTGTTTTCGAGCTATGTGGGAACGTCGGAAGAAAACGTGCGTCGGGCAATCCGGATTGCCGAATCGGTGGCGCCGGCAATTCTTTGGATTGATGAGATAGACAAGGGGTTTTCGGGCGTGCAGTCGTCGGCGTTCAGCGACTCCGGCACAACCGCCCGCGTGTTCGGCACCATCCTGACGTGGCTGCAGGAAAAACAGGCGCCGGTGTTTGTTATCGCCACGGCCAACAATGTCGAGATTCTGCCGCCGGAGCTTCTGCGCAAAGGCCGCTTCGATGAAATCTTTTTTGTTGACCTGCCCAACGAGGCCGAGCGGCAGGAAATCTTTGCCATCCATCTGGCCAAACGCAACCGCCCTTACAAGGCCTTCGACTTGGCGCAGTTGGCCAAGGCCGCCGAGGGATTCAGCGGCGCCGAAATCGAACAGTGCGTCGTCTCGGCCATGTATGATGCTTTCGAGCAGGGCCGCGACATTGACACCGGCGCCATTCTCAAGGCCATCCGCGAAACCTATCCCATCTCTGTGACCCTGCGCGAGCAGATTGAATACCGGCGGAAATGGGCCGCAGGCCGCACCCGTCCGGCGACGTGAGTAAATCCATGATGCCGCACTGGAAAATGTCGGGAAGGAGGGGGCTTTGTTATGCTTCGTCTTGTCATCTTGGGTGATGTGCACTACTCGACCGGCGGGCCGGTAAACTGCGACATGGCCATCGAGCATGCGCCCGCCATTTTCCATGCCGCACTCGCGCAGGTCGCCGGCCTGGCCCAACCGCCCGACCTTGTCATCCAGATGGGCGATCTGGTGGACGGCACCGGCCAGACC
>JAOAGV010000213.1 GCA_026415575.1 Candidatus Sumerlaeia bacterium
GCCGCACCCGGATTGGCCCCGATGTTTTTCCGGTAATACGGACCGAGAATCAACCACGATTGGTTGAACTGGTGGGTGTTTTGCGCGGCCGCTACGAGCGTTGGCGCCGCAACGGACAGAACCACAAACACCGCAAGCGCCAGAACCATCCCTTTCATTTGCGATTGCTGAAAACACTTCCTCATGGCTAGCCTCCTTTGATGGCTGGTTTTGTTTCCCCACAGGCTTGCTTTCCTTCCTTAGAAACTGTCAAACCTTTGGGAAATGGTCTGGACAGGCAGTTTGTGCGGAAGCAACGGGCTTTCCCTCAGCGGCGGGCCACCAGAGACGGGAAATAACCATTCGCTTGCCTTGCCTCTATAGCACAAGCCGTCAATCCAGAGATGAAAGGCTCAGGCTAGGAAACCAAATTGCTCTCTTTTCGCTCCCACCCTGAGCGATGCTTGTTTTCCCCCCTTTCCTATTAGGATGATCTGTTGCAAATTACGGCGGAAAAAACCGCAACTTCCGCAGCGCCATTCAAAAGCAATGGCTGCAAAAGTGACCGGCGAAAAACTACACCCCACCCCCTTTCTCAGGGGTTGCGTTGTTTCTTTCCCTTTTGCTGAAAATGGCGACCCCGCGGCCGACTCCACTTGACTACTTCGAGCAGGCTGCAAAGAGTGCGTCATAGAGGGCACCGGCCGGTTTCACCCCGCCCACGCGCATGATGTCCCCAAAACTGATCGTGCCGTTCGTAGGATCATAGATGATCTCTAGAATGCGCGGCACGTTTTCGCGGTCAACGTTCTTCCACGGATAGCCGCCGCCGGTGCCCGAATCTATCAAATCGCCGCGACTGTGCTTGATCTGATCCGGCCCGTCGCAATACAGATTGAAGGCATCGGCAGGAAATGCCGCCGGCTCTACATCTCCGCCCAGATTGCCCGTGTTCAATCGCGTGCCGCTGTCCCCCGTTCCCAGCCGATAACTATTCCATCGCTTGTTCTGCATAGCCCCATATAGGCGGACAACCTCGCCAAACGGCTGCAGAGGAATGGAAGTAATATACGCCACGGGCGTGGTCAGCTGCATGAAACCCGACCAATGGCCGGGGCCGGCAGGGTCCCACGGATTAAACTGGCCGCCATTGCTATGGGTATAGCTATTCCAGTCCACACGATAAGCTTCTTCGGCCAGCGCAAAGTTGCGCATGTCGCTCTTGGCGCGCGACACTTTCGCCCGCGTTTGCGCTTCGAGGAAATTTGGTATCGCAATGGCCGCCAGAATTGCGATGATTGCCACCACAATCAGCAATTCGATCAATGTGAAACCCCTTACGTCTTTTTGCCGGTCTTCCATCTTCACGCTCCTTTCTTTTGCAAATTCCCCCTGAAATGTTTTTTCAGAGTTCCGCTTATCTATACGTTTAGTATGACCAGATGCGCAATTCCTGTCAAGCAAAAAACCGGCTCGCCGATGTTTTTTGCTCGATTCTTCGCTTGCAGTTTTACCTTCAGAGGCTTTTGCAAAAGTCAAGCCACTGTCGGTCGCAACGGTATGGAGCCGTAGAAAGATCCCCGCGTGCTTGAAATCTCGCCGATTCCCTGCACTCTTTCGTCTAACCATCCGGCCAATTTGCGAAGGTCTTTTCTAACTTCTACCCTCTTGTCTCCGACCTCTTTGGTTGCGGCCAAAGGCCATATCGGCCGGTGGAGGGTCGGGTTCCACCCCGACCGTGTTTTCGATTTAGACGGTGGAGGGTCGGGTTCCACCCCGACCGCCTCCGGATGCGGTGGAACGCATCCCTCCACGTTTTAATTCGGATGCGGTGGAACGCGTCCTTCCACAAGCGGAACTACGATGAACCGATGTTTTCAACTGCATGCTGTTTAGATTTCTTTCTATACAGTTTCGAGTTATACCGTTCGGTCTAAACATCCAGCCGGTTTGCGAAGATCTTTTCTAACCTCTAGCCGCTTGCCTCTAATCTCTTTGGTTGCGGCCAAAGGCCACGTTATCTTTGGAGTGCGGCAGCCATGCTGCCGCTTTTCTAATCGTCCTTTGTGAAAAGAAACGTTTGCTTTCCCGGAAAGGGCCCCGTTTGGCTGGTTTGAGTTCGCCGTAAAGCAAAGCGGCAGCATGGCTGCCGCACTCCAAA
>JAOAGV010000214.1 GCA_026415575.1 Candidatus Sumerlaeia bacterium
AGCGACCACACCGTCGCCCGATCCGGCACGATCGGATAAGAGGTGTAGCGAAAACTCCTCCGCAGCGGCAGAAGGCTTTCGGGCACCAGCGGTAGAAATGGGTCCACCGGAATCGAGGTAATATGCGCGACCGGCGTGGTGAGTGCGCGCAGCTGATATGCACCGCCGGTTTCCACATCAATAAAATCCGGATAGGCCTGATTGTCGCTGAAGTAGGATTCCAGCGCCGTGGCCAAGGTCCGCATGTCGCTTTTTACGCGCGCAATCTTGCTCCGCGCTTGCGCTTCCAATAAATTGGGGATCGCAATCCCCGCCAGAATGGCGATGATCGCCACAACAATGAGAAGTTCAATCAGCGTGAATGCCCGCCGCTGTTTCATTGGCAGTCCCTTACGGTCCCGGACCGTCCACCCGCGCGTCCACCCGCGTTTTGATGGCCGTCTTCAAACGTTCGAAATCTTCGGGAGGAAACCGGCTGCGCGCCGGCTCCAGAATGCGGTCTATGACCTGGTTGCGCGCGGCCCGGCGAATGGGTTTTGCAATGGCCCGCTGCGTCTCCGTCAATACCGCATCGCTTCGCCGCGTGAACTCCACCAGTTCATTGAGCGTGGCCGGTGGCCGGCGCCAGATTGCGTCTATCTGCTTTTCCTGTTCGGGCGTCACTCCCAGAAGTGTCCGCCCGACCAGCCGGACCTGCTCTTTGACCTTCTCGAAATCCGCCGGCGCGATCGTTGGCAGCGCTTGCGGCGGTGCCGGCGGCGCGATCAAGCGGTCCCTCCAGCACAGCCATGCCGCCGCCACCCCAACAACTGCCGCGGCAATACACAGCACGGCAAACGACTTCTTGGGCTTTTCTTCCGCCTTCGTGTCGCGCTTCATCGCTTCCGATACACGTCCAGATTTTGTAGGACCGTCCGAACAATCTCCCTCCGCCCCTGAATCACCGCATTCTTGTGCCTGGCATTGTCGTTCGGATAGACGCAATTGCTGAGAAAGATCACGTAGGTGCCGCTCAACTTGTCCAGCCACAACAAGTTGCCTGTGTAGCCCGTGTGAATCAAGCAGCAAGTGTCGGGTTTGCGATTGAGCGGCGTCGAGTAGGCCGTATCCGTTGTGACCCCCCAGCCGCAGGTGCGATGGGCACCGACGGCTGCGGTCTGATCGGTCGTTATTTTTTCCCAGATGTCGTGCCGGAAGATTCGTTCGCGGCCCACCCGGCCGCCGTTCAACAACATGCGGCAATAGCGGGCCAGATCGTCGGCAGTCGAAAAGCACCCGGCATTGCCGGGGGCATACTTTTCGCAGATGGTGTAAAAAGCCAGAGGATCGTGCACTTGGCCGCGACGCAGCGTGGCGGTCGTGTGAATGGTGGGGGCGGTGCGTGCAACCTGCTCCGGATTCAGGCGGAACGTGGTGTCGCGCATTCCGAGCGGTTCCCAAAGCCGCTTGCGCAAGAGAACATCTTGTGGCTCGCCGGTTACCGTCTGCACCACTCGCGCCAGCACCAGATAGTTTAGGCAACTATACACGGTGCCTTTCCCCGTTGGGTATTTTTTCTCCAGCGCAGCGATATGTTTGATTAGACCGTCCGGATTGGGGCGCGGGCCTTGAGCTTTTTCGACGCTGTCCGCGCTCACATAGGCCGGCAAGCCCGACGTGTGCGTCAGGAGATGAAGAATGGTTATGTCCTTTTTATCGGGGCGATTAAACTCCGGCACATACCGCGCCACGGCATCTTCGAGTCCAATCTTGCCGTCCTGTACGAGCAGCATAATCGCCGATGCCGTCGCCGTCGGTTTGGTCACCGAAGCCAGATCAAACAACGTATCCACGGTCATCGGTTCGCGGGTCGGGTCGTTCATCCGATAACCATAAGCACGCCGAAACAGGATGCGGTCGCCGCGCCCGATCAGCAGCACAATGCCCGGCGTATGGCCATCCTCGACCATGCCGCGGCAAAGCGCCTCGATTTTGGGAAATGCTGAGGGATTTATTCCGCGCCTTGCGCCCCAATGCGATTTCTCCCATGTGGCAATGCGGCTGCAACCGGCCAAAGCAAACAACGCCGCCGCCAAGTAC
>JAOAGV010000215.1 GCA_026415575.1 Candidatus Sumerlaeia bacterium
GATTGTTAAAGTCGTGGGCCACGCCGCCGGCCAGACGGCCGACGGCTTCCATTTTTTGCACCTGCCGCAATTGCTCTTCGAGCTGCTTGTGCGCCGTGACATCCCGTGAAACGACGATGATGCCGCCGACCGCCGGATTGTTCAGCTGATCCACCGCAATCCCTTCGAGCACGCGCCACGTGCCGTCGCGATGGCGACAGCGGAATACGATGGGCCGGCCTGTCGCGCGTCCCGTTGTTACGCGCAAAAGTGCGGTGCGTACCAGTTCAAGGTCGTCGGGATGCACGTAGTCGAAACCACTCCGCCCGAGCAGGTCGGAAGGCAGATAACCCAACGTGCGAATGACCGAAGGACTGATGTATTGCAAGACCATATCGGCGTTCAGGATCGTGACAAGGTCAAATACGTTTTCGAGCACCGAGCGGAAATACTCTTCGCTGTGGCGAAGCTCTTCCTGCGTCCGTTTGATGGCCGAGATGTCCAGGGAGACCTCGACGATGCCGGTCAGACGCTTCTCGGCGTCGAACACCGGATTAGCGCGAATGACAAAGGCGCTTCCGTCGTCCGGAAACACCATTTCGGCTTCCTCGGGCCGGCCGCTGCGGAGAGATTTCTCGACGGGGCAATTTTCGCACGGACGGTCGCGGCGATGGCGCAACTCATAGCAATGCCGCCCGACAATTTCGTTGAACGGCAGATTCAGCCGCAGCGCCACGTTGCGATTCGCCCACAGCACCCGCATGTCCGGGTCCATGAACGTAACATACTCGGTCATGCTGTCGAGAATGGCGGTTTTTTCCTGCTCGCTCCGGCGCAGAGATTCCTCGGCAGCTTTCTGCGCGGTAATGTCCTTTACATGCGTGATGAAACACAGGGGCTGGCCCACTTCATCGCGCAGGAGGCAGGTATTGACCTCCGCCCAAACGATATTTCCATTCTTGTGGATGTAGCGTTTCTCCATCCGGCCCTTCAGGGAGTCTTCCGCCAGAAGCGCGCGGACAAACGCCGCGCTTTGCTCCATATCGTCCGGGTGGGTTATGTCCCCCCATGTCTTTTCCAGCAACTCTTCGCGCGTATAGCCCAGCATTTCGCACAGGGCCTCGTTGACTTGGAGAAAGCGGTAGGTGGCCGGATCGGTCAGGCACATTCCGACCGCGGCATGATCGAACGCCAGCTGGAACTTGGCCTCGCTTCGTTTGCGCTCGGTTACGTCGTCGTAGATGGCCACAACCTCGCCCGACGGGAGCTTGAAAACGTAGTTCTCTCTCCAGCCTGCAATGCGATTGTCCTTGTACAGTGCGAGCGGGTGTCGTTCGGGTACGCCCGTGCGATAGACGCGCTGAAAGATATCAAGCAATCCGAACTCGCGCACGCCCGGAAAAACGCGCTGAACGCTTTTCCCCAGAATATCCTCGCGCCGGACATTTTCGATCCATTCGCCCGCGCGGTTAAAATCCTTGAAGATAAAATCCTCACCGTCATTCACCGCTTCATACACAGCCACGCCGCTGCTCATATGGTCGAATAGATCGCGATACCGTGTTTCGCTTTGCTCGGCAGCCATCTCGGCCAGCTTGCGGTCGGTAATGTCCGTGGCAATGTGAATGATGCGGCGCAACTGCCCTTGGTAATCATAGACGGGCGTGCAGGAAACCACATACCATCCGCCCAAAGCTTCGACCTCCATGTCGGCCGATTCGACATGACCCGACTCGATCATTCGCTGGACGGGACAGGAGACCGGACTGGTTTGTTTGCCGTGAAACACTTCCCAACATTTACGTCCCCGAAGCTCGTGTACCGATTTGCCCGTCGCCAGAAGCGCCGCGCGATTGGCTGTAAGGATGTTCTGCCCGGCGTCCAAGATCAGCGCCGGATGGCCGATGGCTTGGAAAATCGTCTCCCACTCCTCCTGTCCCACTTCGCAAGCGCGCGGGCCGATGGTAGAAGCGACGGCTGCCCA
>JAOAGV010000216.1 GCA_026415575.1 Candidatus Sumerlaeia bacterium
ACATATGCGAAAGAGAAAACCGAACAAGGTGCTGTACCGGATGGCGGCACCGCCACACAACTTGGTAATTCGGGAGTCGCGGAGGGGCCACCATCGTTATGCAGCATTGATTTGACAACACGCGGACTCGACCTAAAACAAGCGCATTGTCGGGGGCAAGAGAGGTAATGCGTGTCCTCGCAAAAAAAGCGGAGTTCAGTAGCAAAGATTGTTGCATGTTGTGCATATATACCCTCTTGTAGGGCGGACTACTCCCTTGGGGCTTTTGCCCTTGTTGGGTTGTGTCATAGCCGTTGTGTCTAGTCCTTCTGATCTTTAGCACTTTTCAGATCATGAGACACGACGTTCCACCCTATCGCAATCTAGGCGGCGAGCGTGAGGGGGGAATTTCCACGGGTTTGCAGTCGGACCACAACCCGGGGGAAATTCTCAGCGACTTGGCGACCGCGCGCCGCAGGCGCGTGACCGAGGGCGGCCCGGCGGGATGCCACCAAGGCTCGGCTTCGATGGACTGGGCGTTGCGCAACGTCAGGGAAAGCAGGCGCAGCAGGCTGGAGGTCAGCAGGCACAGGGTGACGTGGCGGCGTTGCGCCTGAAACGACCGTGGGCGACAGTCGGCAAAGCCTCCATGGGTTTTCAGTTGGTCGAATGCGTCCTCGAGTTTGAATCGCGCCGCATACCGTTCGAGCAGCCGAACGGGCTCCCGCTGCAAATCGGTCGAAAAGAGGAGGTTCCTTTTCTCGCCGCTTCGCTGCGGGACGATGATCACCAGGATCGGTTGGTCGCCCAACGTCGGACTGGGCATGACAACGCCGACAAACGCTTGGATCGTGACGGTCTTGCCATGGATGCTGGCCTTCAATCGCCGGCAGTGGCTGCGCCGACGGGACAACTGCCGCGCCGACAGTTTCGGGCCGCGTTTGGCCGTTCGCCCGCGCTGGCCGGGCCGTCGCGGCGGCGGCAACTCGGAGAGTTGGGCGTTGCTGCGCAGCCGACTGATCAGCCGGATGGGCCAGCCGCACACGCTCAGGTTGGCCAGCGCTTCCTTGGCGTACAAATTGTCCACCACCAAAGTGACGCGCCGGTTCGCGGCCTCCAGCCCGCGAACCGGCCGTTCGGCCAGTTCGATCTTCGTCGCCAATCGCCAGAGAGCCGGGCGGAACTTTTCGGG
Source organism: Candidatus Sumerlaeia bacterium (assembly GCA_026415575.1). Lineage (GTDB taxonomy): Bacteria > Sumerlaeota > Sumerlaeia > JADFCW01 > JADFCW01 > JADFCW01. The sequence continues at coordinate 1,172 of JAOAGV010000216.1, forward strand.
CACGAACAACAACGCCCGCAGCGGAAAGCAAAACCACTGTCCGCGCCTCCGCTCCCACAACAGCGCCAAGACCACCCAGCAGTGACCCCAAACCCGTCGGCGCGATGCGCCCGGATTTTTGTCCGTGCGGTCGGGATAACAGCCCAGACCGAAAATCTTCCGCCCCGACTTCTTGACCGTCGTGTCGTCGAGCACCGCCACCAACTCCCGCGGCCCCCCCAAACGATCCAGCCACAACACCAACAACCGTTCGGCCCACTGGCGGCACGACCAGCGACCGTAATTCATAAACACATACACCGCGGTCCAATGCTTGATGGGGTGCCACAGCGTCACGTGCAACGTCTCCGTCACGCAGTGCGGCCCACCTCAGAGCGCGGCGTGCGCCAAAAGAAAATGGCAGAAATGGGCGAACCCGGGTTGCGTAAAACACTGGACAAACCATCTTGCCAGATCGAGAAGAGGATCGGGAGCGGTCATCAGCGGGGCCTCTTGAACTGGAATTGACAAGTTTCCTGTCAAGAATGCCTCGCAGGAACGCTCCCGTTTTTCAACTGCTGGATTGGGCGGAAAATCCCGCCCGAAAAGGGCTAAAGATCAGTAGCATGCCCTTTCAGGCTGTCTCTTATACACATCT
>JAOAGV010000217.1 GCA_026415575.1 Candidatus Sumerlaeia bacterium
CGGATGGACTGTGTCGTGAAGCGGTGGTCGAACATGCCCAGCCCGCTGATCTTGACCCAGACGTTCGGGCAGCCGGCAAGGACGCGGAGGGCGGCCTTCCATCGCGTCCACCCGCCGAGGTTCCGGTCGGCCCCACACTGGGGGCACAGGCCGCGGCAGTCGGCGCGGCACAACGGATAGTCCGGCAGTTCAAGGGTAAGCAGCTGGCGCACGGCATCGGTCGGGTCGAGGAAGTCCTCGTCATAGAATTCAATGTCTTGTTCGTCGGCTTCCCATTCCTGCCGCAGCCGCTCGTCCTCGCTGAGACCGGCGGGCGGGCGCGGCTCAAAAATGAGCGCAATGTCGGCGTGCAGGGTCTGTTCCACCGCCGCAAGGCACCGCACACAGGCCGTTTCCACCCGCGTTTCCACATGTCCATTGCCCAGAACGCGCTTGCCGACCATCTGAAAGCGCAGCCGGCCAACTACCCGCCCGGGAAAGCAAAATCCCTCGGCGGCCAACTGCAGGTCGCGCGGGGATTCATCCACCTCGATTTCTTGCGGTGCTTTGCGCAATTCATGGACATTGATTCGCATCGCCGGTTGCTCCGATTCAGAAATTTGGATAAAACTCCCCCTGCCGGCCCTCTGTCAAGTGAAACTCTTGCCTACATGCCAGCGCCATGCCAGCGCGGGATTTTCTCCCGAAATCGGGACATCGGGAGATGGTCATTCGATCCTGCTGTGGCTTTTTTTGACCGGAACGGCGAAAAGGAAGTACTCTGCGGCAGCGCCCTTGTCATTATACACAAATCGGCGGCCGCTTTGGACTGCGGCAGCCCTGCTGCCGCTTTGTTTTTTTGCCAAGTTATAACCGGCCTCGCGTGGGTTCTTTCCGCAGCGCCCACGCTTTGACTGAAGACAGATGATTTCAGAAAAGCGGCAGCATGGCTGCCGCACTCCAAGGCCCTTGGCGCTGAGCGGGGGGTGCAGTTTTGTCCTTGACGCTCCGGCGATCAAACGGCAGCGTCAGTCGAAGTTTTCCGGTCGGACTGCCGGCATGCGCAGTTTCGTCCAACGTGGAGCGTTGCGAATGAAAGAATTGGCTGGGAAAACCATTCTGATTACCGGCGGCACGGGCTCGTTTGGGCGCGCCGTCGTGACCCGTCTCTTGGAGACCGACGCCGACGAAATCCGCATCTTCAGCCGCGACGAACTCAAGCAGGAGATGATGCGGATCGAACTGGCCAACCCCAAGCTGACGTTTCACATCGGCGACGTGCGCGACGTGGACAGCGTGGACGCGGTGATGAAAGGCGTGGACCTCGTCTTCCATGCCGCCGCGCTCAAGCAGGTGCCGTCGTGCGAGTTCTTCCCGCTGCAGGCGGTTATGACCAACATCCTCGGCAGCCACAACGTCATCGAGCGCGCCATCGCCAACCGCGTTTCGCGCGTCATTTGCCTCAGCACCGACAAGGCGGTCTATCCGATCAACGCCATGGGGATGACCAAGGCGCTGATGGAGAAGGTGGCGCAGGCGGCCAGCCGAAAATGTGTCCCAAACGGCACGGTCGTCTGCTGCGTCCGCTACGGCAACGTGATGTGCTCGCGCGGGTCGGTCATCCCGCTGTTTATCAAACAGATCAAAGAGGGCAAGCCCCTGACGGTGACCGTGCCCGAAATGACGCGGTTCCTGCTGCCCTTGCGCGATTCGGTGGCGCTGGTTCTGTTTGCGTTCAACCACGCCGAGCCGGGGGATTTATTTGTCAAGAAGGCGCCGGCTTCGACCATCGAAGACCTCGCCAA
>JAOAGV010000218.1 GCA_026415575.1 Candidatus Sumerlaeia bacterium
GTTCTCGCCGGGCTGAAGCGTGGTCCAGCTTCGCATGGAGGCGACCATCTGGTTTTTGGCGTCAAGAAGCTGGAAGTAGATTGGTGTGCGGGCCGGCACGCGGAAAAGGGCCGAGCCATCGTCGGCAACAGTGGCGTCGCCAAGGATGATTTTTACGTCCCAGCAACCGTTGCCGATGGCAATGGGGGTGCTGATGAGAGCGCCCCCACCGGGACCGCCGTTGCTGTTGGAGCCGATGCCGGCGGCACGATATTCCAGCGCGATCACGCGAAGGGTTTTGATTGTTCCGCGTGGGATGCCCTTGAGTCCCGGTCCGGCATAGACGTTTTGCACAAAGCATGTGCCCTCGGTGAGGCGATAGTCAACCCGGCTCGGTCGCGGAGCGGGCAGCGTGCGCGGCAGAAGCGGGACAGGACGGTTGCATGGAAGTTTGGGGTCGGAAACCAGCAGTTGTTTTCGGCCGTCCATGTGGACGAGGTAGATGCCGAAGTTGTTTTTGTTTTTCCAGCCGTCAGGGTTGTAGCTGACAAGATACTCGGTCTCGCTGAGCGGGTAGGGGTAGGCAAAAAGTTCGCCGTCCTGACCGTAGGCATCCACCTTTACGGGCTTGGTTTCGCGGACAGGTGCGATCAGGGTGACGCCATCGGCTTCTTCGCGGCCTTTGGCGGGATCAATGAGGATGAGTTTGCCGGGCTGGCGCGAGTGGTGGCCGGTTGCAATGGCGACGACTTTGGTCGAGCCGGGGATTGCTCGGGCGTGGATGATGGTGGTGGGGAACCAGGAGTTGACGCCGTAGAAGCCGCTTTGGCCGGTGCCGTCCGGATTCATTTGGAAGAGCGGCTGCGGAAAAATCTGGCCGCGGTCGTTGTATTCCCAACGGGTGTAGAGGATGCGGCCGTCCCAAGTGATGGTCGGGTAGTTATTGTGAACTTGATCAAAGGTGAGGCGACGGATACGGCGCCCGTCCTTGTCGCAACGGTAAAGATTGCTGACTTCGGTCCACCAGCAATCAACGGTTTGGACGCAGCGGGTCGAGTTGAAGATGATGTCGCCGTCGGGCAGATAGCAACCCTCGTAGTCTGCATGGCCGAGGCCGTGGGTCAGTTGGCGAATCCGCCGGGTAGCAACGTCCATTTCGTAAAGATGGTAGTCGTCCTCGTTGAGAGATTTTTTCCATGCGAAAAGGATGCGTTTGGCGTCGAAGGAAACGTCAGGATCACGGATCACACCGGTTTTGTCTTCGAGCAAAGTCTCCACTTTGCCGGTGGCAGGATCGAAAAGGCAGAGGGCGGAGCCCGGTTCAAAGTGGCGTTCGTGTTGCGCGTCGGATTGTCCTTCGGTGTAGGCGTAATGCGAGCCGCCCATGACGGCGTGTTTGACGAAGACAAACGGCGGCACGCGGCTGCCGTGGATCTGCCCGGACAACAAAAACGGGAAAAGGAAGCACAAAGCTTTCACTGTCCGCGTTTCCGACGCGGGAAACGTGCCTGTATTCAAGCCGAAAGCGGTGTCGCGCACAGATTTGTCGAGCGGGCTTGCAACGGAGTGTGCGCCCGTGTATGAACGTCGCAGGACAAGCGCCATGAGACGCATTTTCTTTATGTTGGTTATTCTCAATATCGCCGCCATCTCGCCTGACTGGCCCAAGGATGAGTCCAAAGTGCCGGCCCACAAGCTGCCCGACCCGTTGGCGACGAACGACGGCTCGCGGGTGACCAGT
>JAOAGV010000219.1 GCA_026415575.1 Candidatus Sumerlaeia bacterium
GGCACATATCGCGGGGCATACATACCAGAAAAGCGAAACCCTTTCCCCCCGCTTGCACAGCCAGTATAATGGATATGGCCCCCTTTCCAGACTGTCAATCGTACTCAACGGATACCGAAAACTTGTTTTCTCGGTTTTTTGATCAATTCTGCAATTCAAGACAGAACGCGAAAGTGCAGAAGGAAACCATCGAAAACCGACCCGCTGTCTGCATCAGGAAAACACCTTTGGTTACCAGAAAAATTTCCTGATGCCATGAGAAGTGCCTTTGCGTATCATAGAATACTTTTCTTTGCGTTCTTATGCTTGACAGGCAAACAGCGACTTCCCTATGGTGTTTTCGCCCGCTTGGATTTGAGAAACAAGGGCCGATATTTCAGAAAAAAATGTTTTTTAGCATTCGCGCGGACGGAAGACCGTACCGCGGGATAAAGGAGGAACATACGATGCCACTGGTTCCCATGCGACAAGTGCTCGAGGAAGCCGCCAAGGGCAACTACGGCGTAGGCGCTTTCAACGTCAACAACATGGAGCAAATTCAGGCGATTGTCGAGGCCGCCAAGGAGACCCGCTCACCGGTGATCATTCAAGCCAGCCGCGGCGCTCTCAAGTATTCCAAGATGATCTACCTGCGCAATCTCATCATGGCGGCTGTCGAAGAAGCTCCCGAAATCCCGATGGTCATGCATCTGGACCACGGCAACAGTCTCAAGACATGCAAAGAGGCCATTGCTTTGGGCTTCACGTCGGTGATGATTGACGCCTCGCTGGAAGAAGACGGCAAAAAGGTCGCTTCCTACGAATACAATGTCGCCACCACGCGGTCCGTGGTCGAATACGCGCATTCCCTCGGGGTGACGGTCGAGGCCGAATTGGGCGCGTTGGGCGGCATCGAGGACGGCCACGGTGCCGGTCTGCGCGGCGATGAACATCTCACCGATCCCAACCAAGTTGAGGATTTTTACAAGAAAACCGGCTGCGACGCCTTGGCCGTGGCCATCGGCACCTCGCACGGCGCGTACAAAACGCTGCGCTATGACAAGGACGGCAATCCCTTGCCGCCGGCCTTGGCCCTCGAGCGCATCGAGGAAATCCACAAGCGGGTGCCGGAGCTTCCGCTGGTCATGCACGGCTCGTCGTCCGTGCCACCCGAACTGGTCGAGATTGTCAACAAGTATGGCGGCGCGATGAAAGGCACGATGGGCATCCCGATGCAGGACATTCAGTTCGGCATTCAGCGCGGCGTGCGGAAGATTAACGTGGACACCGACGGCCGGATCGCGTTCACCGGCGCCATTCGCAAGGTCCTGTGGGAGACGCCCGATAAATTTGACCCGCGCGACTATCTCAAACCCGCGCGCGAGGCCCTGAAAGAGCTCATCAAGAGCAAGATGATCGCCTTCGGGCAGGCGGGCCATGCCGGCGACTATCAACCCATGACCCTCGAAGACGCCAAGAAGCGGTGGTATTCCTGACGTGGCCTGTGCCCGCGACCAAAGAGCTTAGAGGCAAGAGGGTAGAGGGTAGAAAAGAGCCTCGCGAATTGGTTGGATATTTGGAGCGACAGTATAAGTTGGTATGTGTTTAGCCGGGCCTTTGGAGTGCGGCAGCCATGCTGCCGCTTTGCTCTCCGACGCCCCTAAACCAGCCAAACGGGGC
>JAOAGV010000220.1 GCA_026415575.1 Candidatus Sumerlaeia bacterium
AATCTGATAGATTTTCTCTTCCGGCACTTGGGTGTGCAACGGCCCGCCGGCAAGGCTGCGAATTGACAGGATTGCCAATGTTTTCAAGAGTCGCAGGATTTGTCCGCAAATCCTGTGTATCTTTTTCATCCTGTCCAAGTCGAGTCCTTTTGGAGGAGAAAAGACCATGTCCGCCGTGAAACGGCGCGAGTTCCTGCGATGGAGTGCCGCGGGCGCAGCGGCACTCTCCATATCCGTCCATGAGCGGTCGCTTCTGGGTGCGGCCCCACAAAAACCCAACATTGTCTATATCCTCGCCGACGATCTCGGCTACGGCGATGTGGGCTGCCTCAACCCGCAGAGCAAAATTCCGACGCCCAACATAGACCGCCTTGCCTCACAAGGTATTCTCTTCACCGACGCTCATGCTCCAACCTCCGTCTGCACGCCCACGCGCTACAGCCTTCTGACCGGCCGCTACAGCTGGCGCTCGCCGCTCAAGACGGGCGTGCTCGGTCCTTGGGGCGCACCGGTCATCGCCCCCGACCGTCTGACCGTCGGTGCGCTTCTCAAACAGCACGGTTACGCCACGGCCTGCATCGGGAAATGGCATCTGGGTTGGACGTGGCCAACCCGCGACGGCCTGCCTCCGACGGTCGGCCCCGACCGCCTCAGCAATGTGGATTTTTCGCGGACGATTGCCGAGGGGCCAACAACCCGCGGTTTCGACTACTATTTCGGCACGGATGTTCCCAACTATCCCCCGTACTGCTACATCGAAAACGACCGGACTGTCGGTATTCCGAGCGAACCCAACCGTCCGGAGTTCAACCGGCCGGGGCCGATGCTGCCCGGCTGGCAGTGGGTAGAGATTATGCCGGAGCTGACACGCCGCGCCGTTCGCTATATCGAGGATGCAGCCAAGGCCTCGCCACGCAAACCTTTCTTTCTCTACTTCCCGCTGACCGCACCGCATTATCCGGTCGTTCCGGCGCCGGAGTTCAAAGGCAAGAGCGGGGCCGGCGACTATGGGGATTTTGTGGTGCAGGTGGACTGGACGGTGGGGCAGGTCATGGCGGCGCTCGAACGCGCCGGAGTGGCCGACAATACGCTGGTAATCTTTACCAGCGACAACGGCCCTGAAATTACCGGCGAGGTCAAGCCGGGCGTTTATGATCGCGCCCAGATTTACGGCCATTACAGCATGGACGGATTGCGCGGGGCCAAGCGCGACACATGGGAGGGCGGACACCGCGTGCCGTTTATTGCGCGCTGGCCGGGGAAAACACCGGCCGGTGCACGAAGCAGCGAAATTATCTGCCATGTGGATTTCATGCGGACGGTTGCGGCCATTCTTGGTGCCCCGCTGCCCGACAACGCCGCCGAGGACAGCGTCAACATCCTTCCAGCGCTGCTGGGCGAAAAGCACGACAAGCCTCTGCGCGAAGCCACAGTCCACCACAGCGCCAAGGGCACGTTTGCCATCCGCAAAGGCGACTGGGTTCTGATTGACGGGCCTTCGGGCGGCGACAATCGCGAGCCCGAGTGGTTCCAGAAGGAGCGCGGCTATGTGCCCCATTCGCAACCGGGCGAGTTGTATGATCTGCGGCAGGACCCGACGGAGCGCCGAAACCTTTACGCCGAGC
>JAOAGV010000221.1 GCA_026415575.1 Candidatus Sumerlaeia bacterium
AGCCACAACACCACACCGCCGTATCTTCGGTCGGCCAACCGTATGGCCACACTGCCCGAAGACCGCACCGCTCTGACCGGCTTTCGCGTGGTCCTCGGCGAAATGCCAAAGACCCAGCCTCTGCCGCCGATGCCGCCGCCGCTGTTCATGCAGCACGTCAAGCAAGCCGCGTTCGACTGGCCAAAGCCCGCCGCCAACCCCCGTCCTTTCTTTCAAGAACCGATTCCATTTGTGGTCCCGCCCGAAAGCGGCTTTATCGGCTGGCACAATCATCAGCCCAGCATCACGTGGGCGCCCAATGGCGACCTGATGACGGTGTTTTTCTCGACCCATCGCGAACGCACGCGCGAAATGGTGGTCATGGGCACGCGGCTGCGGCAGGGCAACACGGTGTGGGACCCGGCCTCGATTATTTTTCATGCCGCCGACCGCAACGTCACCGGCGCTTCAATCTTTCACGACGGCCATGGAACGATTTATCTCCTCAACGGTCTCGATGAGGCGCAGTATTGGAGCAAACTGGCGATGGTCATGCGCACAAGCACCGACAATGGCGCGACGTGGACAACCCCGCGCATTATCAGCCCCGAGCATCAGAAGCGCAACCAGATCATCCACGGCATGATCCAAACGCGCGAAGGCTATCTCATCCAGCTGTGCGACGCCGTGCCGGGTCAGGACGGAGGGTCGGCCGTGTGGTTGAGCACGGACAAGGGACAGACTTGGACGGACTTGGGCGCGGGCCGGCCGGTTCCCTCATTTGCAAAAGGCACGACGGGCGCGTGGATTGCGGGCATTCATGCGCGCGTGGTGCAGCGAAACGATGGAAGCCTTCTGGCCTTCGGCCGCGGCGATCCGATCGAGGGGCGGCTGGCCATGAGCGTCTCAAACGACATGGGAAAAACATGGACCTACTATCCGAGCGAGTTTCCACCGATTCGCGGCGGCCAGCGCCTCGTGCTCATGCGGTTGAACGAAGGGCCGCTGTTGCTGGTGTCGTTCACCGACCTGCGCACGGAGTTTCCCGATCCGGCCACGGCGCTGAAAGAAGGCGGCGCGAAGGCCCGGTTCAAACTCACCGAGAAGTCATTGGCCACGCTTGGCCAACAGGGCCTTGCCGCTGATGTGCTCAAGCGCCTCGAACCTCTCCAAGGAGAGACGATTGTGGGCGATGAGGCTGTGGATGCCCGCCTCGACTCGTGCCTTGGAAAGGAAGACGCGGCCAAATACCGGCGACAAATTCTGGATGTGCTCGAAGCGCTGCCGCCGCGGGGAATCCTGATTCGCGACGCCGCCGGAAAGGAGCGGCGCGTGTTCGGCATGTTCGCTGCGCTGTCTTATGATGACGGACAAACTTGGCCGGTGAAAAAACTTCTGACGCCCGGCGGCAAGCCGCGCATCCTGCAAACCTACGGCTGGGTGGGCGACTGCTACATTGACGACACACATGCGGAGATCGGCGGGTATCTGGCCAGCAC
>JAOAGV010000021.1 GCA_026415575.1 Candidatus Sumerlaeia bacterium
GTCGGCAGCGTCAGATGTGTATAAGAGACAGAAGGAAGATAGACCGGCAGGAAAAACACAAACAGCAGGTGAACGAAATACCAGCCGTAGGCGGGAATTGGCGCGTTGACCAGGCGCGCGGCCTGGCAAATCATCCCCGTCACGACCGTCAATCCCATAACCGCCAGAAACAGCCAGTCGTTGTAGCCGCTGGCAGGCGCCAGTTTCCCGCCGCGCAGCCGCACCGCAATCACAATCGCCAGCCCCGCCAGAAACACCACGCCGCCCAGATTGCCCAGCAACTTCACCGGATGCCAGAGGCTCATGAACGGATAGCCGATCGTGTAATAGGCCAAGGCTGCCAGGCAGGTGGTCAGGAACATGGCTCCGAAGCCGTAAAACAGCAGCAGATGGCCCCAATAGCGGTTGGCTGTTGCCTCGCATTGGGTAAATTTCTTGTGAAGCAGGATTTCCTTGATAGTTTCAACTGCGCAGGCAATCAAGCCGGGGTTGCCGTCGGCCCGCCTGCCGCCCGCCCGCGCATCCATGGCCTTCCAGTAGCGAACCAGTCCGGCCAAAGCTCCGAGCATGGCCAGGCCGATAAAGGCCGTAAAGAAGATGATGATAGGATAGTGGGCGAAAAAGTGGTCGAAGTTGGCCTGCTTGAATCCCTGTCCGTCGGGCAGGAAAATGCCGGTGGCGAAAAAGTGCGAGCTGCCTTCGGGTTTGGCCGAAAATCCCCCCGTCGCCCAGATCGCCAGCCCCATGAGCACCGCTGGAATTGCAAACAGAACGGGCAGCCATTTGGGCGAGGCCACCATGCGCGCAAAGACGCCCGGCACCGCGTAGTGCTCGACCACTTGCTGGCGCACGGCCGCCAGCACGTCGCCCGGATTGGCCCCGCGCGGGCACAACTGCGCGCAGTCGTTGCACTGGTGGCACATCCAGACGTCCGGGTCGGCCATGAGGCGGTCTTTGAGGCCCCACTGCGCCCAAAGCACTTCCTTGCGCGGAAACGGCTCGGTGTCGGGCGACAGCGGGCAGGCGACCGTGCACGTGCCGCACTGAAAGCACTTTTTCAGGGTGTCATTGTCGGCCAGAAGCCGCCGCTTGAATTGAAGGTCGGGTTCAATCAGAATCGGTTCCGCCATTGTGTTTCCCTCGCGGAGGACAGCCACGACAAGAAGAACAAGCTTGTGCCCTTTATGTCCTTTGTATCCTTGCTGTCCTTGGTGTCCTTGGTTTTCTTTCACATTCCCTTGAACGGATTAAACCCCACTTCTTTGATGGTCTCCATAAAACCGCCGATCAATTCGGGAATGCGGTGATATTCCGTCAGCGCCAGCTGTTCCATTCGCACCCGCTCGGATTCGAGGACCATACTGGTCAGTGCCTCCTGAATGTTTTCGCTGCGCGTGTTCATCAACTCGCTGCCCTTGATAAAGTGGCACTGATAGTCGTCGCCGTATTTGCAGCCGATCATCAGAATGCCGTCAAACCCGCGCGACAAAGCGTCCTTGATCCACACCACGTTGATTGAACCGAGACACCGCACCGGAATGATGCGGATGTTGGGATCATAGCCGAGGCGATGGCGGCCGGCGATGTCGAACGCCGGATAGGCGTCGTTCTCGCAAACCAGCACCAGCACCCGCGGCTTCTCTTCGGTCTCGTCGGGCACCTCGACCGCCTTGATCATGGCGCTGATCATCTCGATGCTGTAGGTGGCAAAATTGATGATGCGTTCGGGGCAGGCGCCCAGACATATCCCGCAGCGGCGGCAGCGCGTGGGGTTGGGTTCGGGCGTTCCCTTGACGTCCTCGTTGAGCGCACCAAAGGGGCACTCTTCCGTGCATCGTTTGCACTGTGTGCAGCGCTTGAGATAGAAATCCGGCCAGCTGAGATCATTGGCCCGCGGATGAACCGCCGCGCCGCGCGCCGTCATGGCGACACACTGCAGCGCTTTGAGGGCGGCGCCCGAAGCGTCACGCACGGCCGCTGCGCTGTCCATCGGCTGGCGCACGCAGCCGGCCGCATAGATACCCGTGCGGCGGGTTTCATAAGGGAAACAGATAAAGTGCGAGTTGGGGAATCCATACTTGTCCACCGGCAGGTCTCCGCCCTGCCGATAGGCCAAATGGAGGATTTGCGCATTGAGCGTCGAGGGCACCATGCCGGTGGCCAGCACGACAAGGTCGGCCCGAATCTGGATGTTCTCGCCCAAAAGGGCGTTGCGCACCTGAATGAGGAGACTCTTGTCGGGTTCTTCCTCGACGCCGGTCACCTCGCCCTTCGTCAGGAAGATGCCCTCATCTTCCTGCACGCGGCGATAAAAGTTTTCATACTGACCCGGCGTACGCATGTCCTTGTAGAGGACATAGACCTGCGCGTCGGGGTTCTGCTCGCGAATGTAGGTTGCCTGCTTGAGCGACGTCATGCAGCACGTGGTCGAGCAGTAGGGGAGACGTTCGGGGTCGCGCGAGCCGGCGCATTGAATGAACGCCACACGCCGCGCGGGCTGGCTGTCGGAGGGGCGAACGATTTTCCCCGCCTTCGCCATGGTCTCCAAGTCCGCGTGCGTAATCACATTTTGGCATCGGCCAAAGCCAAGGTGAGTCAGCTGTGTGGCGTCATAGGGCCGGGCGCCCGTGGCCAGAACGATGGCGCCGATTTGGAATTCCTTCTTGGCGGCTTCGCTTTCTGTATCCGCCGTCTCGGCCGATGCTTGTTCCAGTTTCTGTCCGTTAGCCTGCCGGATTGTTACGCCGAACATTCCCGGCTGACCGGCTATCTTCTCGATCTCCGCCGAAAGCAACACCTCGATGTCCGGGCAGTTGCGGACTTCTTCGATTTTTCGAGCAATATCCGGAACTTCAGGGTCGCGGTAAGGCGGTTTTTGCGGCGTGTCGCGATGGAGAGCGGCGACATGGCCGCCGAGCGCCGCTTCCTTTTCGACCAGAACCACCTTGGCTCCGGCCCGCGCGCAATCGAGCGCGGCAGTCAGGCCGGTCAGACCGCCGCCAACCACCAGCACCGTGTTGTGGACAGCCGGGGCAACGTACGGCTCGGGAATCTCGGTTTTCTTCGCCTTGGCGACGGCCATCCGCAGGATATCCTCGGCCAGCATCCGCGTATCGTCGGCATCCTCGTCGGCCATTCGGCGCCAGGCCATTTGCTCGCGCAGATTCGCCCGCTCCACCAAGTTCGGCGGCGGGAAGGCAAACAGGTCGGTGTTCACACGACCGGAACACGCGCCGATGACCACCGTGCACGGACGCTCGCCGGTCAGGTCTTTCTGGATTACCGCCAGTCCCTCTTCGCCGCACAGGCAGGGATGCGTAACGCAGCTGGCGGGCTTGCAGTCTTTCTGCACCGTCTTTGCCAGCGCCTCGATATTGACGGCTTCCCCGATGCCGCAGCCGCTGCACAGATACACTCGGATGTCTCGTTCCATGCTGGGATTCCCTCAGATTGTGGTGGACGGAGTAGACGTTGTGGAATGAAGCCACTGGATCGCTTTGATGGCGGCTCCAGTAGCGTCTTGAACGGCCGTGGCCACATCGGTTGGCCCTTTGGCCGTGCCGGCCGGAACGATGCCGGGCAACTGGCCGTCAGCGGCGCAGAAGCCGTATTCATCGCAGGCCAGCTGGAGCGGCAAGGGCGTGGCGCGCAAACCGGGCACCATGCCGGTGGCCAGAACCACGAGGTCGGCCCGCATGCGTAGTTTGCCGCCGCCGAGGATGTCCTCAACTTCGATGTGGAGATCGCGCGTGGCCGGGTCTTCTTGGACTTTGGCCACCTTGCCTTTTTGGACCATAATGGCCGGGTCGCTTTGCATGCGTGTGAGGAAGTCCTCGAAAATGCCGCCGGCGCGCAGGTCTATGTAAAACACATAGGCTTTTGATTCCGGGTTTTGCTCGCGCAGATAGTTGGCCTGCTTCAGCGATGCCAGACAACACACGCTCGAGCAGTACGGCAGATGGTTTTCGTCGCGGCTGCCTGCGCACTGCACAAACACGGCCGTCTGCACGGGCTTTCCGTCCGATGGCCGAAGGATTTTCCCCTGCGTCGGACCGTTCGGCGCCGCGAGGCGCTCCATCATCACGTTGGTGATGACGTTGGCGCATGTGCCGAAGCCGAGGTTGGTGATACGCGAGGCATCATTGGGCACCCAGCCGGTGGCTACGACAATCGCCCCGACGTTCAGGGTGAGGCGCGTACTCTTCATGTCGAGGTCTATCGCACCATATTTGCACGCTTCGACACACTTGGCGCATTCTTTCCCCTTGCACGCTTTCATATCTATCACGTAGCGCATCGGCAGGGCCATGGTGTGGGGAAGGTAGATAGCCTTGGTCTTGCCCATGCCGTAGTCGTTCTCACTGGCGCGCTCGACCGGACAGACTTTGGCGCAGTCATCACAGGCCGTGCACTTCTCGTTGACGTGGCGCGGCTGAATGTCGAGCGTTGCTTCAAACGCGCCGACTTGGCCCGAAATGGCAACCGTCTTTGCCAACGTCAGCACCTTGATCTTGTCGTGGGCTTTCCGAATCCGCTGATAATTGATCTCCAAACCACAGGCGGGCGGGCACAGCTTGGGAAAATACTTGTTCATCAGTGCAACGCGGCCGCCCAGCGACGCCGCCTGTTCCGCCAGATACACCTCATAGCCCAATTCGGCGAGTTCGACCGCCGTGGTGATTCCGCTGATTCCGCCGCCAAGGACCAGTATGGCTTTGGAGCGCGATTTTCCGTTATCCTGACTCATCTTGTTTCCCCGCAGGCTTTTGATCAGATAAATTGGACGGAGTTGTACCCGCCGCTTGGGCGCCGGGCCGGGCTTCCATCGCCGCTTTTATGACCGCAGCCACCTCGGCTCGAACCTCCAGCGTTGGTTCCTGCCAAAGCGCAAAGCGCAGCCAGTCGAAGCCAAATTTCATCAACTCGACGTCGTCCGCGCGGATTGCCTCGACACGGTCTTCGGCCACTTCGAACTTTCGCAGAAACCGCGTCTCAAATACAAACCGGCGGAATTTGTCCAAATCATATAAAACCATGAAAAGCATGTCCATTTGCTCCGGCGTCAACGACTTGCCGGTGCCGAGACGCTCGTCTTGAACGAGCTCCTGAAAGGACCGTCCCTGCGCTTCGTATTCGGTAACGCCTTGGTCGTCGAGCCACTCGGCCACGCGCCACTCGCGGCTTTCTCCCAGCCCGCAGCAAAAATCCTCGCGGATCAGAAAGTAGAAGGCGGGGGCTTCGGTGCCGGCTTTTTTGGGCGGGGCGGCCCGGCCCAGAGGATAGGTGCGGCACGACCATGGGCGGTTCTCGTAGATCGAGCACCCGTCCGGCTCTTCCAAAAAAGGACACGCCAGTTGGGCCTCTTCCCGCATCCGGAGAAGCACCACCGGATAGCGCATAGTTTTGCTGAAGGGAATAATGCAATAGCGGTCGAGAAATTCGCCCGACGTGATCCCCAGACCGCGTTTCATCCGAACGATGTCGTAGGGGGTGAGGAAGATGTTCACATCGTGGCAGCAATGGTTGAAACAGGACAGATTGCGGTGGCACTGGAAGTGAAAGCGGTCGTCCGCACCGAGGTGCGGGCCGTCGCGCAGAACTTGCTCCTTAAATCGCTCAAACGCCTTGTCTTCCCACATTACGGTTTAGTCCTTCCGATCGGCCTCCGGCTGCGCGAGAATTCGGTTCTTGTGTGCGTCATAGGACCAGCACGGCAGGGGGCCGCTTTCGCCTGTGGCCGGATCGAAGCGATGCCGATAGGAGGCCCTCTGTTGATACTGGGTCATCATCCATTGCCATCCCCGAACGAAGTAGGGGCACTGGTCATTGAAGCAAACATATTGGGGGGCGGAACCCCATGAGGAATTCTCCGGCGGCAACCAGAGCGTCATGGGTTGGCTGCAATGGGGACAAACGGGGACAGACATGATTGGACTTTTACCTTGTTACCTTTTGGCTCTGTTGTTTGCAGGATTGACGATATTCGATGCTTGGGTTTTGGAGAAAAGAACCGATCTCGATTATTTCCCTTTTGCTTTGGAGTGCGGCAGCCATGCTGCCGCTTTTTCTAACCGTCAGTGTTTTTGGAGTGCGGCAGCCATGCTGCCGCTTTTTTTAGTCGTCCGTTGTGAAAAGAAACGCTCATTTTTCCAAAAAGGGCGCCGTTTAGTTAGCTATGGGCTGTCGGAGAGCAAAGCGTCAGCATGGCTGCAGCACTCCAAAGGCCTTGCTTAACATATACCCTACTTGGACTTTTCGGTCTAACCTTCCTGCCAATTTGCGACGCTCTTTTCTAGATTCTAACCTCTAACCTCTGCCCTCTTTAGTTGTGGCCAAAGGCCGCGTCGAACTTTAAACCCGGTCGCTCAGCGATCAAACCGCAATCCGTCATCAAACCTAAAAAACCTTTTGCCGGGGGACGCGTTTTCAGCGTCCCCCGGTCAAAAAGCAGACAGCCGCTTGCGTGGTTCACCCGCCCAGAAGTTCGTGTTCCTGAGGTTCAGGGTAGATGTGCAGCATGGGCCGCTTGATCATCTCCCATTCCTTCTTTTCGGGATCCCACCGGCAATTGGCAAAGCAGTGCCAGTTCTTTTCGTCCAGACGCGGGAAGTCCGCCCGTTTGTAGTAACCCGGCCAGCGGGTTTCCTCGCGGAACAGGACGGTGCGCGTATGGGCTTCGGCCTGCCACATGCGCTGGATGTTCTCCCAGCACCGGAGCAGTTCGTGGAGGTCGCTGGCGGCCAGCTTTTCGGAGTCTTCCTTAAGATAGCCGAGCAATTCCAGAGCCCGCTCCAAACAGGCCTTGTTGGTGGTGAACTGGGCCGAGACGCCGCCCACATATTCATCCATGATTTTCTGCAGGCGGAACATAAACATCTTCGGCTTGATGAAATTCGGGTTGATGTCCGGATCGCTCGACGCGTGTTTGTGTTGCTCGAACAGCTCGAGCGGTTTGTAAATCCGGGCTTTCAACTCCGCGACTTGGGCCGGGTCTACCTCCGGCAATTTGTTGTTCTCGACGATGAACTTGATGGCCGCCTTGCCGACGATACGGCCTTCGGCATGGGAGCCCGAGGAGAACTTGTGCGACGAGGCGCCCGAGGCGTCGCCCGCGCAGAACATCCCCTTGACCGTCGCCATGTGGGCGTAGCCCCAGAAGTATTCCTTCCGGGTCTCGTCGGTCTGGAGATCTTCGGGGCCGCTGACCCAAGCGCCCGACGCGCCCGAATGGGAGCCGATGAAGTACGGCTCAGCCGCGGCAATCTCTGAGGATTTCTTTTCGGGCTCGACGTTGGTTGCCGCCCAGAGAACGGCTTGGGAAATGGTCATGTCGAGGAAGTCTTCCCACGCCTCGTTCTCCAGCTCTTTGAGTTTCTTTTTGGCAGCCTTTTCATCGCCTGCCTCCGAAGCAATCTTTTGGATCGCCTCTTCGGTGCGCATGTAAATCGGGCCTTTGCCCTCCATGATGTCGAGCATGCCCAGATAGTTGCGCAGGTTGGCCGGAATCGGTTTGACCAGACCGTAGGGGCGCCAGTTCTCCAGTTCCGCCTTTCGCTCGACCATGTAGTCGCCGCCTTCGGAGTTGGTTGCGCGCGATTTGAAAAGCAGGAACCACGCACCCACCGGGCCGTAGGCGTCCTTGAAGCGGACCGGGATGAACCGCACTTCCTGGCTGGTCATTTCCGCGCCGGCTTGGATGGTGAAAAACGCGCTCGAACCGGAGTTCCACGGCGGATACCAAGCGCGGCCAAGACCTTCGCCCGAACTCCGGGGTTTGAATACGTGCACGGCACCGCCCATGGCCACAATAACGGCCTTGGCGCGGAAGACGTAGAACTTGTTCTCGCGCACGCTGAACCCGACAGCGCCGGCGATACGGTCGCCGTCCATGAGCGGATGCGTGATAAACACACGCTCAAAATACTCGCCGCCGGCTTCTGCAAGGGCATTCTTGGCCGCCTCAGCCACAACAACCTTATAGGACTCGCCGTTGATCATCAGCTGCCAGCGGCCCTCGTGGACATAAGCGCCCTTCTCGTCCTTCCAAATCGGAAGACCCCATCGTTCATACAGGTGGACGGTGGAGTCCACGTGCCGCGCGATGTTGGCCACAAGGTCCTCGCGCGTAATGCCCATGAGGTCCATACGGACGTAGTCCACGTAATCCTTGACCGTGTTCTTGCCGTCGCACAGGCCGACGTACTGGTTGATTGCCGACAGGCCCATGGCCACAGCGCCCGAACGGTCCATGGCCGCCTTGTCCACCAACGTCACTTTCAGGCCGTATTTCTTGGCCCAATAGGACGCCTCGACGGCCGCACCACAGGCTGACATCCCACCACCGAGGATTAGAAGGTCGGTGGTGACTTCAATGGTTTCGAAGTTCTCCATATCCTCTCCTCCTAATCCTTACTTGATGGTGTAGACTTCCTTCAAACGTAGTGCTTCGGGTTCCTGAGCCAACGCCGGGCTGTTCAGGTCATCCTGAGCAGTGGCGTAACCCCCGTTGGGCTGCGCCTTGCCCTCTTCGGTGGTCCGGGTCGGGAACTTGAACCGTTTGACCATTCCGTTGCGGAATTTCACGGTCCAGAGAATACTGTCGGAGCTGCGCATGGGAAGAACACTGGCGCCCATCGGCACAAAGTCCGCATACCCGCGAACCTCGATTGCCTGCGTCGGGCAGATTTTCACGCAGTTGTAGCATTCCCAACACATTTCGGGTTCGCGGTTATACGCCTTCATGATCTCCTTGTTCAAGACCATGAGGTCGTTTGGACAAATGTACTGACATGCCGTCTTGTCCAATGCCTTGCACCCATCGCATTTCTCCGGAATAACGAAACTTGGCATTCCATCCACCTCCTTCCTTTCAATAAGTCTTCTTCGTCCCGCGGGGCGATGCACTCGCACGCCCATTCAAGAAAAAGATCACAAACTTCTTCCCGCTTTTCCTACTTCCAAACAATCTGTCGCGTTGTTCGGCTGTCAGGGATTGCCATTTGTCTGCGTTTGACAATACCCCGTCAACCACAGATTGATGGAAATGGGTTGGCATTTTGATATTGTAAAGAAAAATCCGCAGTATGCTCGCGTGCTTCGGTTGTATGGCTGCTACAGGCGCTGGTTTTTAGGGAAAAAAACATGGGCGAAACTCAAAGCGTGATAAACTGCCGGTTTTCGCCCCTTTTTGCTGCCTTCCATCTCCCACTTCAACCCTCGACCTCATCTTTCCCTACGCCATCCGAAAGACGGGTCTCTTCACTCAACCGCCGGTGGCTGCGCGATGCAGCTTGATTTCCACTTTCTGCGAGGCGTCCAACTCCTTGTAATAGTCGCGCAGAATCGCCAGCACCTCCGGGCGGCTGAACTGCGGCGGGACCTCGCCCCCTTCGGAAAGCGCCTTTCGCAGCGCCGTCCCGCTCAGCAGCAACCGGTCGTCCTTGCCGTGCGGGCAGGTTTTCATCGAAGCCATGCCCTCGCACTTAAAGCAGTAGAACGTCCAGTCAATGTTCAGCGGCTGGATGACAAGGGCGCCTTTGGGAATCTCCTCAAAAATCTTTTGGGCGTCGAAAGGCCCGTAGTAGTTCCCTACACCGGCGTGGTCGCGGCCGACAATCAGGTGACTGGCGCCGTAGTTCTGCCGGAAGCAGGCGTGGAGCAGGGCCTCGCGCGGGCCGGCGTAGCGCATTTCGAGGGGATAGCCTTTTTGGATCACACTGCCCTTGGGGAAATAGTGTTCGACCAGCACGTCAATGCATTTGACGCGCACCTCGGCGGGGATGTCGCCCGGTTTGAGCGCCCCGATCAGCTGGTGGATGAACACACCGTCCATGACTTCGAGCGCAATCTTGGCGAGGTATTCGTGGGAGCGGTGCATGGGATTGCGCAGCTGAAGGGCGGCGATGCGTTTCCAGCCGCGCTCCTCGAACAGCGCCCGGCATTCTGCAGGTGTGGCGTACAGCCCTTTGAATTTTTCCGGATACTCGCCCTCGCTGAAGACCTGAACCGGTCCGCCCAGATTCACTTCGGCCTGTTCCATGACCTTGGCCACACCCGGATGCTCCGGGTCGGTCGTCTTAAAGACCTCTTTGCACTCGTGGGCTTTGTCTATCGTATATTTCTCCTCGACCCTCATGGATCCCATCAGTTCGTTGCGTTCGGGGTCAATGAGGGCGATCTCCTCGCCTTCCTTGATCGAGTCCGCAAACTCGCGCGACACGGAAAGCGTGATGGGAATCGGCCAGAAAATGCCGTTGCTCAGCGTCATGTGGTCGCACGAGCTCTGCCAGTCGGCCTTGTTGAAGAAACCGGTCAGCGGCGAAAAGGCCCCGATGCCCATCATAATCAGGTCGTCACGCTCGCGCGTAGTCATGGTCCATGATTTGAGCGTGCGGGCTTTTTGAACGGCCTCCTTGAGGGCCTCGCCCTCCAGTTTCAAGGGTTTGAGCGTGCCGCCATGCGGAGGAACCAAACCAGACATGGTATATCTCCTTTCCTTTGCGTTTCGGGTTTCGAGGAACCCTGCGTGATTACAAACGGATGTCGTTGCCTGGCCGGACGACACCGGCCCGAAGGGTTTATCCGTAGGGATACATCGCTTTCTTGATCAAAGCCAAACGCTTCAAAATTCGCTCATGTTTCAGTTCGTCGAGAAGAAGGTATTCGAGCAGATACGCCTGCACGGGCATTTTCTTTCCTTCCAGCTGCTTGAGCGACTGACGGGCAAGGGAGATGGTTTCCTTCTCCAGCCGGACGTGGTTTTCGATCATGTCCCAGACCTTGCCGATGTCTTCCGGGGTCAGCGAGATCGTTTTCGTTTCGAGGCTGTCGGCAATCAGTTCCTGAACGCGGTAATGCATCTGGGAATCGCGCTGAATGATTTCCATAATCAGACGGACAATGGGGTTGTCGGTTGCCTCAATAATCCGTCCGGTCGAGGCAACCGACGCGTTTTCGATACCCTTCCATTGTTTCATGTTTTCCACGAGTTTTTGCTGAATCTCTTTGGTTTTCATGGCCGGTATCCTTTCTTGGGTTTTTATGCTTTATGCGGCCCGGAGAAGGTGCTTAGTTCCTTGGCAAGTGTATGGAAATGTGTTTATGACAGGCAGAAAAGACGCTGCGAACGACCCATACGTGGTGTTGCCCCCTTCCATTGTCAAGTTGGAAGTAGCAGCTAATTTCCGCCCCTTTTCCTCAGCCAATCGTGGGAGACGAGCAATGCGCCAGGAAACATTTTGTGGGATATTCTGAGTTTTCCCTTGCACGGCATACCCGCGTTTGCCTATCCTTTTTTCCCAATAATCGAAGGCGGGAAAAACAGCCCCGCCGTATTCTTTTTGAGAGGAAACGGTTATGGCCGGCGGAAACGTCCTCGAAATTACCGAAGCGAATTTTGATACGCTTGTTGCCAAGTCCGATATTCCGGTGCTGGTGGACTTCTGGGCTCCATGGTGCGGCCCCTGTCGCGCAATCGGCCCGACCATTGCACAGCTAGCCGATCAATTTGCGGGCAAGATCAAGGTCGGCAAGGTCAATGTGGACGAGAATCAGGACTTGGCGCTCAAGTACGGTATTTCCAGCATCCCGGCGGTTTTGCTGTTCAAAGACGGCGAGCGCGTGGATGAATTGATTGGTGCGGGCCCCAAGTCCTCGTATGAGGCGATGATCAACCGCCACCTCGGGTAATCGGCACAAAGCCCCATTCGGTGCTGCCGGTTTTCAGGCGCTTCGGGCAAGGCCAAAGGCCCAGACTCGACGCATCATGCGATGTCCCTATTGCGGCAATTCCGATAGTCGGGTGGTCAACTCGCGGGTCTCCCAGAAGGGACTGGCGATTCGGCGTCGGCGCGAATGCCCCCAGTGCAAGTCGCGTTTTACCACATTCGAATACGTCGAGAGAATGCCAATTGTCGTTATCAAAAGCGACGGGACGCGCGAGCAATTCGACCGGCAGAAAATTGTGAAAGGACTGACCAAAGCGTGCGAAAAACGCGGCATTCCCCTGTCAGAACTCGAGCGCCTCGCCGAGGAGGTCGAACGGACGCTCCATAACTCGATGGAACAAGAAGTGCCGTCCAAGTGGATCGGCCAGCTGGTGCTCGAACGCCTGCGGGAACTGGACAAGGTCGCCTATGTCCGGTTTGCCTCGGTCTATCGCGACTTTCGGGACATCAGCGAGTTTAGCCAGGAGATTCAAGCCCTGCTTCAGAGGGAGCAACTCAGCCGGAAACCGCCCAAAGAAGGAAACCTTCCATGAGCCCAAAAGACGTTCAGCTGTTTGACACCACGTTGCGCGACGGCGAACAGGCCGAAGGCGTATCATTCTCGCTCGAAGACAAGTTTCGCATCGCCTACCGGCTCGACGAGTTCGGCATAGACTACATCGAGGGCGGATGGCCGGGCTCCAATCCAAAGGCGGTCGAGTTTTTTGACAAAATAGACCGGCGCCGACTCAAGCACGCCAAACTGGTGTCGTTCGGCAGCACGCGCCGCAAGCACATCAAGCCCGACGACGATGAGAATCTGCGCGCCCTCATTGAGAGCCAGACGCCGGCCGTGGCCATATTTGGCAAAAGCTGGGACTTGCACGTGCGCGAAGCGCTTCAGGCTTCGCTCGATGAAAATCTCGAAATGATCCGCGATTCCGTGCGGTTCCTTCACGAAGCCGGCCGCGAGGTTATCTACGACGCCGAGCACTTCTTTGACGGGTACAAGAACAACCCCGACTATGCGCTGAAGACCATCGTGGCCGCCGCCGAATCCGGTGCAGCGTGCATTGTATTGTGCGATACCAACGGCGGGACCCTCACCACGGAAATCGCCCCGATTATCGAGGCGGCCCGTCGCGCTGTCCCCACCCCCATCGGCATCCATTGTCACAACGATTCCGGTGTGGCCGTGGCCAACACGCTGGTGGCTGTCCAATGCGGGGCGGTGCACGTGCAGGGGACCATCAATGGCTATGGCGAGCGATGCGGCAACGCCGATTTGATCCCGATCATCGCCGGACTGGAACTCAAAATGGGCAAAAAGTGTCTGCCGGAAGGCAAGCTGCAATCGCTGACCAGTTTGGCGCATTTTGTGGCGGAGATTGGTAACTTCATTCCCGACCCGCGCCAGCCCTATGTGGGGCGAAGTGTTTTTGCCCACAAAGGCGGCGTCCATGTGAGCGCCATGCGGCGCCACAACAAGACGTATGAGCATATTGATCCGAGGGCCGTCGGCAATAGCACGCGGATTTTGGTGTCCGAGCTGTCCGGTCAAAGCAACATTTTGTCGAAGGCCGAGGAGCTCGGTCTCGATGTGAAAGAAATCAACGAAAAGATCAAGCCTATCCTAAATAAAATCAAAGCGCTGGAAAACGAGGGATACGAATACGAAGCGGCCGAAGGATCATTTGAAGTCTTGGCCCTCAAGGAGCTGGGACGCCACAAGACTTACTTCGATTTGGAAGGGTTCCGCGTGATTATCGAAAAGCGCGGCCCGTCCGACCGCTGCTATGCCGAGGCGACGGTAAAGTTGAATATCGCCGGCGACCGGAGTTTGACTGCCGCCGAGGCCGTCGGCCCGGTAAATGCACTGGATCAAGCACTTCGCAAGGCGTTGCGGGACAAATATCCGCAACTGTCCTCGGTCCATTTGCAAGATTTCAAAGTGCGCGTCCTTGATGCCCAAGCGGGCACGGCGGCCAAAGTCCGCGTTTTGATCAACTCGACCGACGGCGAAGAAGAATGGGCCACTGTGGGCGTTTCGGAAAACATCATCGAGGCCAGCTGGCAGGCCCTTGTGGACAGCATCGAGTATAAGCTCTTGCGGGAGGAGCGTCGGGGAAAACATCTGCACCAACAAGGCGGTGCAAAACCGCAGGGGGACGTTTAGTCGGGCTTCCGAAGTGCGCGCACTGCATAAGGTCCAACAACCGGCACCTTTCAAGCAGATTTGCACGCAAAGGCGCAAAGCAAGCAAAGAAAGGCATTTACGATTCTGCCAACAGGGCCGCCCTTTTGAGGATAAAGAGTTCCGACCGGCGCATAGACCGAAAGAGAAGAGACGCCTTGTGATTTGGCGACTTTGCGTGATTCAAGCTCTTGAAAGATCATGGTGACAAGAGGGCGCACTATCATCTTGACGCGCGGCCTGTTTGCAAATAGATCATCCGGACTTTTTTGACAAGCGCGCCAAAAGCGAGCGGAAATCTTTATGAGCGATGACGCAAAAACCGACCTTCGATTTCAACCGCGCTCCTGCTATTGCGGCGAGTTGCGGCGCAGTCATATTGGCCAGCGCCTTGTGCTGAAAGGCTGGATCCACCGCCGGCGCGATCATGGCGGATTGATTTTTATTGACTTGCGAGACCGCGAAGGCCTCTGCCAGATTGTTCTGAATCCGCAGGAGATGAACCCGGAGAAGTTTGAGCAAGCCCATCGCCTGCGCGATGAGTGGGTGCTGGCCATTGAGGGCGTGGTGCGGGAGCGCCCGGAAGGAACGGGCAATCCAAATCTTCCGACCGGCGAAGTCGAGGTCGTTGCCGACCGGTTCGAGATTTTGAACGTATCCGAGCCGCTGCCGTTCAAGTTGGATGAATATGCTTCCGTCAATGAGATGGTGCGTTTGAAATACCGCTATTTGGACCTCCGGCGGCCGGAGATGCAGCGCATCATTCGGGGACGCGCCAAGTTTGTCGGCGTTGTTCGCCGTTATTTCGACAGTATCGGTTTTATCGAGGTGGAAACCCCGATTCTGACCAAGAGCACGCCGGAAGGCGCTCGGGACTTTCTGGTGCCCAGCCGGATGAATCCGGGTTCGTTCTACGCGCTTCCCCAATCGCCGCAGCTGTTCAAGCAGATACTCATGGTTGCCGGTTATGACAAATACTATCAAATCGCTCGGTGTTTTCGAGACGAGGACCTTCGAGCCAACCGGCAGCCCGAATTTACCCAGATTGACGTGGAGATGTCGTTCATCACGCGCGACGACATCATGCGCGTAATGGAAGGGATGATCGTGGCGATTTACCGTGAGCTGCAAGCGCGCGAGGTCCCTGTTCCCTTTCCGCGCTACTCCTACAGCGATGTAATGCTGCGATACGGCATAGACAAACCCGACCTTCGGTTCGGTTTGGAAATCGTGGATTTGACGGACAGTGTTGGCGAGGGTTGCAGCTTTCAGGTATTCCGGAAAGTCATCGAGAGTCGCGGCGTCATTCGGGGGTTTTGCCTACCCGGCGGCGCTGCTTTCAGCCGGAAGCAATTGGACGATCTGGAAAAGTTCGCCAGAGAGCAAGGGGCGGGCGGGCTGGCGTGGTTCAAGGCCGGCGACGATGGCATTCAATCGCCGGTGGCAAAGTTCTTTGAGCCGTCTGCGCTCGAGCGCTTGTGCCGGAAGGCAGGACTTGGCGAAGGCGCGCTTCTTCTGGCGGTTGCCGACAAAGAGGAGATTGTTTGCAACACTTTGGCGCAGCTGCGGCTGAAGCTTGGGCGTGAGGCGGGATTGATTGACAGCAACAAGCTGGCTTTTGCGTGGGTTACCGATTTCCCGCTGTTCTTTTACAATACGACTGAAAAGCGCTGGGACCCCGCCCATCATCCGTTCACTGCCCCGATGCCTGAAGACCTTCCGCTGTTGGACAGCGACCCCGGGCGCGTTCGGTCGCTGGCCTATGATATGGTGTTGAACGGCGAGGAGATCGGCGGCGGAAGCATCCGTATTCACGACCGTGAGACCCAGCGCAAGGTGTTCCGCACCATCGGGATCAGCGACGAGGAGGCCGCGATCAAGTTCTCCTTCCTGTTGGAGGCGCTCTCATATGGTGCGCCGCCGCATGGAGGCATTGCCATGGGCGTCGAGCGCATGGTGATGTCGCTGTTCGGGGTTGACTCCATCCGCGAGGTTATTGCATTTCCCAAGACCCAGAGCGGGACGTGTGTGATGAGCGGCGCGCCGACGCCCGTATCAGATGCACAGCTGAAGGAACTGTTTATTCGGACCATCGAGCCGATCAAAGCATAGGAAATCTCCGGACGCTTGACTCTGGGCCCATGACCAAACTGACTGCCCGACCGTGAGGAAGGACGAAAAAGACTCATTAGATTAGATGAGTAGCATAAATGGAGGAAACAATGTTTGCAATCGTAGAAACCGGCGGCAAGCAATACCGGATTCAGCCGGGCGACATTGTGCGCGTCGAGCGCCTCGAAGGCGACGAAGGCAGCCAAGTCACTCTGGATTCGGTTCTTGCTGCGCAAACCGACGCGGGATTTCAGGTCGGCCGCCCCAAACTCGAAGGTGCAAAAGTGGTGGGCACGATCCTGAAACAGGGACGCGACAAAAAGATCGTTATCTACAAATACAAGCGGCGAAAAGGCTATCGCCGTACCAAGGGCCACCGGCAGGAATTCACCGATTTGCGGATTGATCAGATCGCATTGAGCTAGAACAAGCTTGTTCGGCGGATGAGTCGGATTGGTTGGATCTGACGAATCCGCTGTATTTACACGGAGGAATCACGCATGGCACACAAGAAAGGCGTAGGCAGTTCACGAAACGGCCGCGACAGCCACTCCCAACGGCTGGGCGTCAAGGCGTTCGGCAGCCAGCTGGTCAAGGCGGGCTCGATTCTGGTTCGCCAGCGCGGCACGCGTTTTTGCCCCGGCGTCAATGTCGGCATCGGCCGCGACAATACCCTGTATGCGAAAGCGGACGGCTTTGTGGAGTTTGTCCAGCGCGGTGGCGACAAACGCGTGGTAAATATCCGTCCCGCCGCCTGAGGGCCTCCTTCGGACTGCAATACGGAAAAACAGGCCAGAGGCAGTGATTGGCGCCGAGGGAGATCGGCTGTTTTTCACATAAAATGCAAGTTTCGAAAGCCAGTGGATTTCCCGCCGGAAGTTCCATCTCTTCTGTCTTTTTTTCAACAGTCAAAATCTCGCCACGCTTATTGCCGGGATCTTCTCCCGAAAGCGGGAGAAGATCATTCGATCATGCTGTAACTTTTTTGGGCTGAAAGGGTGAAAAGGAAAGGGTCTGCGTCAGCACCCTTGTCATCATACACAAATCGGCGTCCGCTTTGGACTGCGGCAGCCATGCTGCCGCTTTTTTTTGCGCCAAGTTAAAACCCGCCAAACGTGGGTTCTTACCGCAGCGCCGACGCTTTGTCTAACGAGAGACGATTTCATCAAAGCGGCAGCATGGCTACGTGCTCTCCAAAGCCCGTGACGATATGCGGGGGCATTTCACCCGCATCACGCCGCAGCCTTGCTTGCCCTCGCGGGAACCTTTTGCCACAGTGGGGGAGGATGCGGCGAGTAGAAGTCAGAGCCACGCGCGGGCTTCCGGAAACATCACGACAGGGCGCTTGTGTTATTGTGACTGCCCGCAGGGCGTTCCCAAGCAGGCCAACTCGATGCCGGCTTCGGCAAACAGCCGCCGGGTCGTTAGGTCCATCGCATAGGCCTCGCGATAGACCACGCGCGCAATGCCCGCGTTGATGATGGACTTGGCGCAATAGGAACACGGGCAAAAGGTCGTATAGAGCGTTGCGCCCTGAATGCTGATGCCGTTGCAGGCGGCCTGCACGATGGCGTTTTCCTCGGCGTGGACGCAGAGGCATTCGTCAAGACGCGTGCCCGATTCGGCCATCCCCCAGCAGCGGGGACAGCCACCCTCGTTGCAGTTTTTGATCCCTTTGGGCGTGCCGTTGTAACCGGTGGAGACAATCTGGCGGTTGCAGACAATGACGGCGCCGACGTGGCGGCTGAGGCAGTTGGAGCGCGAGGCGGCCACGCGCGCGACATTCATGAAGTATTCATCCCACGAGGGGCGGGGCGGCTGGCGGTGAATGAGGATTTCGCGCAGGGCCTTGTCAATTCGGGCGTGAAACGTATCGAGCGAGCCGTCGTTGCGCAGGACCATGTCGGCCTCCTCCCGGCAAAGGGCCAGTTGCTGGGCGTCGGGGTTTTCGCCGGCCATCTGGCGTTTTTCGGCGGCTACGAACTCTTCGAAGGTCGGCAGATTGTCGCCGGGCCGCGCCCGCGCCACCGAGCGTTCATAGCGAACGCGCCGCGGAGCATCCACGAAGAGCAGGAGGAAATCGCGCCGCAGCCGCAACGTGACCACCTCGGCCGGGTGGCGGATCGAGGTCACCACCCAGCGGGAATAGTCATTCATGCGCTGGAGGGCGCGGACGGCCAGAATCCCCGCGCCATAGCGCCGGCGCAGTTCATTGCCCACGTCGGTCAGCCGCTCGAGCGTCACCGCCTGACCGCGCGAAGCGATTTCCTCGCGGATCATATCCGAGAGCGAAATGTGGGCAAATCCCTTCTGCATCAAGTAGTGGGCCAGTGAATCTTTGCCTGCGCAAAAAAAACCTGTCACGCCCAGTATCATGGCGCACCTCGCGCGATTCGTTCGGAGTGGGAATGTCAGTATGCATCGGTTTCATTCCGGAGCATTTCCATAATCCGGCAGTGCAGGCGGATGCAACGTCTTTCTCTGAAGGCGACATATCCCATGGGCAGATTTCACGGACTTCGCCGATTTGTTCTTTGTTCGGGAGAAACCCTGCAGGGCGCACCCGCTGCGATTAACATTGACTCACTGTTTCCCCGTCTCATAAGCAAGAAGAGGAATACGGACCGTTGCATTCTCATTCGAACAGGAGAAATAATGATGGACGTAATGCAAGCTATCCGAATCCGCCGCAGTGTCCGCAGCTACCAAGAGACGCCGATTCCCACTGATCTGCTCGACCGGCTTCTGGATGCGCTGCGTCTGGCGCCTTCGGCATGCAACTATCAGCCGTGGCGGTTTATTGTGGTGACGAATCGGGAGACGCGCACGCGGCTTGCAGCGGCCTGCAGAAACCAGAATTTTATCGCGCAGGCGCCCGTCATCATTGTCGGATGCGGATTTCCGGCCAAGGCCTATCAACGCATGGGCGGGTCGGGCAATAGCGTGGACATTGACGTAGCGATCGCGTTTGACCACCTGATGCTGGCGGCTGCCGAAGCGGGCTTGGGAACGTGCTGGATCGGCGCCTTCGAGGAAAAGGCCGTCAAAGAAATCTTGGGAGTTCCCGACGAGGCCAAGGTTGTGGCGCTGACTCCGCTGGGCTATCCGACCGAGCCGGGATTGTTGCATCCGGTGGAGGAGAACCGGCGTTTGGCTCGAACGCAGGTGATTGCGTTCGAGCGGTTCTGAGGGAGAATCCAGATCGCTTTGCCTGCATTATTATCCACTGGAGGGTCGGGTTCCACCCCGACCGAATTTCAAAAGGATGCCGTGCAAGGCGTCCCTCACTGGAGGGTCGGGTTCCACGCCGACGCCATCGGGAAGTGCCGACGCAGCGTTTTCACTGCGGCTATTCATTCCTTTATGTTGCGAATTCCCCGCCGTTGTCCCGCGTGACAAAAATGTAGGCGTCTTCGAGCGAAGGCTCGATGGGCATGGCGCCGGCCAGATCGCACCTGTCGGCAATAAAGCGATAGAGTACGCGATCGGGTCCGGCGGCTTTTTTGTGGAGGAGACTGTGGCGGCGGGCGATGTCCGGCTCGGCGTCCAAAGTTCCGGCCACTTCCCAGATGCGGCCTCGCGCCAGAGCAATCAATCCGGCCGGCGTGCCGTCAAAGACGATGCGCCCGTGATTGAGGACGGCCAGCCGCCGGCAACTGCTCGAAATATCATCTATGATGTGTGTGGAAAGAATCACGATGCGGTCTTGGGCCAGTTGGGAGAGCAGCACGCGGAATTTGACGCGCTCGATGGGGTCGAGACCGGCGGTCGGTTCGTCCACAATAATCACGCGCGGCAGCGTCAGCAGGAGACGGGCGATGCCGAGCCGTCGGGCCATGCCGCCGGAGAAGGTGCCGACGCGCTCGTTGGCGACAGGGGCGAGGCCGACTTGCTCGAGCACGGCAGCGATGTTGCGCTCGCGGGCAGCGCGGTCGCGAATGCCGAGGATGAGACTATAGTAGTCCAAATACTGGCGGGCGGTCAGTTGACCGTGCAGACCGAACGATTGGGGCAGATAGCCGATTTGTGCGCGCGCCTCGCGGTCCTGACGGGCCATGTCGTAGCCGTTGATCTCGATATAGCCGCAGGTGGGCCGGATCAGACCGGTCATTGCGTGAAGCAGTGTGGTCTTGCCTGCGCCGTTGGGGCCGAGCAAGCCAAACATCCCTTTTTCAATAAACAAGTCCACGTTGCGAAGCGCCTCGACGCCGTCGGGCGGCCGTGCGCCGTATTTGTAGCGGCGGGAAGGAATGGCGTTCAGCACGAGGGTGGGTTTGCGAACGGGATAGATCATGCGCACGTGGCGGACGAGAACGCCGAGTGGCGCGGATGCCGCGTCGGGCGGCTGTGGGGAAAGATTGGTTGGCTCGGCACTCTCGGAAGGCGCGGAATCGGTGCTGCGGTGCATGACGACGTCGAAGGTGGGCGCCGCAAAGAGCGGCCCGCCGGCGGGGGCCAGTTCCAGACGTTTGGCGCGCATACGGGCCGGACGGAGGAAATAGAAAATCCACCGCCATCGCCAGAGGCGGAGCCCGATGCGCTTGAGAAAATCGAGGGCATCCTCGATGTTCATCAGCATGGCGGGGATCACAATCAGGGTCAGGAGAGTCGAGACGCAGAGGCCGCTGATAATGACAACGGCCAGTCCGGCCCAGTTGATCTGTTCGTTGCTGCGAAAGGCCATGGGCGCCAGCCCCAGCGTAGTGGTCAGGGCGGTCATCAGAATGGGGCGTAAACGGGCACGACAGGCGACAACGATGGCCGCGGTGCGGCGATAGCCGCGTTCGCGACGCAGCATTGAAATGAAATCCATCATCACGATGCCGTTATTGACCACTATGCCGGTGAGAATAACCATGCCGAGCATGGCCAGTTCATCAAACCGTGTGCCGGTCAGAACCAACGCCCACAGCACGCCAACGGCGGCGAGGGGAAATGACAGCATGATGACAAAGGGCGACAGGAGCGATTCAAAAACCGACGCCATAACCATGTAAATCAGGATGGCAATAATGTAAAGCATCCAAAGCAGTTGCTGTTCGTTTTCGCGGATGCGTTTGCTTTCCCCCTGAATCTCGGCTTTGAAGCCGGCCGGCAAGCGGGAATTCTGGATCAAAGTTGCCACGGCCTCTTCGACCAGATTGCGGTTGACGCCGCGCTCAAAGGAATAAATCAAGCGGTTGGCAAATTGCAGGTTGTCGCGGTGCAGGTGGTCCACGCCGGAGGTTTTTCGAAAATGGCCGACTTCGGACAGGGGGACACGGCTGCCCGAAGGCAGGAGAATCTCCATGGAGCGGACCTCGCTGAGGGGCCGCGCCGTCTCCTGCTCTTGGATGACATTGCTTTGGCCGAGCCGTCCCATGCGAAGGAGAACATCAATGCGGCGGTCGCCGCGTTCGAGCGTCAGCTGGGAAAACTGACCGCTGCGTTGCGAAGTTTCGAAATAGGAGGAGAGGTCGGCGGCGGTGAGATCGAACTGGGCGGCGCGGTTGCGGTCGAGCACATAGTGGATTTCTGGTTCACCCTCGAACCCGTGGATCTCCACGCGCGAAATGCCGGGGATCAGTTCCAACTGCCGGGCCATCGCAACGGTGACCCATTCCATTTCCTCCCAATGGGAGCCATAGATCGTAATCAGACCGCCTTCCGAGTATGACATATACGAGCGGCGGGAGCGGCTGGTGCCCTCGATGTTGAAGGGGCGGAGACTGACGAGGGCGCCGGGAACATCGCCGATGACGCTTAGCACGCTCTCACGCACTTCCTGCAGGGTGCGTTTGCGCTGTTTTTGGGGCACCAGAGTAACATAGACGGTGGCGTCCTCGGCGGGATGGCCAAAGCTGCGGGTCTTTTCGAGTTCCGGAATTTTACGGAGTCGTTTTTCCACCTCATCCAGCGCCTGCACCAGTTGCTGGCGGGTCGAGCCGCGCGGCACTTGGACGAAAATGGGAAAACTATTGCCCTCGCTGTCCTGCCGCATAGCGCTGCGGTTGATGCGCGGCAGGCAAGTATAGGTGGTCAGCCAGACGACCAGAATCATGAGCAACAGAAGCCGGACACGATGGCGGAGCGCTGTGCGCAACGCCATCATATAGGCCTCGCGGTAAATGCGCCGCGGCCGGCTGAGAAAGGCCGGCCAGTAGGGATGATACCGGCGAAGCCAGACGCCCAGCCTCGCAAGCAGGCGCCGCCACCGGCCCTGTTTTGCCGAAGTTTTCTCGCGGGCAACCAGAATACGCGACGTCGCCATGGGCACCAAAGTCAGGGCTACGGCCAAGGATACAATGATAGGAAAACAGATGGCGAGCGCGCCTTCGCGAAACATCAGACTCATTTCGCCTTCGAGAAACAGAATCGGTGCAAATACGACCACATTGGTCATGGTGGTGGCCAGAAGGGCGCGCCAGACTTCCTCGGTTCCGCGCTGGGCGGCTTCGAGACCATGGCGTGTACGCTCGAAGTGGCGGAAGATGTTTTCGAGCACCACGATCGCACTGTCGAGCAGCATGCCGATGCCAAGAGCCAGCCCGACCAGCGTGATGATGTTGAGCGAAAGGCCACCGAAATACATGAGATTGAACGTCGTTACCACTGAGATGGGAATGGCGGTGAAGACAATGGCGGCCATGCGCAAATTGCGGACAAACAACATGAGGACCACCATGGCAAGGAGGGCCCCGACGATGGCCAGATTGCGGACTTCGACGATAATCTCCTCAATGGTCTTCGCCGTATCGTCCACGATGGTGATCTTGTAGCCCGGCGGCAGGGAGGCCTCCATTTCTTTCAGGGCAGCGCGGACCTTGACGGCAAGGCGCAACGGATTGGCGCTGGCGTCCTTGCGCAGCACCAACCCGACGGTATTCAGGCCGTCCACACGTGACACGTATTCGGACAGCCGCTGATTGCGATAGACCGTAGCGATGTCATTCAAGCGGAGTATGCCGCGGTCGTCCACAGGCAGACGTTGCAGGTCCTGTTCATTGGAGATGACTTCGTCGAGCACAAGGGCAAAATCCTCGTGGGCGTCGCGGATGCGGCCCAAAGTCATCTTGCCGCCGGCGGCTGAGCGAATGCGCGACAGAACACGGGGAAGGCCGAGACCCTGCGCAACCAGTCGATCGCGCTGAAACACCACGTCCACGCTGTCGCGCGAATGACCGCCGAGGCTGACTTCGGCAATGCCGTCAATGGCCTCGAGTTGCGGTTTGAGCTGGTCTTCGGCAATCTGGCGGAGAATGTCGGTGTCTTCGCGACCGGCAACGCTGATCCACATGAAGAAGCTCAGCATTTGCTCGGTGCCGTACGAACGGAGGCTAATGTAACTGCCGCGACGGGGAAGCGTCATGCGGAATGCCGTGAGTTTGTCCTGCAGATTGAGCGTGGCAAACCGCATATCGGTGCCGAAATCAAACAGAATTTCGATGCGGGAGAAACCGGCGAACGTGGTGGAATTGATCTCGCGCACGCGGGGCGTCGCCGCAACTATCCCTTCGATCGGCTTGGTCAGGCGATCCACCGTATCGGAGACCGACAGACCCTCGTAGCGTGCGTAGATGCTGGCTCCGGGCAATGCCACATTGGGAAGCAGCTGCACGGGCAGTTCATAGTAGGAGACAACGCCCAGCAATACCAGCGCGATGAAGAACATCGTCGTGGTCACGGGGCGATGGATGGCGAGGCGGGAAATAATCATGCGCTGGCAACTGCACACACGTTCGGGCGCCGACGCGGCGTCCGTATGGGCATCTGTCTATTCGAGCACAAGAACGCGCCGCCACGCCGGACCGCGGCTGCGCGTTTCGGCTTGCACTGTCATTTCTTGCGTAATCCAGTTTTGCGGGTCAACATAAACCGCCTCCGGCCGGTCGGGCACATGAAGGGTGACCGTCTGCGAAGTGCCGCTGTCCAGCCAGATCGGGCGCGTGATCCGGTCGCGCTCGGTTTGAAGCAGAACAGGCACGGGCATTTTCCCCTGCCCTTGATTGGCGACGACAAAAGTCACGTCGTATTCGATGTCACGGGTGCGCTTGTTTTCGACCATGCGGGCATAGGCGCTCGTAACGACATAGCGGGGGGTGCCCTTGCCGTGGAGCCAGTGGTCGAAAAACCAATCCAGCGGCGCGCCGTAGAAGCGTTCGGCCAGTTGCCGCAGATCGGCCTCGCGGACGGTACGGTCGGCGAATTCAGCAATCAATGCGCGGAGAAACGCCGCGAATTTATCATCCTCGAGCAGATAGTGCAGCATCCGCCAAATGTGAACGGCCTGCAAAGGCTCAAATGCCGGCATGGCCATGCGGGCGACAAGGGGGGTATCGAACAGGGCGCGCCGTGCCGGATCGAGCAGCGAACGCTCGGAGCGCGACGTGCGGGTCTGAAACAGGCTGCGCGAGCGGCGGGCCAGAGGACCGATCTCGCTGCGCTGATAGGTTGAGATCAGATAGGAATACAAGGCTTCGCGCAACGGCCCGATGGACCGTTCAAAACGAAGCGATTCGCGCAGGATTCGAGCCGCCAGCGCCGACGACAACCGTGTCTGATAGACATCCAGAGCCGCGATGCCTTCGTACTTCCGCTGGTCGAACGCCGGTCGGAAACGCTGCAGGCGGGTCAAATCGCTCCAGGCAAGTGTTCCGGACGGCAGGCCGCGTTCCTCGCTGCGGACGCCGAATGGGGCTTCCAACAACGTGACCTGCGAGCCGCGGGGCGGCCCCAGAATTTGCCCCCACCGCTCGAGGGTTTCCGACAGTTCGCGCAGGGCGAATTCAAGCGTGTCGCGGTGGCTTCGAAAACAATACACGCGCAAGGGCAGCGCACCAAATTGCCGTTCGATCATTTCATAGGGACCGGCCCACAGGGTGAAATCGCTGCGGGCCCACGACGAGCGAAAGACCGGAACGCTCGTTCCATCGGCACGCCGGTCGGCGACCACCGTGCCGTCGGGCGACACCCATTCGAGGCCGGCGATGGGTGCCAGCTCGATGGCACAGGTGAACGAGCGCGGCGCCTGAGAGAAGTCCACGCCGCGTTTGCCGCGCGTCAGCGCAACGGTTCGCGGCAGAGCCGATGCGCCTACACGGACGAACCGCCGGCCGCCGAGATCCTCGAACGGCTCGCTGCGCACATCATAGAGGCCGGCCGAGGTCGGGCGGTCGCCGATGCGCACTTGCATGGGATGTCCGCTATAGACCAATCGCACGGAGGTTGTGGATTCGACCGTCAGCGATGAAAGAAAATCCACTGCTGCCAAATTCGCCCACTGCCGCAAGCGCAATGGCTCGCCTCCGGCGCTTTCGACGCGCTCGATCTCCATGCCGAAGGGCAGGCTGAAGACCACGCACGAGACGGCAGTACGGGTGGTATTGGCGACCTCCACGCGAAGGTCGCAGGCAATCCGGCCGGAGCGCGAAACGTTCAACGAACCGGCAATATGACGGATGGGAAGGCCGGCGGCGACGGGGCCGTTGTGGCGAAGTTCCTCGCGCAGTTCGCGCGCCCACCGTTGCTCCTGGCCGGAGCGCGTGCGATGCTCCCACGCGGCGCGACCGGCCAAGGCAGCAGCGAAAGCGAGCGCGACCACAAGCGCCAGATGAACGGAGGGTCCGGCTTGGCGGTCGGGCAGGAGGTCCGTGAAAAAGCGCCGGAAAGTCGGCATGTCCGTCCAGCGATGGATTTTGCCCGCCACACTTCGCTGTGGCTCGCGTCGGCGGAAATGATAGCCGGCCAGAACAAGAAAGGCCAGACACAGGGCAAGAGTGTTGAGAAATCCGGACACGTAAAGCGGAGCGCTGAGATCGCGGCCGATCTCCGGGATGTACGGTTGTTGGAGCGGCTCGATCAACCGTTCACTCCAACCCAGAAATGGCCAACCCAGTTTGCCTGTGTAATGATAGAGCAAGCCGGCAAGCAAGATCGCTGCACCGTAGGCAAGAATGTTGTGTTTGAACACAACGCGGACCCAAACGACCAGCGCGGCTAAACCCATGGCCAAGGGCGCCGCCCCCAAGGCCCACAGCCAGATAAACGGCTGCGGGCAAAGGAGGGGGTCAAAGTAGATTCGGCCGACGACAAAACGGGTGGTGAGGGTCGCAGCTGCCAAGAAAGCCGTCACAGCCGCGACGGCGGCCCAGCAGCCCAAAAGATAGCTGAACGTTGAAAAGGGTTTTGTGAAAAGGATGGGGTGTATTCCTGTAGCGCGCACGCGGCTGATGCTGTCCACCGCAACGATGATTACGATCGGAACAAACAGCCGCCACAGCCAGATTGTTTTTTCGAGGTAGCCGCTGATCAGATCATCGAGCTTTTCGCGCGATGGATCGGGCGCAAGAAGAACGGCCCATGGGACGGCGGCGGCCATCAGAAGTGCCGCGCAAAGCCACAGCCGCCAGCTCTTGACGTGCATCCAAAGTTCGTAGCGGAAGAAAGCGAAAAACCTGCGCACCGTGCAATTCCTGACTTAAGAGACGGAGAAAAGAGGGATCTGTTGGTCCGTCCAAAACCCCCAGAGACAGGAGCGTGTGCCATACGAAAAGGCGAAAGCAAGGGATTTTGGCCTTGAGTGGATGTGCAAAGTAGGGAACGAAGTTTTATGTCGTAGGAAGGTCGAGTTCCACCTCGACCGCATACTGTTTAACAAAATCCCAAGAAGTGGTTTTTGGATTTTGGCCGCCGCGGAAGGCGTCCATCCAGCGGTCGTTCCCGTTATCGCGTGCGGCGTTCGACAGTGGCAATGAATTCTTGCTGGTCGGCGATTTCGGGTTCCGGCGGATGGGCGATGATCTTGCCGTTTTCGTCGGCGAGAAAATCATCGGCAGACCCCATAATCTTGTCGGGGCCGGCAGTTCGAATGCGTCGCAGGACCGGTTCATATAGGATGGGGCCGCCAAAACCGTCGGTAAAATCCGTTTTGCCGATGATGCGGCGCTTAATCAGGTCGTCGAGGGTTTTGATGTCGCGTCCCGTTCGCACCATGTATTCCTTCACGGCGGCAGACAAGTAGTCCAGTTTGACCAAAGTTTCCTGATAGCGATTGTAGTAAAGCTCTTCGGGGCTGAGGACTTTGCCGGCGCCGAGATGGGCCAAGAGTGCGCGGATTATGCCGCGCAAGCCACCGCCAGCGGTTTCGGCCCCGCGCGGGCTGAGCATATACGCCATGGCCCCCGCACCCACGATCAGAAGCAGCGACAGGATTAGGATGCGGCGGCGGGTCATGCGCGCGTCATAGGCTTCGTAGAGAGAGCCTGCGCCGGAGATCATCTTGCCTTCTGCGGCATGGGGTTCGGCACCTGATTCGGCAGATGCGGCGGCCTCGGCTGCTGCAGCCGCGGCGGCCTTGGCCGCTTCTGCCGCAGCCACTTCGCGGGCGTGCGCCTCTTCGGCGAGAATGCGCTCGCGATGCACCCGTGCCACACGGGCCTGACGTAGGTCCTGCAGTAGTAGATCGTAGTCCTGATAGCGGTCAGCCGGGTCTTTGGCCATGGCCTTCTGGACAATTTCGCAAACGTCGGCGGGGATGGCGGGATTGATAAGATAGGGCGGAGGCAGCGGGCTGTTGACGTGCTGCATCATGACGGCGGCGGGGGTTTCGCCATCGAACGGGGGCCGGCCGGTCAGCAAGTGGTAGAAGGTTGCACCGAGTGAGTAGATGTCGGACCGCCAGTCGGCTGTCCGGCCCAGAGCAACTTCCGGGGCCATGTATCGTGGCGTGCCCATGAGGCGTCCGGCCACACTTTTGTAGGCGTCCTCGCGAATGACTTTGGCCAGGCCGAAATCCACAACTTTGAGCGTCCAGTCCTGCGTAACCATCAGGTTGGCCGGCTTGATGTCGCGGTGGATAATGTTGCGGTGGAAGGCGGCATCGAGTCCTTGGGCGGCCTGCATGATCAGCTCAATCTGTTGGGAAAAGGGCAGTTCGATCTTGTCGTCAATAATTTCCTTGAGGCTGCGGCCGTCCACAAACTCCATAATGAAATAGGGCAGACCGTCCCACGTAACACCGGTTTCGAGGATTTGCGCGATGTTGGGGTGATTGAGTTCGGTCAACGCGCGCGATTCCTGTTCAAAGCGGGCAAGGGCTTCGGGGTCTTTGATAAATTCGGGCGAGAGCAACTTGATTGCCGCGACGCGATTGAGTTCCTCGTCAATGCCTTTGACCACTTCGCTGGTGGCACCGCGGGCCAGGACGCCCACGATGCGATAAGGGCCGATACGGTCGCCGTCGGTTACGGCTGGGTCCGCCATGCGTGTGATCAGAGCGGCTGGCCGCCCTGCCTCCGTTGAGGTGAGCGCCACGGGGCAGCGTTGCGCGCGGGGCCAAGGGCCCGGCGAAACGGGATGCACACTCGTCTGGCGCTCAACGTAATATGGTCATTCGAGTCCTTTCAGACATTCGCGGGCACGTTTGACGTTTTCTTTTTGCGAGGGTTCGTTTTCTGCCATTTCAATGAATTTCTGAAATTCGGCGCGCGCCCGCGCCTTGTCCACATACATACAGACATGGGCCAAATTGAACTGGGCGTAGAAGTTGTTCGGTTTGATTTTCAGCGCTTCTTCCTGCGCCTCGATCGCCTTTTGATAGTCTTCGAGATAGAAGTAGGCGGAACCCATAACGGTCAGCGCATCGGCGTGCCGGGGGTCGCGTTTGAGAACTTCGGCACATTGGGCCACCGCGCTTTTCAAGTCCTTGTTGAAATAGTAGGCGCGCGCCAACTCGTAGCGATAGGAGATGTTTTCCGGGTCCAGTTCGACGACAGAGATCAGCAGTTTGAGGCCTTCAGGTTTGTCTTCGCCGATTTTTCGGGCCTGGCTGTAAAGCTCTTTGGCGCGCATGATGGGCGACCGTGGATCGCCTTTGGGTTCAGGTGTGGTCTTGGCGGTCTTGGCCGTTTCTTTTGAGTCCGGTGTCGGTGTTGGTTTAGGTGTTGGCGTCGGCGTCGGGGTCGGCGTTGGTGTCGGAGTCGGTGTTGGCGTTGGTGTTGGAACTGGCGTGGGCGTCGGTGTTGGCGTTGGAACTGGAGTAGGAGTCGGGGTTGGTGTTGGTTTGGGCGTTGGGATCGGAGTCGGCGTTGGTGTTGGCGTGGGAGTTGGCATCGGTGTCGGGGTTGGTGCAGGGGTCGGAGTTGGCACTGGCGTCGGCATGGGCGTCGGCACGGGAGTGGGTGCCGGCGTTGGCATCGGGGTCGGCGTTGGCGTGGGTGTCGGCAAAAGAGGCTTCGGAATGCCAGCTGTTGCCTCTTTGGTTGGCTTGGGAACGGGTGTTGCCAGCGGCACGACATCCATTGGCAAAGCGGCTTTGGGCGTGGGAACCGGCGACACGGTCGGTTGAACCAAGGAGGTTGCAACTGGTGTGGCCACAGGCGAGGTCGTCGGGAATACCGGCGGGGTGGCCATGGCAGTAACAAGCGCGGGCGTCGGGGTCGGCTCGGGCGGCGCCGGCTGCAAGGTCAGCAATACGTCAGCCACACGATCCAGGTTTGCCAGCATTTGGTCCAGCCCTTTTTCAAACACCCAAGTTCGGCTGATGATGGTTTTTCCCTCGCGCACGGAAAACACGGAAGCATCGAGCGCATAGACCCCGCCCGACCGGGCGACATGCCCGAAGACGAGATAGTCCACTCCCAAGGCGCGGGCAATGCGTCCGTAACTGGTGGGCTGACCGCGCGTCATGCCGGGAAGCAGGCCCCATTGCTGGAGAGAAATTCGGGCTGCGCCCCGAAGCATCAGGGTAACTTTTTTGCGTTGATAGAGGCCATCCCAAAGCGCGCGACAGACAGCCTCGACCTCATTGACCGGCACTTCCTCGCTGGTAAAATCCAGCATCGCCACGAGAGGCTTGGGCGCGGCCGGACGCGGCGGAGCTACGGTCGGTATGGGTTTGGCTTCGATCGTGATGGTGCGGGTTATGGGTTCAAACGAATCGGGCGGTGGGGGGCTTGCCGCTCCCGCCAGCACCCAGAACAATCCGCCATGGATAGCGCAACGAATTACCGCACGGCTCAACGGCATCGTGTTGTGCAATTTCATCTGCTTCACCTCAACCTTGCAAGAAGGACCCTAACGTGCGGACTCGCCTGTCTTTGCTCACAACGCCCTTCAATACCCTTCAAAACAGTGATAAGGCTAACCCGCTTGCATAACCAATGCAACCAAAAACACCTTTGCGTATCGGACGGAGCGCCACTGTTCGGTATTGAGGCCGGACCGCCGCGTGAGAACGGGTTTCCAACCGCGCTCAACTTGGACTCGAATACCGTGGAAGGCAACCTTCCATGGAGGACCGGGTTCCACCGCGATGCCGCTGCCTTTGCTGAAGTCTTTTGCTTCATCCGCCCAGCGACCACGGTGCGCGATACTCATAGCGAAGCATTTCGTTGGCTTCCTTGTGGTTGAGAATCACCTCGCGTTCGGCGTCCCATTCCAGTCGTGCGCGCACCGCCAGCGAGATATTGGCCAGCAAGGCCATGGTGGTTGCGCGGTGCCCGTCTTCGATGTCGCAATTGGGTTTCCGGCGGGTCTTGACGCATTCAAGGAAGTTGGCCACGTGGTCGGCGGTCGAGTCGCGCACGCCGGTCGAAAAACTCACGGGTTCCATTCGGGGGGCGGGGTCTTGAAACTGCCCGCCTTTTTCGGGGACAATCTCGAAGCCTTCGCGCTGGGCGTAGGCGGTGCCGCGCGTGCCGCGAAACTCGATGCCCGGCTGCGGAAGCACCGGATTGCCGTTGGCCTCGTAGTGGCCAAAGATAATCAGACGGCCCGAGGCCATCTCGAATACCGCTTCCATGGTGTCCGGAATTGTGCGGTCGTCGTCCACGGCGAATTTTCCCCCCATGGCGCAGACCGACGCCGGCGCCTTCTCGCCCAGCACCCAGAGAATGGCATCGAGCCAGTGGACGCCGTTGTTGGCAATTTGCGAGGAATACAGATGCCACCAGCGGAACTTGTAGGGCACGATGGTTTTTCGGTAGGGGCGCATGGCTCGCGGCCCCAGCCACATATCCCAGTCGAGCGTGGGCGGCGGCGGACTGTCGGGCTCTTTGCCGATTCCATTCGGCCACATGTTACTGACGTGATACGCGCGGGCGACCGTGACCTTGCCAATGCCGTCTTGTTGCACCAGTGCGGCCAGTTTCTGGAAGGCTTCCGAGGAGCGCGACTGAAGCCCGACTTGGACAATTCGGTTGGTGCGCCGGACGGCCTCGACCATCTTGCGGCCCTCGGCGATAACGATCGTCAGCGGTTTTTCGACATAGACGTCCTTGCCCGCCTCGCACGCCTGAATGACCATGACGGCGTGCCAGTGCTCGGGCGTGGCGATGACGACGGCGTCGAGGTCCTTGTTTTCGAGCATTTTGCGGAAGTCTTTGTAAATCACTACTCCGGAGCTGACCATCTTTTTGGCTTGGTCCAGTTGCGTCTCGTCCACATCGCAAAGGGCAACAATCTCGGCGTCGTTCTGCTGGAGAAATGCGCTCATGAGCTGGCGTCCGCGGTTGCCGGTGCCGATAATGCCGAGGCGAACGGGGTCGCCGGCCGGCTTCTTGGGCGCTGCCGGAACGCGCGAGGCCGCCAAGCCCAGCGCTGCTGCTCCGGCTTGCGTGAAATGCCTTCGGGTCATTTTGCAGGACATGGTTGGTCCTCCTTAGAGTTGTTCCTGATGCAGAGTTTCGTATCGTTCTTGCAACCGGCCATACGCGTATTGTGTGAAGGGGGCCAAAGGGTGGTTTCGATAGTTAGTACAAGAATCTGCGAAATGGGTTTAACCGCGCGCATTTCTTCTGTCAATTCTTCCTGCACGCCTCAATTGAGAGGCCGTGGAATGAATGGGCTTGTTTTTGCCATGCGAAGGTTTGGGAGGCAATCATCCATTGGAACGACGCCTTCCACGGTGTCCGAAACGAAATCCGGTCGGGGTGGAACCCGACCCTCCACGGCGTGCGAATCCATTTTTATTTGGCGATCTTGAAATCTCGCAGGCTGCGAACCGTTTTCCCCTTGGGGTCGCGGAGTTCGGCGACCATCACATAATCGCCGGGCAAGTCGGGAAAGGCGATTTTCAAGGTGAGGATCTGACGACCGAGCGCGGCCACGGTGCACGGCTTCGATTGCATGGAAATGCGCTTGTCGCTGCGCAGAATCCACACTATTACATCGCCCGACCAGTCTTGATACAGGTCGTTGATGACATAAACCTTCACGTCTTGCTGCGCACCGGGGGCGACTTCCTCGGCCCAGAAATCCAGCATGAGGCCGACCGGATTGAATGCGTCGCGGACGTATTTCTCGAAGTTCGGCTCGAACTTCAGCCGCCGCAAATCAATCCAATGGTCGCTCGTGGCGCCGCCTTCAGGACGCGGTTTGTCGCCGGGACGCGAATAGCCGAGCCCGCAGAAATGCAGCACGCCGGCGCACTCGCGGTGGGCGCGCCAAAACTCGGTTTTTGCCGCGAGGTATCGCGCATAGAGAACGCGCCGCTGCTCGACGGTCGAGTTGGGGCCCAGCAGCGTCTGATACACATTGGTGGTCAGGCAAGTTGGGTTGCCGTCGCGCGTCAGCCACAGCCAGCCGTATTCGTTGATGATGATTGGCGGGCTGGTGGCTCTTTGCGCCGCCTGCAATCGCGGCACGGGCGAGACCGACGGCATGTCTTTGAGTTTCCAGACCCCCTTGCCCTGCCACATGCGGCTGCACAAGTAGGGGTGGGCCTCGACGCAGTCGGTCGGGCTTTGCGGCGCGGCCCAGCCGTTGTCCCACGGGCGATTGCTGAGATCAAGCGCGCGCACCGCCCGAATTGCCTTGCCCGTCTCTTCGGTATGGCTTTCGTTTTGGGCGTCCCAGATTACGACGCATGGGTGATTCCAACGCTCGCGCATCCACTCGGTGTATTCCGGGATGATCTTTTCTGCGACGGGGTTTTCGGGGGCTTTGCCCAGAAGCCAGATGGGAAACTCATCCTGAATCAGGATGCCGGTTTCGTCGGCGATGTCATACCAGAACTCGGGCGGGAATCCGATGCAGTAGCGCAGGGAGTTCCAGTGCATGGTTTTGAATTTGCGGTGCAGCCGCTCGACCCAGTCCTTGTTCCATGGGAGCGTACCGCGTTCGGCGTCCTCGAAAAACCGATAGCAGGTAACGTTGCTTCCGCGCAGATAATAGGGTTTGCCGTTGAGAATGGCGCGGCGGGTTTCAGGATCGAACCGGAACGACCTCATGCCGAACCGCACGCGCGCCGCATCGCCGGGCGTTTTGATGGTCAACTCGTAAAGGAACG
The DNA here is from genome assembly GCA_026415575.1 of Candidatus Sumerlaeia bacterium. GTDB lineage: Bacteria > Sumerlaeota > Sumerlaeia > JADFCW01 > JADFCW01 > JADFCW01. The sequence continues at coordinate 33,278 of JAOAGV010000021.1, forward strand.
GGTCTTCCGGCGACCAAAGGCGGCAGTTTTGAACGGGAATTTTCATGTCGAGTTTGGTTTCTCCTTCAGGGCCAATTGCGGCCGCTGACTTGACCTCGCCGGCCCTTTTCCCGCTTCGGACCTCGCGCACCGCCGCCTCGACAACCGCTTCGCCCGTGCTGCCGGCGCCAACGATTTCGGCAACCACGCGTGCCGTGCCCGTTTCAATGTCGGGCGCGATCTGCACGTTGCGGATATAGGGCGTGCCGGTCAAAATCAATTCAACCGAATCGTATATGCCGGGGATGTACAAATACTTTTCAAAATCCCAGCCAGTGGGCATGTCCTGCGGGAGCGAGGTGCGATGGGCGCCGACACGGATGATCAGCTCGTTTTCTGCACCGCCGCCCTTGAGATGCGGCTTGACGTCGAAATAGGCGGGCGTGAAGCACGGCAGATGTTCGCCGACCAGTTGGCCGTTGACCCAGACCTTCGTGCCGTAGCGGGCCTTGTGGATTTTCAGGATCGCGACGGCCGGAATCTCGCCCTTTACTTTAAACGTGCGGCGATACCAGAAAGCTTGGCGAAGCGTACTGGTCGTGCCGACCTCGGCAAAGGCGGGCTTGGCCAAGTCCACTAATCCCGGCACAACCACCTTGTGCGTGAACTCCTTCGGCACGGCATCCATGGCGCCCTGCTCGATCTGCCACGTGCCGTCGAGCGAAATGATCTGCCGCGGTTTTTCGGCCCGCAGCGAAGCGGAAACTGGAACGCCAATGAGCAGTGTCGCACCCAGCAAAAGAAAACAGGCCACCTTGGGTATCGAGGCGAATGTTGCCCGGACGATTGTCAAGTCAGTCATGGTTTTTCTCGCTTTCTGTAGCTGGAATGGTGAAAGGATGTTACCGATCCCCTTGCACAACTCTGCCTTTGTACCCAATCACTCCTCTTGTGCGCACTCCTTAAGAGAGTAATTTACATTCCTTTGTGCGCTTTTGGTAAGGTGCCGGGTCGAACCCAACCCACTCGATGCCGTCAACGCCATCGAAACGCTTGGCCATGACTTCCAGTGCTTCCAAGTTGTTGTCAATGAGAATGAAACGCCTGCCGAGTTCAAGGGCTGCCGCACCGGTAGTGCCGCTGCCCGCGAAGAAGTCGAGAACAAGGGCGTCTGGACGCGATGATGCCTGAACAATGCGGCGGAGAATGCCCAAGGGCTTTTGGGTCGGATAGCCGGTTTTTTCCCCGCTGTTGGTGGGAACGATTGTGTGCCACCAAGTGTCGGTCGGCGTCTTGCCGCGAGCAGCCTTCTCCGGTCCCACAAGATTGGGTGCCATGTACGGAATACGCTCGATAGCCTCGATGTTAAAGACATACTCGGAGGGGTTTTTTACATAAAGAAGGATATTATCGTGTTTTGGAGGCCATCTATTCTTGGCCCGGCCTCCATAATCATAGGCCCAAATAATCTCATTTAGAAAACATTCACGCCCGAAAATACTGTCCAGAAGCAGTTTGCAATAGTGGACTTCGCGATAGTCCACATGGAAGTAAAAGGAGCCATGCGAAGCAAGAACCCGGTGGGCCTCGACAAGCCGCGGCTCCAAGAAGGCCAAATAGTCGTCGAAAAGATCGCTGAACCGCTTGGTTCCTACGACAACGCTTTCATAGCGATTGCCTTGAAAACCCACGCGATCACCATCGGCACAGCGAAGGGTTTTTATCCGAGTCCTCTGCTGAACCTTTCCGGTATTAAACGGCGGGTCAATGTATATCAAATCCACGGACTCCGAAGGCAACTCCCGCAAGATATGCAGGTTATCAGCAAAAAAGATTTTTCCGATCACGTTCGATTTCACAAAAAACGTTTTTATTGACGCCAAAAACGATCCAACATGGGTGCTAAAAGCCGAAAATGCTTCGAAGAAACGACGCTATAGATATAGAAAAATAAATGGTGGCGATGCTCGGAATTGAACCGAGGACCTGCGGGTTATGAATCCGCCGCTCTGACCAACTGAGCTACATCGCCACGGGACAAGGCAGACGGCGGCCTGCTCCGGAAGGCCGATATGAAAACGGTCGGCCGGCCAAACAACAGCCTTCCGACCGGTCGGGGTCTGGTTGCGGGGGCCGGATTCGAACCGACGACCTCTGGGTTATGAGCCCAACGAGCTACCACTGCTCCACCCCGCGATAACGAACAGAGGCTGTCAAAACGGGCCGGCCGCTGTCAATGGTTATTTTGCTGAATCAACGGGGCGGCAGTTGGGCTCGACGGACGGTCAACGCGCCGAAGGAATATGAGGTTTTCGCCCGGACGGACCGCCTTGTCGGACTCCCGAACCGCTTTTTCGATTTCAAAGGGGCTGAACTCGAGCTGGCGTTTTTCCCATTCCAATTGTGCCACGATTGCTTTTTGTTTTTCCACCGTCCGGCGAATATCCTTGCATTGCGCGTACGCGTAAAAATAGCGGTTGAGATTCCACCAATTGGCGGCTGCAAGCCCCGCGACACTGGAAAGCACCACCGCCAAACCCAATAAAATTCGAAACCGCCGCGTGTAGTCTGCAACTCGAATGGGGCGAGGAGAGGGCATTTCTTCGGCCTCCGCTGTCACGTTTGCTGGACCGCACCCGCCGCGTCCATGATGCGGTCTCGGCCTGCCAGAACACTCGATTCATTGCAGGAACGGCCTGCCAGTGCAAGCTTTTTCTTTGTTGCCGCAGGAATCCTGAGACTGGGGTTTCTCCCGAAATGGGGAGAAGTCGCACACGGCGCTTTGCGCCACCCAAGTACGGAATGAAAAGCGTCGGTTTGTGTCGTTTTGGCGCAAGACGTTCAAAATGTTATTTATCATTGTTATACATGTGCCCCCGTTCTATTTTCATGGGAGGTCGTTCGATCATTCTGTGGCTTTTTTGACTGGAATGGCGAAAAGAAAAAGGTCCGAGGTCGCGTGCTTTTCATAATGCACAATTGGCGTCCGCTTTGGACTGCGGCAGCCATGCTGCCGCTTTTTTTGCGCCAAGTTAAAACCCGCCAAGCGTACGTTTTTTCCGCAGCGCCGACGCTTTGTCTGAGAAGGGACGCTTTCAGTAAAGCGGCAGCATGGCTGCCTGCACTCCAAAGCCTTTGTTGCAGTGTGGGGGCATTTTCCGGCCTCAAGCGGCAGTCTTGCTTGCACTCGCGCGGACCTTCTCGCGGTTTCAGAAGATTCACCCATCAATCGCAGCTGCGAAAGAAAAACTAGAGTTTGAATTACAGACTTAAAATCCGTAGGCGGGATTTTTCGGATCGAAATCGCGAGCGGTCAGGCCGCAATTGACCTGCAGATTGACGTAGCGATACTCTTCGATCATCCGCGCATCCCACCCAAAGGTTTGTACTCCGATTAGGAGATGGGTGTTCGGATCAAATGTTACAACGGCGCGGCGACAGTAGTAGCCCGACTTTTCGTCGGCCTCGACAATCAATTCGTAGCACGGACCCGCAACCTGCGGAATGGAATTGGCCGGCAACCGCCGAACCCGCGCCCGCCCTTCGGCCATCGCCTTTCGCCGGTTCACTTCCAACAACTCCAGCGTTTTGCCGATACCGGCTTCGGTAATCGGATGAAGGTTGTCTTTCATGGCCAGCGACGCTGTGGGGTCGAGGCGAAAGGTCTTGACGCCCAGCAGGCCGCCGGGCCGCGCCAGCAGCCGGCCCTCGTTTTGCCCCGCCACATACAACACCTGCATGCCGGCGTTTGGACCTTCCGTCCATTTGAAATATACGCTGAAGGGTTTCATGAACTTCATCTGGGCGGTTTCGCGGGGCAGCAATTCGCCCTTGATGCGCTGCTGTTTGACAAACGTGGCGGTGTAGTCCTGCACGCGCTGATAGGCCAGCGTGGCCGACGTAAAATGCACCGTGAACTCATCAAGCGCGGAGACAGAAACGCCGGTACCGGCCGGATGGGCCGGCGCCAACGTGGGGCTTGTAGCCGCTTCGACCCGCGCGAGACCCAAAAGCAAAACCCCCAGAACCGCAACGATGCGGCCCTGAGGGATGTTTCTGAAGACCTCTCTGATGCGCGAAGATGAATCCCTCACGGTATCCACTTTCAGCTCCGGACTGCGAAGGCGTTTATTCTGCATCCTATCGGCCGGCGGAAAGCGGATGCCGCGGCTCGCCGTGCACGTCCGAGACGGTCTCGGCGCTGGTTGGAACGCGTCGGCGCCGCAGCGCCCGGATCAATGCATGGCCGACTCCATAGCCCACATACACCGTAAAGACCAGAAAGAATACATAGTCGAGAAACTGCCACAACACCACGATCACGGACAGGGCGACAATAATAGATACCAGCACGTCGAATGGCTTGCGTCCCTCGATGTCCACATTCTTCAGGCTCACATAGGGAATCTTGCTTACCATCAGGCAGGCCAGAATGACGATCAAGAAGGGCAGCATTTTGGCCGGCCAGTCGCTGAGCGGATCGAGCCGGTGATACATCAGGAACGAGGCGACCACCATGCCGGCGGCTCCGGGAATCGGCAGACCGGTGAAGGTCTTTTTCTCCTCGCGCGTGCGCTGGACGTTGAATCGGGCAAGGCGGAGCGCGCCGCAGATCGTGTAGAGCGTCGTCACCCCGCTGGCCACCTTGATGCCGCCTTCATCGCTTAGCACGCTGAACATCAGCACGGCCGGGGCCACGCCAAACGCAATCAAATCAGCCAGCGAGTCGTAGTTGACGCCGAAAGCGCTTTCGGTGTGGGTCAGACGGGCAATCTTGCCGTCGAGGCTGTCGAGAATTGCGGCGATCAGAATCAGCCAGCACGCCTCGATGGGTTGGTCTTCCATCACGCGCGTGACGGCCAGCATGCCGCAAAACAGGCAGGCGGTCGTGAAGAGATTGGGCAACAAATAGACTTTTCTCATTTTGCCGCTCCCGGCCGGATTGAACGCGAAGAACTATGCGGCAACCCACTGTGCGATGTCCAGCAAAACCGGAGAAAATCCGAGGAAGCGACCGCCATGCTTTAAAGGGGACACGCGGCGCATGTTTCCCTCAATCGTTTTTTTGCGGAAGCGGCCGGACGCTGACTTCCTTGAACCACACCACGTCGCCCGGGTCGTGGTTTTGCAACCCGATGTAGCCAACGATAGGGCGTTTGGGTTCGCGCTTCGGTTCGGTCCAGTTTTTGCGTGGCGGATTGTCGGGCGCGGCGGGGTCAAGCTCGCTGATGCGCCGGCCGTCCACGTCCACAAGGATGCGGTCGCCGTCGAGCGTGATAATCATCGTGCGCCAGTCCGACAGAGATTTTGGCGGCAGCTCGGCGGCCTTGGAAAGTGAATAGACCGAGCCGGTGCGATGCAGCGGGTCGCCGGCGTCCATGATTTGGACTTCGTAGCCGTGATTGACGGGATACCAGCCGCCGAGTTCCTTTTCGGCGGCCTCTTGGATTTTGGCAAGCATGTCTTTGGACAGCTTGCCTTTTTCGTCACGCTGAACGGGCGGCGATTTCTCGCCAGCCTTGGCGACGATGCCGTCGTCCATCCGGACAAACACGCCCGCATTGGATTTCGGGGTTTCGGGCCGATAGACAACGCGAATCTGGCAGTTGCCGAATTTCTCCGGTTTGTAAAAAATCAATCCCATGCCGCGTTGATCGCATTCGGTGCGCAGTGCATCGCCGTCCACAACAAACCCGCCCCAGCCGACCTGTACCCATGCGGGATCCACCTTGCCGTCGGTGATAAGCGGCAGCGTGCGCCATGGGGCCTCGGTTGCGGCATTTTTGTCCTTGTGAGCAACGGCCGAAAGTTTTTTCGGTGAGCCCTGCGCCGCGATTGCGGCCGCCGCTATCACCGCAAGCATTGCCATGAGCGCAGCTGTTCGTTTCATTTTTTTCCTCCTTGCCGGTGCTTTGGCAGGATTTGACAGCGGGGGATTTGGATCGTTGTAAAACAGGGGCCCGCCCTTTTTGAGGGCCTCCAAAACCCCAATGCAAAAGCAAGCGACCTGTGAAGCCAATGGGTTTTTACTTCCATGGCACCGCGGCGTATCGTTTCAGTTGCACTTCAAGCGCGGCCGACAGCTCCTTGACCTTCTCCGGATGCGTTTGTGCCAGATCGGTTTTTTCGCAGGGATCGTCTTTCAGATTATAGAGTTCAAAGGGCGCGCCCGGCTGGGAACGCAGCAGTTTCCAGTCGCCGCGGCGAATGCATTCGATGGTGCCACCGTCGAAACCCTTGCCGCCTTCGCGGCGACCGAAGAAAAGGTCGCGCCCGGGTTCCGGCTTCGACTGGCCCAGCAGCGCGGGCAGGAAACTTTGCCCGTCAATTTCGTGGGCGAGGGTTGCGCCGGCCGCCTCTACAAAGGTGGGGAACAAGTCCATCGTCAGCGCCACGCGCTCGGAGCGTGTGCCGGCAGCGATTCGGCCGGGCCAGCGGGCGATCATGGGCACACGCAGACCGCCCTCATACAGGGTGCCCTTGCCGTCGCGCCAAGGGCCGTTGTTGGCGCCAAGGCGAATCAGCCCGCCGTTGTCGCTTGAAAAAACAACCAAGGTGTCCTGCTCCAATCCTGCTTCTTTCAATGCAGCGAGAACTTTGCCGATCCCGTCGTCCATGTGCTCGATGAGGGCGACCAGTTTTGCGCGCCGCTCATCCATTTGCGGCGAGCGCCGCCGCACGTGGTCGAGCCACTCTTGCGGGGGCTGAATTGGATCATGGGGAGCGTTGTAGGCCAGATAGAGGAAGAACGGCTTGCCGCGTTTTTGCGCGCGGAGAAACTCACACGCCCACTCGGTGAAAAGATCGGTCGCGTGCCCCTTTGGGTCAATTACTTCGCCGTTCAACCGCATGTAGTTGTTCCCATGGCGAAGATGGGTGTAGTAGTCATCCATCATGTCGCCGAGAAAGCCGTGAAAGAAATCGAAGCCGCGTTCGTTGGGCAGACTGGGCGATTCGAGGCCGAGGTGCCATTTGCCGACAATGGCCGACGTATAGCCGGCGGGTTTGAGAACGGCGGGGAGCAGCCGGGCGTCGGGCGCCAGCCGTCCCCACGAGTTGTTGGGGTGGGTGCGAATGACACCCGGCACGCCGACCATTTCCGGATAGCGTCCGGTGAGGAGCGCGGCGCGCGTGGGCGAGCAGACGGGGCAGTTGGCATAGAAATTCTCGAAGCGAACCCCTTCCGCCGCCAGCCGATCGAGGTTTGGCGTTTTCAGGTCCGGCGCCCCGTAGCAACTGAGATCGCCCCAACCCAGATCATCGGCGAGAATCATGAGGATATTCGGATTTTGGGTCTTGGGTTTTGGATTTTGGATTGAAGACTCGGACGCTTGGGTTGGTCTGTCGAGGAACGCAGGCGTCAGTGCCCCACCGGCAAGAATCTGCGCGGACTTTCCGAGAAAGTCTTTTCGTGTTAGAGGTCTCATGGCTGGTCCTTTATTTTCCGCAAAAGGTGCCGCGTTCGCAGATATAAACTGCGTAATCGGCACCCTCTGGGGATAAGATATTTTTAAAACCCAACGCTACTTCCGCTCGAAGACCAGCTTGCCGTCCACGTAGGTGCGCAACACCTTGGCGTCGCGGATTGCATCGTCCGGACAGGTCAGCAAATCGGTGTCGAGCACGATCAGGTCGGCGAGTTTGCCGGGTTCAAGCGAGCCAACTTGCTTTTCCGCCCGAAGCACATAAGCGTTGTTGATCGTATAGAACTTGATCATCGGCTCGCTCGACATCGCTTCTTCGGGATGCAGCCGGCCGGCATACCATTTGGCCTTGCGCGTAACCGTCGTCCACATGCCAAGGAACGGATCGTAGGGGTTGTTCGAGCGGAGCGAGCCGATCTTCTGCATGTGGTCGGAGCCGCCGCCGGCGATGGCGCCCGCTTCGAACAGGCTGCGCAGCGGCTGAAAATAGCGCAGGCGGTCGTAGCCGAAGTGATCTACGAGAGTGCGGGTGTCGAGATAGAGCCACGCCGGCTGGATGTCCATGACTACGCCGAGGCGCGCGGCTTTCTCGACCGCTTCCTTCGACATGAAATTCGAGTGACAGATGCACGGGTGCGTGTCGCGCACGGGAATCGAGCGGTTCACTTCTTCGTAGGCATCGAGCAGGGTGTGCACAGCGCCGTCGCCGACGGTGTGGGCGGTAAATTGCAGATTGTTTTCGACAACCGACCGCACCATCGGGGTGAGTTTGTCCGGGGGAATAAACAGCGAGCCGCGCCACGTCGGATCGGTGATTGCGTAGATTTTGCTGACCCCCCAAGGCTTGAGCATGTAGGCGCTGCCGGTGAGCATGCCGCCGTCGAGAAAGAATTTGACGCCGATAATGCGCAGCATGCCCTCGGCGGAAGTGAGGGGATGCTTTGCCACGCGACGGACCTCTTCAGCAATTTTATCGAGCGGATCGTTCTCGGAAATGCGATAGGACAGCGCCGTGCGTACCGTGAGGCGCCCTTCCTTGTCGAGAGCTTGATAGTCTTCGAGCATGCCGGCCGACACACTGCGTTCACAGTGCATGGTGAGACCGACCGAATTATAGTCCTTGAAAAGCAATTCCATCTGGTTGCGCCGGTCTTTGGCAGTCACAGGCTTGCTCTTGGGCGACTTGGATTTGATATACTGACCGCCGTCGCGGATGATGCCGGTGGGCTCGCCGGTTTCAGGGTCGCGTTCAATTTTGCCGCGTGCGCCTTCGGGAATTTTAAAGTTCTTGTCTATGCCGCTGAGCTGGAGCGCAAGGCTGTTGAGCGAGGCATCGGGGCCGGTGCGGAAGACCACCGGGTTTTTGGGGGCGGCGGCGTCCAGTTCGGCCCGCGTGGGATAGCGCTGCTCCTTCAACCGCGTGATAAAAACCTGCGAGAGCAGAATCCATTCCCCGTCTTCGAGAACATCCGCGCGTGATTTGACATAGGCCAACACGTCGGCGATGGTCTCCATTTGGGGGATGGGATGATCGAATTCGGTCATGGCGGCGGATGCGGCGTGAGTGTGCGAGTCAATCAAGCCGGGCATGACCACCTTCCCTTGCAGGTCCACCATTTCTGTTTTATCGCCCCTCGTTTTCAGCACGTCGTCATTTGTGCCGACGGCCAGAATGCGGTTGCCTTTGAGGGCAACGGCTTGGGCGATGGAGAACTTTGCATCCACCGTGATCACTTTGCCGTTGTGGAGAATGACATCGGCCTGTTCGGCGGCGAACAGAGACGGCGCAAAGGAAAGCATGGCGAAGGCAAGTGGGAAAGACACCATTCGAACAAGTTGTTTGATCATGAGGCAAACCTCCTTTTGGGGTTAGGGGAAAGCAAAAAACATGGACGAAACAGACAATATGGAGAAAGAGAACTAAATGAACGGCAGAGAAGATTCCATTGCTGCCTCTCAATTCCCCCCTGTCGCCTTTGGCTTCGTGCCTCTCGCTTCCCGCCCCCGCTACGCGCGGCCGTAGGGATAAGGCCCCAAAGGGCCAAGGTCGGCGGAAGCCAGAGTGACGACGACGTTCATAACGGCGACAATCTGGCCGATCTCGCGCTTGAGGGGCAGAACGATGGTTCTCCCACGGAGGAATTCGCGGATGTCAATGGAGTAAAAGGCCGCTTCGAGCTCGCCGGGGGTCGGCGGGTCGAGATTGGCCATCTGGCACACCTGCGACATGGACTTGCGCAGATGGGCGTATAACTCGCATCGGATTTTCGCGTATTCGTCCATGTTGGGTTTGGAATTTCACGTATGGCAGCCAGAGCGGACGACATGGACAGCAAGAAGCTATGCTGCGCCGTACATCCTGTTCACTCCGTCCGCTTTACTTTCCAAAAGTTGGAAACAATTTTTTCAAATCCTCAATCGAGGGCCGCGAACCATACTCGCACAATTCAAACGCCTCGGCATATTTGACGGCCTTGCCCTTTTCCGGCCCGTAGAGTTCGATCAGGCGGTCGCGGTATTTGTTGGCCACACCGGCAAACCGGCTTCGCAGACGGTCGCGCACCGCCGCGGACTTTTTCTTGTAGTCCTCTTCATCGGTCGGAAGCAGGGCTTCGCTGCCCGGACAGCAGCCTTCGAGCATCTGGGATTCGAGCAGGGCAATGGCCTCGACCTTCTTCTCGATCACCTCGTCAATCGAAACGACAATGTCAGGCCGGAACGGATTGGGCCGCTGGAAATCATCGGAGAAATACAGGAACACGGGGTTCTTTGCCAGATACGGCGTGTTGGCGCAGTAGAACGGCACGGTCACCATGAACGCCGAGTCCTGCATCAGAATACCCGTGTAGCGATGGTCGGGATGATAGTCGTTGGGGCGCGGGCCCATGACAATGTCCGCACGCCATTCGCGAATGAGACGCGTAAAGGTCGCACGGTTTTCGAGTGTGGGCATCAGTTCGCCGTCATGAATGTCGAGCACTTCCGGTGTAACGCCGAGCATTGCGTCGCACTTGCGCACTTCGGCAAGACGGCGCTGGGCCAGCACGCCGCCGGCCTGCGACCAGTGGCCGATGTCGCCGTTGGTGGTCGAGACAAACTTGACGTGGCAGCCCTGTGCAGCCCAGAGGGCCCCGACACCGCCGGCCTTGAGTTCACAATCGTCGGGATGGGCGCCAAAGGCGATGATGGCCAGTTTGCCATCCGGCCAGGGAGCGGCCGCCGGCGGCTTCTTCGTTCCCCATGCCGAGCTTTTCCAGGACTCGGCGGCGAAACCCGAAACGGCCAAAACCGTCAGCAAACATGCCGTCCAGACCAGACGCAGCGAGCAGCCCCGAAAGCGGTTCATGGTTGTACCTCCCGAAAGAAAAATGGAATCGGGCCAAAACCCAAAGATGATGCTACTTCGCGTTGGCGCTTTGTCCATTCTTTTTTTGTTCTGCCGCCGGCAAGGGGAATTTCTCCCGACCTCGGGAGAAGGTCGTTCGATCATGCCGTGGCTTTGTTTTGGCTGGCACGGCGCAAAGGAAATGGCCTGAGGCCGCACCCTTGTCATTATGCACAAATCGGCGTACATTTTGGACTGCGGCAGCCATGCTGCCGCTTTCTTTTATGACAAACTCACCCCCCAAGCCTGCGTTCTTTCCGCAGCGCCGACGCTTTGTCGCACGAGGGACGATTTCAGCAAAGCGGCAGCATGGCTTCCGCACTCCAAAGCTCTTGGCGAGGTGTGGGGAAATCTTTCCTGCATCACGCGGCGGTCTTGCTTGCGTTCGCGGGAAGTGTCTCCCAATTTCGGAAGATGCACCAGCCGGCAAGACCGATTAGTCTTGACAGCCGCGGGGCGCGCTTTTAGCAACCATCCTGTGTTCGGCGGCAGGAACAGCCAACGGCCAAAAGCGAGGAGAAAAAAGCGATCGGTTGCCCGGCAGGAGTCTTTCACACGAACCACGCGCAAGCGCCTTCAGCTGATCCGCCGCTGCGTTGTCGCGAAAGGGTGGGAACATAACACGACAGCGCGCGGTCACGCCCGAATGCCGCATAGCTCGCCGCATTAGACATGGGAAGGATGCCCGCCGCGTTGGTGCAGCCGGCAGAGGAATGCACTTGCGCAAGAAAGAACCACAAATCGTTTTTTAGGAGCATGTTGTTTCATGGCCAATGAGAATCACAGCCCCGTCAATCCGGAAAAGGAATCGCTGAGCGGCGGCGAAATCGAAGACGAACTGTCGCCGATTGATCCGATGCGGATTTTGGGGCGAACAGGCCGGACTCACCCGGACGAAACCGGCGAGGCGCTGGAGGGAGCGGCGCCGTTACCGGCTACGGGGCCCGAACCGCCTTCTCCGGCTGCTGCGCAATCGCCGGAGCCGCTTCCGGCCAGCGGCGGGGACACACCGTCGGCCGGGATGGAGCCGGCTCTGGAAGAAGAAGAGGAATCGGCCGCCGAGACCGTCTCGGCCGCAGCCGCCGGCGATGAATTCGGCCAGATGCTCGATGCCTACCTCGACAAGATTCAGGACTTTTCGGCCGGCGACATTGTGGAAGCCGAAATTGTGGACGTCAAGCGCACCTATGTTTTGGTAGACGTGGGCGACAAGGCCGAAGGCGTCATCGAGATAGACGAATTTGTAGACCCGCAAGGGGAAATTCGCGTGGCCGTCGGCGACCGCATTCCTGTGCGGATTATGGGTCGCGAGACAGAGACCGGCCAAGTCTATGTGTCCTATCGTCAGGCGGCAGCGGAAATCGCCTGGCAGCGGATCACCGAGGCGGCCAAACAACAAAGCGCCCTGACCGGCCGTGTGGTGCAGGTGGTCAAATCGGGCCTGATTGTGGACGTGGGCATTCCGGCGTTTATGCCCGCCTCGCAAATTGACACGTCGCGGGTGGAAAACCTCGACGAGTGGGTCGGCCGGGAAATCCAGGTTTGTGTGCTGGAGACCGACCGCGAGCGAAAGCGCGTGATCGTCTCGCGACGCAAATTGCTGCAGGAGGACGCCGAGCGCAAACGCCGCCGGATCCTCGAATCCCTCGAAGTCGGACAGGAGCGCGTGGTCCGCGTGCGAAAGATCATGGACTTCGGTGCGTTCGCCGACCTTGGCGGCATAGACGGTCTGATCCCGCGCTCCGAGGTTTCGTGGGAAATCAACGCCGACCCCAAAGAGTATTTGAAAGAAGGGCGGGACCTGAAGGTTCGCGTCATCAGTGTGGACCGCGAAACCGGCCGCATCGCTCTCAGCCGGAAACAAGCGCGGCCCGACCCGTGGGAAAAAATCGAGGAGAAATATCCCCCCGACACCATCGTCAAAGGCAAGGTGGTCGGCCTTGCCGATTTCGGGGCCTTTGTCAGCCTCGAAGAAGGCGTGCGCGGCCTGATCCATGCCTCCGACCTTTCTTGGGACAAAGGCCCCAAAAAGGTCGAAGACTATCTGCGGTTGGGCGACACCGTGAAGGCCGTCGTGCTAAGCGTGGACAAGGCGCAGCGCCGCATGTCTCTGGGTCTCAAGCAGGTCACCAAGGACCCGTGGCTCGAGGTCGAGGAAAAATTCCCGCCGCAGACGGTCGTGAAGGGAACCGTGACCGCCGTAACTTCCTACGGGGCCTTTGTGCGGCTGACCGACGCGATCGAAGGACTCATCCATGTTTCGGACATGTCGTGGGAGAAAAAGCCGAAGTCGCCGTCGCACTATGTCAAAGTCGGCGACGAGGTCGAGGCGATTGTTCTGCGGCTGGACAGCGAGAAACGGCGGATCAATTTGGGACTGAAGCAAATGGCAAAGAGTCCGTTTGAACGCTTCGTCGAGTCGCATCGCGTGGGATCGGTCGTGCAAGGACAGGTCACCAGCGTAACGCCTTATGGCGTGTTTGTGCAACTGGCTCCGGAAGTCGAGGGGCTGATCCACATCTCGCAGTTGGACACGGAACGGGTGGAAAAACCCGAGGATGTTGTGAAAGTCGGCGACACAGTCGAGGCAAAGGTGATCAAAATAGACAGCCGGGAACAAAAAATTTCGCTGAGCCGGCGCGCTTTCCTGAAGGAGCAAGAGTCGCGGGAAGTCGCTGCCTATACACAAAAGACCTCGGCCGTCGGCTTGAACATCGGCGAATTGCTGCGGGAATTGAACCTCGCCGACACCGAGCCGCCGCCCGACACTGCGCGGGCGAACCTCAACAATGCGCCCGTGGATTTGGAGGACACGTCCGAGCTGTAGGAGTCGAAATCGCACCCCACGCAACAGGGCCGGCGCGCCCGAATCTCCGCCGGCAGTAGTTTGTGGGTGGGGCGACTAACCTTTTTTTGAGCTTGACGGTCGGATAGACAGAAAGAGAAGAACTCCCGTTTGTGTTGAAAGAAACACAGGGAAAAAAACGAATAGTAGTACAATGCCCCCCCTTAAGGAGGAGGAACAATGAACAGTCAGAGTGTGAGTCGGAGAGGATTTCTCCAAACCTCGGCAGGATTCCTCGCCGGCAGTGCAGCCATGATCGAGGCCTACAAGTCTTGGGCGGCCGAAGCCGCGCCTGCCGCTGCGCCAGCCGCAGGAGGCGCCCCCGACGACCGGCCCTTCAAAGTCGGCCTCATCGGCTGCGGCAGTCAGGCCCGGCTGAACCTGATGCCGGCGGCCCTGCGCGTGCCCGGCTGGAAGTTCACGGCCGTCTGCGACGTGCTGCCCGCGCGCGCCCAAGACGCCAACAAAATCGCCGGCGGACAGGCCAAAATTTATGACGACTGGCGGACCCTTCTCAAAGAAGCCGACATGGACGCTGTCATGATCGTGACGCCCTTGAAGTTTCACAAGGAAATGGTCGAGGAAGCCTTCAAGTGCGGCCGCCATGTGTTCTGCGAGAAAACCATGGCCTATGACATCCCCTCCTGCAAGTCCATGATCAAAGCGCAAATGGCCGCCGGCAAAATCCTCCAAATCGGCCATCACCTCCGCTACCACCCCCTCTATCACTTTGCCAAGGGGCACTACATTGACAAAGGACTGCTCGGCAAAATCAACAACATCATCTGTCAGTGGAACCGCAATGGCACATGGCGCAAACCCGCCGAGCCGATGCAGGGTGTGGATTACAAAAAGTGGGGCTATGAAACCGAAGACGAAGTGCTGAACTGGCGGCTTTACCGCAAGTATTCCGGCGGATTGATGACCGAACTGGCCAGCCACCAGCTCGACATCATGAACTGGTTCATGGAAGACAAAATGCCCGAAGCAATCGTCGGCGTCGGCAAAATTGACAACGACGACAGCAAGATGGGTGCCAATCTTCCGAAACGCGACATCTTCGACAACGTCCACCTCATTTATGAATATCCCGACGGCATCCAGCTGACCTATCAGTCCATCACCACCAACTCGTTCAGCCCGTTCGGCGAGGCCTTCGAGATCATTCAGGGCGAAAAGGGCACGCTGATCATGGCGCACCTGTCGAAACTCTGCGGCCTGTTCTTCCTCGAACCCGGCGTGCAGGAACAGCTGTGGATGCCTGCCGCCCACCGCGAGCCGCTGAGCAGTCCGAACGTGGTTCACAAGGAACACAAGGCCGGCATCGTTCTGAACGGCACACCTTCGCCGGGAACGCGTCTGGAAAAAGTTGCCGGAATGGACATCGTGGACCTTGTGGACACCGCCACGGCCACGTTGAAAAAGGCGACCTATGAGATCGAACTGACTGGATTTAAGCAGTGCGTGCTCGACAAGCTCAACCCGTTCTGCGACGGCATGGTCGGCTTGAAGAGCGCCGTGCCCGCTTTGCTGGGCCTCGAGGCGATGGAAAAGAAAACCCGCTTGGAAGTGCCGAAAGACATCCTGTCGCTGGCGTGACCGCTGTCGGATACGCACCAAAGCGCAAGTCAAACAAAAGCCGCTGTCTTACACGAGACAGCGGCTTTTGTATTTCCTTGAGCCGAATAACATGGCTGCCCTGTTCACAGCCGTTCCGCCTAACATGGCCTTTGGCACAACCAAAGAGCTAAGAGGCCAGAGGTTGGAGGTTGGAAAAGATTTTCGCAAATTGGCTGGATGTTTAGACCGAAGAGTGTAGGTCGAAATTGTATGGTAAAGAAGTTCAAACAACATGCAGTTGAAACATCGGTTCATGGTAGTTCCGCGGGTGGAGGGACGTGTTCCACCGCGTCCGGATCGAAAATACGGTCGGGGTGGAACCCGACCCTCCACCATAATGTGAATTACATATGTGTGGGTCTGTTTCCAACGTCTTCCATCCCTAATGCGGCCCTTGGCCACAACCAAAGAGGTCAGAGGCAAAAGGTTGGAAGTTGGAAAAGACTTTCACAAATCGGCAAGATGTCGAGACGAAGGAATTTAAAGCGGGGTGTTGGGTGACGCGGGCCGCATTTGGCAGACGATTCGGCAGACATGTCGTTTTTATTCGCTCAATTGGGGCAGGAGAATTTTAACATGGCCCCTGCGGCGCAAGTCCGCCGCCCAGGATTTGCGCACCTCCTCGAGCCGTTTCTCGAAGAGCATCTCGCGCGGGGTTCGCTTGCGGATCAGCTGGAAAATATGGATACCTTTTTCCGTGCGGACGGGCGCGGAGATTTGCCCGCGTTCGAGCGATGCCACCGCCTCTAAAATGGGTTTTTGCAGAGTGTTCCCGCCCAGCCAGCCAAGGTCGCCGCCGGTCTGGCGCGCGGCCTTGTCGTCGGATTGCTCGCGGGCCAGCGTGGCAAAGGGCGTGCCTTGTCGGAGTTGTTCGAGATATTGCAAAATGCGCCGGTCCGCCTGCTGAATATCGCTTGCCGTCGGTGTGTCGGGCAGACGGACCAGAATATGCGCCAGACGGTATTCCACCAACGGGGCCCCGCGCCGCTTCAACTGCTCGGTGTAGGATGTCACGTCGTTCTCGGTGATCCGGACACGCCGCGCCAGAGCGGCCTGCGTAACGTAGGCGCGGGTTTCGCGGTCGCGCAAATGGGCCTTATACGCTTCAAGGTCCCAGCCGCGTCGTTCCAAGGCGCTCAAGAACGCCGATTCCGACGAAAACATCTCCTTCTGCTCTTTGACAATGGCCTCGACCCGGTTGGCAATGACCTCTTCGGGAATTTCCTTGATCTCCTCGCGCGCCGCCTGCGCCAGAAGACGCTCTTCGATCATCGCGTTGAGAACGGAGCGAAGTTCGGCAACCGTACCCTGCGGGACCGTGGCGGTCAGCGGAACTTCGCCGAAGGCGGCTTGGAGCAACTCTTTTTCGGTGATGATTTCTTGGTTGACGCGCGCGGCCACGCGGTCGAGCACGCGCGGTCCGGAACGGGCAGCGGCGAAAAACGCGGGGGCCAAGAGCCCCAGTGCCACCCCCAGAAGGGCGGCGATGCCTGCTTCTTTCCGGCAGAAACTCCTCCTGCCCGATTTTTCTCTATGAGACTGGCGTGCAAACATGTTTTTGGATGGATGCTATTTCCGGTTCTTGGTGTTGCTGGGAAAAGCCCCGACCTGCAGATTTACACGGACTCACATTGATATTGCCGCCAATCAGCGAAATCGGCGAATGGTTTTACTAATTGGTCTAACCAATACGTACGCACCTCACACCGCGTCGGTCCTTCAGACGATCCGTGTAACAAGATGCTGCTTTGTTTTATTTCACACTTTCCTGCGGCATAACTTTCAGCCAGCGAAGCAGGCGTGTTCCCAATTTGCCCGATGCTTGTCCCTCGTTTTTCTGCGGGGGAACGGGTTCGTTGGCCGACTCAGGCACGGCAAACGGTCGCGTGCCCGGTCCCGGCTCGATCGCAGGCGGGTTTGCCGGCGCCGCTGTTTCCGAGGCAGCCTCGACCGGCTTGGTCATGCTCAAGCTTTCCTGCGTGGCCCGAAGCGAGGCCTTCAGGTCCTCGCTGTAGCGTTTATACATGTCTGCGCGCTTGGCATATTGCTGAGCCAACGCCTCATTCTTGGCTGCTTGGGCCTCTTCGCTCAGGAGAAAGCAATCGTAGGCCAAGACCCAATAAGCTTGGGCCATGTTCTCATAAAACGTCAAAATATCCCTGTGAACCTGCTGCTGAAGCTCCTCGTTGTGGCGCTGGGCGCGCGAAAGCGACCAAGGTGTGGCACATGCAACACCCAACGCGGCGACACCCACAATGACCGCGACTGACCGCGTTTGTCTCATTCGGAACCCTCCAACGTGGAAATGGTCTTATCCTTCAATTGTCTGCCCAATATTTCGCACGACAGGCAGGGGAAAAATGACCAAGCCGGCGCCTTGCGTCAACGGTTTTTCGCGGCCTGCGCCGACAGGAGACATTTAACGCTGTCTGTTCCATGGGCTTCCATATTTTACTTGACTCAACGCGCGGGGGGCAATTGTTAGGACGTTGTGCAGGCCGGCGTTTCTGGACTGTGCGAAGCGGCGTGGGGGCGGCGGCGCTTTCCCGCGCACAGGCCAAGACGGTTGGGCTGTGACCGTGCTTTCCAATCCAAAACCACCGGCCGCGACTTGAAACCACTCGGAAAGGAGTTCCCATGCAAGACACTTCCAACATGTCCGTGCCTCAAGCGCAACTGACTTTGTTCCGCGCCGTCTGCATCATTGTGGGTGTGATTGTCGGCTCCGGTATTTTTCAGACGCCGCCTGCAATTGCGCACATGGTCTCGAACTGGGCAGGCCTCTCGCCCTTGGCATGGCTGCTGCTGGTCTGGGTGATCGGAGGAATCATCGCGTTGCTCGGCGCGTTGTGCTATGCGGAGCTGGCGACCACCTATCCGCGGCAGGGCGGTGACTACGTCTATCTGAACCGCGCGTTCGGCGGGTGGTGCGGATTTATGTTCGGCTGGGCCCGTCTGGCTGTGATTCAGGGCGGCTCGATCGGCGCGATTGCGTTTGTGTTCGGCGACTATGCCACACGATTTTTGAGCTTGGGAAAATACTCGGCCGCCATTTACGCGGGAGCCGCCACGGTGATTCTAACCGCCATCAATATCATCGGGGTGCGCGAGGGAACACTGACGCAGAACGTTCTGACGATTATCAAGGTGGCAGGACTGGCGATTGTGTTTCTTGTGGCGCTTTTGCTGAATCCTTCGCAGGCGGGTGCGGCGCCGGCCGCTGTCGAGGGCGGCGGCAACTTTGCGCTGGCCATGGTGTTGATCGCATGGACTTACGGCGGCTGGAATGAGATTGCCTACATCACGGCCGAGGTGAGGAATCCCACGCGAAACATCGCGCGGTCGCTGATCATCGGCGTGGCCGCCGTGACGCTCATCTACGTGCTGGTCAACTGGGCGTTTCTTCACAGCCTCGGCTTGGAGGGCATGAAAGGCTCGTCGGCGGTGGCTGCCGATGTGTTGAAAATTAAGTTCGGGGAAGCCGGCGCGCGGCTCATCGCCGCCCTGATTATGATCTCGGCTTTGGGCGCGTTGAATGGTTTCATTTTCACCAGCGCACGGGTCTATTATGCCATGGGCACCGAACATCGGCTGCTGTCGCCTCTGGGGGTCTGGAGCCAGCGGTTCGGCACGCCCGTTGTCGCGCTGATTGTTCAGGGCGTGATTATCCTTACGCTGATTCTTGCGTTTGGCGACAGCAAGGGGTTCGAGCGCATGGTCAAGTTCACGGCAGCGGTTTTCTGGGCTTTTATTGCCTTGACCACCATTTCGCTGATTGTGCTGCGCGAGGACCGCTCGGTCGAACATCGCCCCTGGCGTGTCCCCCTCTATCCGTTTGTGCCGATAGCGTTTTGCAACTTTGCCCTGTTCATGGTCTATCGCAGCATAGACTATGCACCGGTGGAGACGAAATGGGCGGTGATTGTCTTGGCAATCGGTCTGCCGCTCTATTGGCTTTCGCTGGCAACGGGCGGGGTTAAAACGGTGACAGAGTAGGTGGTGCTGGAACGGGTTGGGCAAAAAAACAGAACAGCGTCGGCAATCCTGCGGCCGGCGCTGTTTTTTTACGCACGATGCACTCGCTCTGGTTTTGACGGCAGCGGCCGAGGCAAGAAATTGCGCCCTATTATTGGGTCGGCAGGTCGGGGAGTGTCGGTTTTCTTATGTCTGCAACTGCGGCGAAGGTGTAAGTTCTGTTTCTATTCTTGTGCGCTTACAGCCGCCTCGATTTTTTCAATTTCCCGTGCCGACAGCACCTCGCCGTATTCGATCCCGTCGCCATAGCGCTTCAGGTCCATATGGATGAGGCTCCAGACGCGGTTGGTGTTGTGAGCCACAATCGTGCCGAGAGCGTCCTTGCCCCAGAATACGCCGCGCCATTTGTGCTTGCCGACCTTGATGGTGAAGGTTCGGCCCCGCACCCACCGGCCGTTCGCCGTCGCTTCCGTGGTGCCGCCGCCGGACTGCGGCTGCGACGGCTGGGACAGAACGCGCAAGGTGTTGGCCTCGGCCGGATTGTCGAGATGATACAGCAGGGCGTCGCGATCCCACCGCATGGTGCTCTCCATCCATTGGAGAATGCCCTGCGAGAGCATGCCGACGCGGTGCGGCTGATAGGGCGCCAAACAGACGCCCTTGGGTTGGAGACGTCCGTCGGCTTCCGCCACGTAGATCAGATCGTATCCTTTGCTTTCGACATGTTGGCGGTAAATGCCCAGCTCGCCGCCGTTCCAGCGGACCAGCGTGCCGTCGGGAAAGAGATTTTGCGAAGCGGGTGAGACCTTGCTTTGCGCCACGGCCTGCTGGAAGGCCTGATCCATTTCACTGGCGGAAGGCGGGGCTGGCGTGGCAGCGGCTTTCGGCGGCGGAGTTGGCCGCATCTCCGACGGGCGCACCGGCTCCGGCCTCTGATACTCGTCTTCCGGAGGAAGATCCGACCGCGGCACTTCGATTTCCAGCTCATAGACGCCGTCGGCGCCCAACCGGATCTTTCCATCCTCGGTTGCCAGAGAAGCCGCCGCCCGCGGGCTGACCGAGCGGGCGGCAGCCACGCTCTCAGCTTGGGGCCCTTCGATCTGTCCGGGTTTCATGGGTCCTGAGTCGTAGACAGGCTCAACGGCGTCGGACCCGCGGGGCTGGTGGACGGGGCCGCGGCGAAGATACGGACTCATTCCGGGCGACAGGATCATGCGTTCCAGCTGGTCAAGATAAGCGCGCTCATGCGCTCCCATTGTCTTGCCGCCGGTTTGCGGGATGACGAATTCTTTTTCGGTTTTCCTCGGTTTGGATTTTCTTCTGCCGAACAATGTTCTACTCAGCGCATTATAAGATGGGATGAATCACACCGTCCCTTAGTGGGTTGTGGTATCAAACGGTGTTATAT